>JAYSDS010000025.1:30104-53740 GCA_041914265.1 Roseomonas sp.
AGCAGCCGGGGCTCACGCTCTCGGTCTTCGGCTGCGAGCGGGAGGATGTACTCGGCATGTTCGCCGGCCTCGCTTCCTCGATCGACCAGGCGGGGCCGGCGCTCTCCTTCTTCGGGCGCTACGACCAGGCCGACGTGCTCGACCTGATGCAGGGCGCAGGCTGGATCGTGGTGCCGTCGATCTGGTGGGAGAACTCGCCGGTGGTGATCCAGGAGGCGATGCGCGCGGGCACGCCGCTCATCGTCTCCGACATCGGCGGCATGGCGGAGAAGGTGCGGCCCGGACTCGACGGCCTGCATTTCCGCCGCGGCTCGCCGCTCGATCTCGCGCGGGTGCTGCGCCAGGCGGCGGACCCGGAACGCCACGCGGCGATCAGCGCGACGCTGGCCGACAGCGTCATGCGCGATGCGTTCCTGGCCGGCCTGGAAGGCGCCTTCGGGACGGTCGGGGCGGAAGCGGAGCAGGTCAGCGACTGACGACGGCGGCTGCTTCCGGCCGGGATCGGTGCATGGGTTGGCCGGGTTCAACGGGCGGGATGTAGGACGCTGGCGCCGGCGGGAGCATTGGAGAGGGGCAGCGCCCCTCCAACTCCGACCGCGGAGTAATCGGAAAGGCCTTCTCGTCCCTTGGCGGAAAGCGTTTGCAAAAGGCGAACCCGTCCCAGCTCTGCCTTCCATGCCATCGCTTCCACCCTCATCCGGGTCATCAGCGAACGCTTTGTAACGCCGGCGCCGTGTTGGTAGACGGGCGGTTCCCTTTCATGATTCTTGGGCCAAAGGGATTCGCTGACGCGCCACTGAGCCGTGGGAGAGTGAAACATGTCCATGCGGCTGCTGCTGGACGGAGAGTTCAACCGCTATTTCGACCCGCAGCGGACCGAGGGCGCATTCTGGCTGTTCCAGCACGTCCCCAAGACCGCGGGCAGTTCGCTGCGCGAGGAGATTGCCGGTGCGTTGCGGGAGAACCGGCCGGCGACGAATATCCATGTGGATGGCATGGATCCCGCCATCCCCTTTCATCAGCGGCTCGACAACGCCGTCGAGGATTTCGCCGCGCGCTGCACCGCCAACGAGTACCGCTTCGCCTCGGGGCACATCTTCGCGCGGCATGTCGCGCGCATCCGCGACGCCGCGCCGCGTACGCGCGTCTTCACCTATTTGCGCGACCCGGTGGCGCGCTTCGTCTCGGACTACCGGTACCAGCGATCCGCGATGCATCCGGGTTCCGAGGCATTCCGGCATGAGGTGAAGGATCTCGGGGCCTTCCTCGCGCGCGGCTGGACCGCGAACCAGATGGCGCAATACCTGCTGCCGCCCGAGCTGCTGCGCGCGCAGGATCCGGCGCGGGCGCTCGACTATCTGCTCGACCATTTCGAATTCGTCGGGCTGCAGGACGATTACGACACCAGCTTCAGCATTCTCACGCGGCTGATCGGCATCCGGAAACAGGCGAGCGTGCGCGTGCGCACCAACCCGCCGACCGTCGACAACCCCACCCCCGCGGATGCGGCGCTGGCGGCGCGGATCGAGCAGGCCCACGGCCTGGACCGCGCGCTGTTCGACGGGATCCGGCGCGGCATGGACGCCGTGAAGGACGCGCTGGCCGAGTGGATGCTGAAGCGCGCGGCATAGCCCGCCGGCCGCCGCGTCACACCGCCGAGCCTTGCCGATGACCTCATCATGGGCGAGGCGAACGATAAGGCGCGCGGGCTTGGCAGGGCGGTCGCGCGCGGAACGATAGGCGGATGCCAGGGCCGCCGACAGGCAGGCCCGTATCAGGCCACCACCGGTGCGACGATCGCCTTCAGTGCCGCCACCGCATCGCGCGGGTCCATGCGCAGTTGCAATCCGCGCTGACCGCCATTCATGTAGACGAGATCATGCGCCAGGGCCTGTTGCTCGATCGCGGTGCGCACGGGGCGGGCCTGGCCGAAGGGGCTGATGCCGCCGACCTTGTAGCCGGTGACGCGTTCGGCCTCGGCGGGCTTCATCATCTCCGCCGACTTGCCGCCGAAGGCCGCGGCCAGGCGCTTCATCGACACCTCATGGTCCGACGGGACGATGACGCAGGCCGGCTTGCCATCCACCAAGGCCATCAGTGTCTTGAGCACGCGGGCGGGCGCTTCGCCCAGCGCCTCGGCCGCCTGCAGGCCGATGCTGTCCGCATCGGGGTCGTAGTCGTAGCTGTGGATGGTGAAGGCGATCCCTGCCTTCGCCAGCATGGTCGTCGCCCGCGTCGCCTTCGACACGCCCGCATTCCCGCCTGAAGCATCCCGGGCCAACAGCGCCCGGCACCGCGCATCATAGGCCTGACGGTGGCCGCGCCCACCCCCGCCGTCAGCCACGTAGCGGCCAGCGATCGATCACCCGGTATTCCGACAGGCCCCGGCGACTGTGGATGAGCAGCACCTCGCGCACTTCGAAGCCGATCGGCGGGACAGTGCCGGCGGGTAGTGGCCTGCGCGTATAGGCCAGGGTCATATGCGGCACCCCGACGCCGCCCACGCGCCAGCCGATTGCGGCCAAGCCCGTCGCGATCTGCCGCTGCAATGTGGGCAGGCCCTCGCCATCGGCCAGCAGCACGACCGGGCAACCCCGCTTCTTCCGGGACAATGACGGCAAGCCCGTCGCCCGGTGGAAGCGCTGTTCGAAAGGATACAGCGCGATGCGCCGCACGGCCTGGCGTGCGACAAAAAGGGTGGCCTCCCGCAACCGGACGTCGTCGCGGAGATGCTGGAGGGAGACATGCAGCCTCTCAGGGGCGATGGGCATCGCGTCGGGTGCGTGGCGGGCGAGGAAGGCCTCGGCGAAGCGCGTAAGCGACGCCAGGGCCTCGCGGCCCGGCATGGCGCACAAGAAGAGCCGCTCCGGCCGATCGGGTCGCGAGGGCTGCGTTTCCTGGGCGAAATCGAAGGCGAGTTGCATGGGATGGCGGCCCCGCTGGCGGCGGCCACGGCATCGCCGGTGGCCTGCCTGTCTGCGTCGTTCACTGGAACGCCAGCGCGTCGCACGCCTGAATTTAGAACAAAATAAGAACATCACGCAAGCAACAGCCCGGTGATCCGGTGACGTCGGTGGTCAGGTTGGAGGGGGCGACACCCCCTCCGGTCGCATCAGGAGCCGCGGCTGTCCCGCTCAACCCGGCGAGGAAACCGAGAGATAGTCGATGGTGCACATCGCCTGGAGCTTCAGCACGGCGATGGCTTCATCGATCGTGACGTGTTCCTCGTCCGTGCCCATGCTGAGCGGCGACGGCCCGACCACCACCGCGGGGATGCCGCGCCAGCGCCAGTACCGCATGTCGGTGCCGCCCAGGCTGCACACCGGCGGCGCGTCGATGCCGAGCAGCGCCTTCGTGTTCTCGCGCAGGATCAGCGCCATCTCGCCATCGGGTTCGGTGCCGCTGGCGGGATAGCTGTGATCCTCGTTGATCGCGAGCGTGCAGCCGAATTCGGCCGCCAGCGCCGGCAGTTCCGCACGGACGCGATCGAGGTCCGGGCCGTAGGGCACGCGGATGTCGGCATGCACGGTGCAGTCGGTCGGGATCTGCGTCGCCTTGCGGCCGCCCTGGATGATCCCGGCATTGACGGTGATGCGCAGCGCGTTGTCCGCCGCGCCCTGCCCGAGGATGGCGTCGGCGGCGGCGATGCTCGCGGGGTCGCGCAGGACCGCGACGATCTCCTCGGGCATGTTCGCGAGCTTTAGGTGATAGCGGTCGTAGAGCGCCTGGGTGGCGGCAACGATCTGCTGGATCGGGTTGTTCGCACGGTGGGGATAGCCACCATGCCCACCCGGCCCGCTCGCCGACAGGGAGAAGCGCAGCGTGCCCTTCTCGAGGAAGCGGATGTTGCCGAGGCCGCTCGGTTCGCCGTTCAGGCAGCAATCGCCGGCGATCTTGTCCTCATGCTCGTCGAAGAGGAACTTCGTGCCGTAGCGACCGCCGGATTGCTCGTCCGAGACCACAGTCAGCGTCAGCTTGCCGAACAGCCGGTCGCGATAGGGATAGAGCAGGCAATAGGTGAGGATGGAGGCGAGCGTGCCGGTCTTCATGTCCGACGCGCCGCGGGCGACGATGCGATCGCCCACGATCTCCGCCGCCCAGAGCCGGTCGTCCGAAACGGGGAAGACGTCCATATGCCCGTTCAGCACCAGGTGCCGGCCGACCACGGGCGCATGCCAGCAGGAGATGATGTTGGGCATGTCCTCCCGCGCCGCCAGCGTGCGGTGTTCGAGCCCGAAGCGGTCGAGGATGCCGCGCACGAAATCCGCCGCCTCCCGCGTGTCGCCCGGCGGGTTCACCGAGCGGATGCGCAGGAAGTCCTGCAGCAGCGCGATGACATCGTCACGCCGTGCGTCGATGTGGCGGCAAAGCGAGGCCTTCAGGTCGGCAGCCGTCATCACTCCCACTCGATCGTCCCCGGCGGCTTCGAGGTGATGTCATAGGTCACGCGGTTGATGCCGCGCACCTCGTTCACGATGCGGTTCGCCACGCGGCTCAGGAACTCCATCGTGAAGGGGTAGACATCCGCCGTCATGCCGTCCGTCGAGGTCACCGCGCGCAGCGCGCAGGCCTGGTCATAGGTCCGGCCATCGCCCATCACGCCCACGGTGCGCACCGGCAGCAGCACGGCGAAGGCCTGCCAGATCGCATCATACAGCCCGGCGGCGCGGATCTCCTCCAGGTAGATGACATCCACCTTGCGCAGCAGGTCGGCCTTCTCGCGCGTCACCTCGCCGGGGATGCGGATGGCCAGGCCCGGCCCCGGGAAGGGATGCCGGCCGACGATCTCCTCGGGGATGCCGAGCTCCCGGCCCAACGCTCGCACCTCGTCCTTGAACAGGTCGCGCAGCGGCTCGACGAGTTGCATGCGCATCCCCTCGGGCAGGCCGCCGACATTGTGGTGGGACTTGATCGTGACCGATGGCCCGCCGGTCGCGGACACGCTCTCGATCACGTCCGGATAGAGCGTCCCCTGGGCGAGGAAATCCGCCCCGCCGATCTTCATCTGCTCGTCCTCGAACACCTCGATGAACAGCCGGCCGATGGTCTTGCGCTTCACCTCCGGGTCGGTGACGCCGCTCAACTGCCCGAGGAACAGATCGCTCGCGTCGCGATGCACCAGGTGGATGTTGAAGCGGTCGCGGAAGGTGCTGACGACCTGCTCGGATTCATTCGCCCGCATCAGGCCGTGATCGACATAGATGCAGGTGAGCTGGTCGCCGATCGCCTCATGGATCAGCACGGCCGCGACGGAGGAATCGACGCCACCCGACAAGCCGCACACCACGCGGCCCTTGCCCACCTGGGCGCGGATCTTCTCGACCATCTCGGCGCGGAAGGCGCCCATGGTCCAGTCGCCGGAACAGCCGCAGACGAGGTTGGTGAAGTTCTTCAGCAGCGCCGCGCCGTGCGGGGTGTGCACCACCTCGGGGTGGAACATCGTGCCGTAGTAGTGGCGCTTGTCGTCGGCGATCAGCGCGAAGGGCGCGCCCTCGGAACTCGCGACGACGCGGAAGCCGGGGGGCAGTTCCGTGATGCGGTCGCCATGCGACATCCAGACCTGCTCGCGCGCGCCCTTCGCCCAGATGCCCTGGGTGATGGCGCAGTCGCCGGTGACGTCGACATAGGCGCGGCCGAATTCCGCGGCGTGCCCGCCCTCGACCGTGCCGCCGAGCTGCTGGGCCATGGTCTGCTGCCCGTAGCAGATGCCGAGGATCGGCAGGCCCGAGGCGAAGGCATAGTCCGGCGCACGGGGGCTTGCCCCCTCGGTGACCGAGGCCGGTCCGCCCGAGAAGATGATGCCGCGCGGCGCGAAGGCGCGGATGCGCTCTTCCGGGGCCTTGTTGAAGGGCCAGACCTCGCAATAGACCCCGGCTTCGCGGAGGCGGCGCGCGATGAGCTGCGTCACCTGGCTACCGAAGTCGAGGATCAGGATCCGGTCGTGGCGGGGGGCGGAATCTGGAATCGGGTCGGCCATGGCGGCGTGAAGCACAGGAATGGGCGGCGGGCAAGACCGCGCGATGCAACCTTTGCCCCCGCCCGGCGCTCCCTTTCCGGAGGAGATGCGCCATGACCCTGCTGCTGATCGTGATCCTGCTGCTGCTGCTCTTCGGGGGCGGCGGCTATTACGGCTACCGCTCGGGCTATTACGGGGGCGGCGGCTTCGGCGGTGTCCTTGGCCTGCTGGTGATCGTGCTGGTCCTCTACCTGATCTTCGGCGGTGCCTTCATCGCCCCGCCGTGAGTCAGCGCTCGCCGGCCGGCGCGGTCGCGGCCAGCAGGGCCTCGATCGGGTCCCAGACGAAGGCGGCCTGACGCACCGTCGCACCGCCGACGCGAATCTCCTCATGCGCGACCTCGCGCCCGCCGAGATGGCGATAGAACCAGCGCGTGGGGTTGTCGTGCAGCACCCACAGCATGGCCGACCGGCAGCCCACCGCGCGCAGATGCGCCCCCATGGCGCGCATCAGGCGCCGGCCCGCGCCGCGTTCGCGCCAATCCTCCAGCAGGTAGAGCGTCTCGACCTCGCCCTCGGCGAGGCCCGTGCGCCGCGCGCGGCCTCCCGAGGCGAAGCCGACGACCCCGGCCTCCCCCGCCGCCGCGACAAAGACGGCATGGCCCTCTCGCCGATCGAGCACCGCGCGCTGATAGAAGCCGGCCAGCCGCTGCGCCGACAGCCCGGCCAGATAGGCGTCGGGCAGGATCCCGGCATAGGTGGACCGCCAGACCGCGGCATGGATCTCCCCGATCGCCTGGGCATCGCCCGGGCGCGCCCGGCGGATGCTGATCACGGCACGCGCTCCAGCACCGCGCAGAAGAAACCGTCCGTGCCGTTCGCCCCGGGCGAGAGGCTCATCCACGGACCCGCGCAAGGCAACGCGACCCCGGGCAGCAGCGCCGACCAGAGCCGTTCCAGCGGGACCGGAACAAAACCAGGGGAACGCGCCAGGAAGCGGTCCATCTGCTCCTCATTCTCCTGCGGCAGGAGTGAACAGGTAGCGTAGACCAGCCTTCCGCCCGGGCGTACCAGTTCCGAGGCCCTCGCGAGAATCTCATATTGCACTGCGGCAAGCTCGGCGAGGTCCTCGGGCCGCGTCCGCAGCCGGGCATCCGGGTTGCGCCGCCAGGTGCCCGTCCCGGTGCAGGGCGCATCGACCAGCACCCGGTCGAAGGATCCCGCCCGGCGCTTGGCCCAGCGGTCGCCGGCGACCAGCAGGTGCCGTTCCGCATTGTCCACGCCGGCGCGGCGCAGGCGCTTCGCCGCGCCTTCCAGCCGGGGCGCGGAGGTATCGCAGGCCGTGATACGCCCCCGATTGCCCATGGTCGCGGCCATGGCCAGCGTCTTGCCCGCCGCGCCGGCGCAGTAGTCGGCCACGCGCATCCCGGGCCGGGCTTCCGCCAGCAGGGCGATGAGCTGGCTGCCTTCGTCCTGCACCTCGACCAGCCCGTCGCGATAGGTGACGGCGCCGGTGACCGGGCGGCGCGCCGGCAGCCGCAGGCCCCAGGGGGAGAGCGGCGTCGGCTCCGTCGCGATCCCCTCCGCCGCCAGGGTCCGCACCGCGGTGGCCCGGTCGGTCTTCAGCAGGTTGGCGCGCAGGTCGAGCGGCGCCTCGGCCTCCAGCGCCGCCGCTTCCGCGGCCAGGCGCGCTCCGAACCGCGCCGACAGCGCCGGCAGCACCCATTCCGGCAGGTTCAGCCGCGCGCCGTCCGGCATAGCCGGATCGATCAGGGAACGGCCATCCAGCGAGGCGCTGACCCGCCGTTCCGCGGCATCGAGCGCCGGGGGCCCGTAATGGGACCCGTCGAACAGCGCCTCCGCCGCCTGGCGCTGCATGCCCTCGACCAGCAGCATCTGGGCGAGCAGCAGCAGCCGGGGCGTCGGCGCCACGCCGAGCCGCGCGAGGTGCCAGTCGAGCCGTAGCCGTTGCCGCACCACGCCCCAGGCGCGTTCGGACACCTCCCGCCGGTCGCCGCCGCCGATGAAGCGGCGGGCGCGGAAGAAGTCGCTCGCCACCGCGTCGGCGGGACGGCGGCGCGCCTCGGGCGCGAAGCATTGGTCATCGAGCGCCGCGAGCAGGCTGATCGCGGCGGCAATCCGGGCAGAAGGGGTCACGACAGAAGATCAGCCAATCCTGAAAGGTCACGCAACGAGGGCACGCCCGCCGCCTTCAGCCCGTATTCGTCGGGCGCGCCGGTGCGGTTCACCCGCACCACCCGCATGCCGAAGGCCTGCGCCGCCTGGCCGTCCCAGGCATTGCCTGAGACGAAGAGCAGCTCATCCTGATGGCAGCCGAACTGCCGCGTCGCCAACCGGTACACCCGGGGATCGGGCTTGAAGACACCCACGGATTCCACGCTCAATACCTCATCCACCAGCGGCGCGATGCCCGCCGCCTCGACAGCGTCCGCCAGCATGTTCGGCGTGCCGTTCGACAATATGGCAGTGGTGATGCCCTGCGCCCGGATGGCGCGCAGCGTGGCCGGAACCTCCGGATAGGCCGGCAGGACGCGGTAAGCCTCCATCAGGTCCTTCTGCAGAGCGGCGTCGGCGATGCCGTGGCGCGCGCAAACGAAGGCCAGCGCATCGCGGGTGCAGAGCCAGAAATCCTCATGCTGCCCGGGACCCGTCAGGCTCCGGACCCAGGTGTATTCGAGCTGTTTCGCCCGCCATTCGGCCGACAGCAGCGGCCAGCGATCGCCAAGCCGCGCGGCATGCGCCGCCATGGCACCATCGACATCGAGCAACGTGCCGTAGGCGTCGAAGATGACGGCTTCGGGCTTGGACATGGCGCTTGTCTCCATTGGAGGGGCGCCGCCCCTCCAAACCTCCCCGCCAGGGGGCTACGCCCCCCTGGACCGCAGGCATTTGGCCCGCCGCGCACGAGGTGCACCAGCCTTATCGGGGGCGCTCACGCCGCCCAACACCAAGTTGAGGTTTCCAAAGGCCCTTCGGCCTCTGGTGGCGGAGGTCCGGAGGGGGGCAAGGCCCCCTCTGGCTACCCTTCCGCCCGATAATTGGGCGCTTCCCGCGTGATCGCCACGTCGTGCACGTGGCTCTCCCGCAGCCCGGCCCCGGTGATCCGCCGGAACCGCGCATTCGCCTGCAGGTCCGGAACGGTCGCGCAGCCCGTATAGCCCATCGCCGCGCGCAGCCCGCCGACCATCTGGTGCACCACCGTGCCCACCGGGCCCTTGTAGCCGACGCGCCCCTCGATGCCTTCCGGCACCAGCTTTAGCGTGTCCTGCACCTCGGCCTGGAAGTAGCGATCGGCCGAACCGCGCGCCATCGCGCCCAGCGAGCCCATGCCGCGATAGGATTTGTAGGACCGCCCCTGGTACAGGAACACCTCGCCCGGCGCTTCGTCCGTGCCGGCGAAGACGCTGCCCATCATCGCGCAGTCGGCACCCGCGGCGATCGCCTTGGCAAGGTCACCCGAAGACCGGATGCCGCCATCGGCAATGACCGGCACGCCCTTCTCCCGCGCCGCCGCCGCACTCTCCATCACGGCCGTGAGCTGCGGCACGCCGACACCGGCGACGATGCGCGTGGTGCAGATCGACCCCGGCCCGATGCCGACCTTCACGGCGTCGGCGCCGGCCTCGATCAGCGCCAGCGCGCCTTCTGGCGTGGCGATGTTGCCGGCAACGACCTGCACGGAATTCGACAGGCGCTTGATGCGCTCCACCGCGCCCATCACGCCACCGGAATGCCCATGGGCGGTGTCCACGACGATGACATCGACCTCGGCGGCGACCAGCAGCTCGGCGCGGTGGAAGCCGTCCTCGCCCACCCCGGTCGCCGCGGCGACGCGCAGCCGGCCCATGCCGTCCTTCACGGCATTCGGATTGGCCTGCGCCTTGTCCATGTCCTTGACGGTGATGAGGCCGGTGCAGCGATAGGCGTCATCGACCACGAGTAGCTTCTCGATCCGGTGCTTGTGCAGCAGCGCACGCGCCTGGTCGGCCGTCACCTCGGGGGAGGCGGTGATCAGGTTCTCCCGCGTCATCAGCTCATAGACGCGCAGGTTCGGATCGGTCGCGAAGCGGACGTCGCGGTTGGTGATGATGCCGACTAGCCGGCCCGACCCGCGCTCGACCACCGGAATACCGCTGATGCGGTAGCGGTCCTGCAGGGCGCGGACCTCGGCCAATGTCTGGTCGGGATGCACGGTGAGCGGGTTCACCACCATGCCCGATTCGAACTTCTTCACCTGGCGGACCTGGGCGGCCTGTTCCTCAGGCGTCAGGTTCTTGTGGATCACGCCGATGCCACCAGCCTGGGCCATGGCGATGGCCATGTTGCCCTCGGTGACCGTGTCCATCGCGGCGGAGATGAGCGGGATGTTGAGGAAAATCTCCTTCGTCATCCGCGTGCGCGTGTCCGTCTGCGAGGGCAGCACGGTGGAATAGGAAGGCACCAGCAGCACGTCGTCGAAGGCGTAGGCCTCCTCGATCATGCGGATGCCGCGGCGAGGGTGCTGTTCAGGCGTGCTGTCGGGAGCCATGGGGGACCTTTCGCGATCCGAACCTTGGCGCCCCCACTTAGTGCGGCGCGGCAAATGGGGCAAGCGCAGCGTCGTGGCGGCCGCCATGCGAGAGGATGAGGGCTCGCGCGGCCCGGGGCCGCGGTTTCGCTGACGTGGTGAGATGGGCATCGGAGGGGCGGCGCCGCTCCAAACCACCCCAGCCACATGATGGATCATTTGGAAGGCCGACCGTTGGCGTGGTGCCGGCCGCCCCCCCCGCCCCGAGACAACGCCGCCCTTACCCGCGCGGCAGGGCGTGCCGCAGCAGCGCCGCGGCCCCCGCTTCGGGCAGCGGCCGGTGGAACAACATCCCGTACAGCGCCCCCAGTTCGCCCGCGAATCCCGCCGCTGGCGCCTGCCCGAACAGGGCCGGCAGCCAGGCCAGCCCGAGCAGCCGGTTCACCGAGGGCGGCAGGTCAAGCCATCCGAAGGGCAGCGCCGGCGCGACCACGAGCCGACCTTCTCGCACCGCCCTGAGCCGGCGCCAGGCCGGGTCCGCCCGAGCGACGTCGAGGAAGGCCGGGTCGCCAGCGATGACCCAGTCCGGGTCCCAGGCCAGCGCACGATCCGGGCCGGCCTGTGCCTCCGTCGCGACCGTCTCGGCGCCAACCGCCTCGAACACTTCGGCGCTGCCGGACCCCGGCATGGCGGCCTCCATCCCTTGCGGTCCGCGCAGATGGAGCACCCGCGGCCGCCCCGTGACACGCAGCCGCGCGGCGCAGGCCTCGGCCCCGGCCAGGACGCGCTCGGCCATCGCGGCGGCAGCGGCGGCCGTCGCCTGCCGGTCGAACGCCTCGCCCAGCAGCCGATAGGTCTGCGGGATCCTGGCGAGGCTGCCATCAAGCAACAGCGTCGGCAGCCCCGTCTCCGCCCGCACCCGTTCCGCAAGCGCCACATAGGCCGGGCCGGTCGCGCCGTAGTCCAGCACGAGATCCGGGCGGTCGCGGCGCAGGGCGGCGATGCCCGCCTCGGCATCCCGCCCGGTCAGGCGGGGAAGCTCCGGCAAATCCGCCGCGGCCGGCGGCAGGAAGGCGCGCTCGGCGGGTCCGGGCGCGCGCCCGGGCCAGCCCGCGAGCCGGTCGGGCGCGACGCTCCAGAGCAGAATCGAGGCCGGCGGCCCGGCGGGAAAGACGCGGGCGATGCGGGCCGGCAGCAACGTCTCCCGCCCCGTCGCGTCGCGCAGGCGGCGCCCCTCCTGCGCCAAGGCCGGCGTGGCCAGAAGCCCCGCCAGCACCGCGCGCCGCGAGGCCCGCCGCAGCGTCACGCCGCCTCGTCGGGCGTGAAGTCCAGCGCCACGCCGTTGATGCAGTACCGCAGGCCCGTCGGCGGCGGCCCGTCTTCGAAGACATGGCCCATATGGCTGCCGCAGCGGCTGCAATGCACTTCCATGCGGACCATGCCGTAGCTGCGGTCGATCGTGGTCTCGATCGCATCGGGCTCAGGGGTGTCGAAGCTCGGCCAGCCGGTGCCGCTCTCGAACTTGCGGCCGGAGCGGAACAGCGCCTGGCCGCAGCCGGCGCAGGCGAAGACGCCGCGCCGCTTTTCCCGCAGCAGGGCGCAGCTTCCCGGGCGCTCGGTGCCGTGATGGCGCATCACCTGGTACTGCTCGGGCGTCAGCAGCGCGCGCCATTCGGCATCGGTACGCGTCACAGGGAAGGTCTTGTCGGTCGTCGTCATGCCGGCTCCTTTCCGATACCCGCAGCAGATGGGGGAGCAGCCGCCCCCGATGCAAGCCTCGCCCAAGGGCGCCGTATCGTATAGGATATAACGACACGGCATCGAAGGACGAACGCCATGAAGCTTTCCGCCCGCAACCAGTTCCCCGGCACGGTCCTTGAGGTCCATAAGGGCGCGACGACGACCCATGTGAAGATCGAGATCGCCCCGGGCATCGTCTTCACTGCCTCCATCACCAACGAAGCCGCGGAAGAGCTGAACCTGGCGAAGGGCGGCAAGGCCTATGCCGTGGTCAAGGCGTCCGATGTGATGGTGGGCGTGGAATAAGGTCCCGCCATCACCCGCGCCGCGCTACAGCACGGGGCTGAACATGGTCAGCGTGTTCTCCCACAGCCGGCGCGGGATGGTGCGGCGGCGCAGGCCCTCGGCCAGGATTTCCGTGGACTGCCGCAGATAGCTCTCCTGGCGCTCGCGGATCTCGCGCGCCATCGCGTCCGAACAGAGCAGGATGTTGTTCTCGAAGTTCAGGTCGATGCTGCGCCGGTCCATGTTGGCTGATCCGACCAGCGCGACGGCGCGGTCCGGCACCAGCGTCTTGGCGTGGAGCAGCCCGCCATTGAACTCGAAGACGCGCACCCCGGCCGCGAGAAGGTCGGGGTAGTAGGCCTTGCTGATCGCGCTCACCGCCCAGGAATCGTTGCGGGCGGGCAGGATCAGCATCGTCTCGACACCGCGCCGCGCACAGGCGACCAGCGCGGCGAAAAGCGGCGCATCCGGCACGAAGTAAGGCGTCGAGATCACCACCTCGCGCTCCGCCCCGCCGAGCAGCGCGACGAAGACATCCGACATAGACCCTTTCGGCGCGTTCGGCCCGGTGCCGAAGGCGATGGCCGGGAAGCCGTCCGGATGCGGCGGCACGGCGGGGGCGCGCAGCAGCGCGGTCAGGTCCTCGCCCGTCTCCGCCATCCAGTCGGAGGCGAAGAGAAGCTGGTTCTGCGCGACGACCGGCCCCTCGAAGGACAGCATGATGTCCACCCAGGGGGCGTATTTCGCCTTCACCCGGAATTCGGGATCGGCGCAGTTCTGGCTGCCGCAGAAGGTCAGCCGGTTGTCGATGACGACGATCTTGCGGTGGTTGCGCAGATCGACGCGGTTGCCGAGGAAGACCAGCGGTCCGCTCGCGATCGGCAGCGCGCTTTCGAGCCGCACCCCTGCCTGGCGCATCCGCTGCCAATGCGCCGAGCGCACCAGCGGGCGCGATCCGATGCCATCCGCGATGATGCGGCAGGTTACGCCGCGCGCGGCGGCACGGCACAGCGCGTCCACCACCTTCAGACCGTTATTGTCGGCAAGCCAGATGTAGAAGGAGAGGTGGATCGTCCCGGTCGCCTCGTCCATCGCCGCGACCATCGCCGCGATCGCCGCGTTGGAATCGGGGGTGAGCCGCGCGACGTTGCCGGAGACGGTCGGACCGCGCGCCAAGGCCTGGCACAGGCGGAAGGCGGGGCGGAAGCGTTCGGGAATGGCCTCGCGCGGGGTGGCCGCGGCCTCGGTCACGGCACGCGTCTCGCGGGCCAGCACGTCGAAGACGATGACGGCCCGGTGGCGCAGATGCCGCGCGAGCCAGGGCTCGCCCACCAGCAGATAGACGCAGACCCCCACGCCCGGCAGCAACAGCAGCGCGAGCACCCAGGCCGCGCGCGACATGGGGTCGCGCCCGTCGACCAGCAGGGCGCGCAGGATCACCAGGAGGTGGATGACCGCGAAGATCGCGGCGAAGGCGAATCCGAAGGACATGGGCAGTCCCAGCCTGGACTGCGGCGCCGGCTTGCGCCAGTCGCGCCCGCATCGGCTTGACCGGGCGGCTCATCGCTATATTCAATTAAGCACAACGAACGCGCCAAGGAAGCCGACCCGATGCCGACCTATCCCACGCTGAAGCTTGCCGTCGCCGGCGAATGGCGCTCCCGCCCCGGCACGCCGGTCCATAATCCGCTCGATGACAGCGTGATCGGGGAAGTGCCGCATGCGACGCGGGCGGACCTCGACGATGCCCTCGCCGCCGCAGCGGAAGGCCAGCGCGCCTGGGGCCGCACCTCCCCCGCGAAGCGCGCGGAGGTCATGCGCGGTGCGGCGCGGCTGCTCCGCGAACGCGCCGATGCCATCGCCGAGGCCGTGACGCTCGAACAAGGCAAGCCGGTTGGCCAGGCCAAGATCGAGATCCTGCGCGCCTGCGACATCATCGAATGGGATGCCGAGGAAGGCCGGCGCGCCTATGGCCGCGTCATCCCCGCCGAACCGGGCATGCGTCATGTCGTGCTGCGCCAGCCGATCGGCCTCGTCGCCGGCTTCGCGCCGTGGAACTTCCCGGTCAGCTCGCCCACGCGCAAGGTCGCCGGCGCGCTCGCCGCGGGCTGCGCGATCATCCTCAAGGGCTCGGAGGAAACGCCGGCGGGCGCGATGCACCTGGTCGAGGCCTTCATCGATGCCGGTGTCCCCAAGGGCGCGCTGCAACTTGTCTTCGGCGTGCCGTCGGAAATCTCGGAATATCTGATCCCACAGCCGTCGGTGCGGCTCGTCACCTTCACCGGCTCGGTGCCGGTGGGAAAGCGGCTGGCCGCGCTCGCCGGGCAGTACATGAAGCCGGCGATCATGGAACTCGGCGGCCACGCGCCGGTCATCGTCTGCGACGATGCGGATGTGGAATCGGCGGCTTCCGTTTCCGCCACGGTGAAGTCGCGCAATGCGGGCCAGGTCTGCGTCGCGCCGACGCGCTTCTTCGTGGACGATGCCATCCATGACCGCTTCGCGACCGCGATGGGCGAGAAGGCGCGCGCGGTGACGATCGGCAATGGCCTCGACCCCGCGACGATGATGGGCCCGGTCGCGAACCACCGCCGCGTCGAGGCGATGGAACGGCTGGTCGCCGATGCCGTCTCCCGCGGGGCGCGGGTGCTGGCGGGTGGCGAGCGCGCCGGCAACCAAGGCTGCCTGTTTCCGCTGACCGTGCTCGCCGACGTGCCTGACGATGCGCTGGCGATGCATGAGGAACCCTTCGGCCCGCTCGCGCTGATCAGCCGCACGCGCAACCTCGACGAGGCCATCACCAAGGCGAATTCCCTGCCCTTCGGCCTCGCCGGCTACGCCTTCACCCATTCCGCCCCCCGCATCGACAAGCTGAGCGAGGAGTTGGAAGTGGGCAACCTGTCGATCAACCACCTCGTCGCCTCCATCGCCGAGACGCCGTTCGGCGGCGTGAAGGACAGCGGCTATGGGCGAGAGGGCGGCAGCGAGGGGCTGGCCTGCTACACGGTCACGAAGAACGTGTCGCATCTGGTGGGTGCCGCCTGACATAGGGTGGGACCGGAGGGGCTGGGCCCCTCTCGGCCCTACCGTCGCCGGTGCAGAAGCCTCACCGCCGCGCCGGCTTCAGGTCGAGCAACGGCGTCCCGTCCACGCAATCGAGGCTGCGCACCGTCAACGCATCCTCGGTGACGGCAATGACCACGACATCGGACGTCGCGATCGGGTTCGGCCGGTTGGGCGATCGCAGCGCGAAGGTGCCGAGCGGCGCCGGCCTTCCCTTCGGCGCCTGCACCAGCAGGTCGCGGCGCGCGAGGTGCATCCAGTAGAGAACCTCGAGGCGATCCCCCGGCGCGATGCCCCGCAGCGCGGGGCGCCACGGCGCATCGATCTCGATACGGCATTCCGGCCCGTCCTCCGTGCCGCGATGCGGGCATTGCGCACGCTCGGCAAAGGGCGTGCGGATTCGGCCGATGAAGATCAGCGCCGCATCGCTGCGGTCGGGTGCCCCGCCCTCGATCTCGCCGGGGCGGGTAGCGTGCCAGTCCATGGGGGCCTCATGACGCGGGTAGCGTCATGATAGCGCGCCGCGTTCAGCGCGGCGTGCCCATCCCCTGCGGCATGCCCTGGGGCATCTGCATGGTCTGGTAGCCCTGCGGGCGGCGGAACTGCGCGGCATCCTGCGGGCCGTAGCTGACGCGAGTGGCCTCCAGCGAGCCCTGCTGGCCCTGCGCATTGCCGCTGGCGCGCAGCATCACGCCATCGGCGGTGACGCAGGCCTCGCCCGACTGGCCGCGATTCTCATAGCGCCAGATGGTGCAGTCGGTGCCGGCGACCTTCGCCGTACCGCCGCGGGTGAAGCGCGCATTCTCAAGGTCGCGCTGATAGGACGCGGCCTGGGCCATCGGCACGTCCATGATCATGCGGGTCGGTTCCATCACCATGAAGCCGCGCTGGTTCTGGTGATCGGCGACCATGTAGCCCATGCCGCCCGGCATGTTCATGCGCATCAGCCGCTGCGCGGCGGACCACATCATGGTCATCTCGGCACCCTGCACCTGGCCGCCGGAGACGCGATAGGTCACCGCGACGTCACGTGTCGGATAGATCTGCGGCCGGTCCTGCGCCTGGGCGGCGATGGGCATGGCGGCGATCAGGGCGGCGGCGAGGGTGGTGCGCATGGCGTTCTCCTTGGCTGCACGCAGTCTGGCCCTGTGAATGTGGCGCAGGGATGAAGAGTTTCACCCCGCCCCGATCAATCCCGCGGACCCGGCGCCAGCACCTCGCGCTTGCCGACATGGTTCGCCGGGCCGACGACGCCTTCCTTCTCCATCTGCTCGATCAGCTTGGCCGCGCGGTTGTAGCCAATGTTGAGGTGGCGCTGCACGAAGCTGGTGCTGGCCTTGCCCTCCCGCGTCACCAGTGCCACCGCCTGGTCGTAGAGCGAGCCTTCGGCATCGGTATTGCCGCCGAGCATGCCGGGCATGCTGCCGCCATCCTCCTCGGCATCCTCGGTCACTTCTTCGATATAGGCGGGTTCGCCCTGCTCGCGCAGGAACTCGACGACGCGCTCCACCTCGGTGTCGGACACGAAGGGGCCGTGCACGCGCGCGAGCCGCCCGCCGCCCGGCATATGCAGCATGTCGCCCTGGCCGAGGAGCTGTTCCGCGCCCTGCTCGCCGAGGATGGTGCGGCTGTCGATCTTCGACGTCACCTGGAAGGAGATGCGGGTCGGGAAGTTCGCCTTGATGGTGCCGGTGATGACGTCCACCGACGGACGCTGCGTCGCCATGATCACATGGATACCGGCCGCACGCGCCATCTGCGCGAGGCGCTGGACCGCCGCCTCGATCTCCTTGCCCGCGACGATCATCAGGTCGGCCATCTCGTCGATGACGACGACGATCATCGGCAGCGGTTCCAGCGCGAGCGGCTGTTCCTCGAAGACCGGCTTGCCGGTGTCGGGGTCGAAGCCGGTCTGCACCTTGCGCGTCAGCACCTCGCCGCGCTGGCGGGACGCCGTCACCTTCTCGTTGTAGCCGCCGATGTTGCGCACGCCGAGCTGCGACATGGCGCGGTAGCGGCGCTCCATCTCCCGCACCGTCCACTTCAGCGCGCCGATCGCCTTGGGCGGTTCGGTCACGACCGGGGCGAGCAGATGCGGGATGCGGTCATAGACCGACAGTTCCAGCATCTTCGGGTCGATCATGATGAAGCGGCATTCCTCCGGCCCGAAGCGGTAGAGCAGCGACAGGATCATGGTGTTGATCCCCACCGACTTGCCCGAGCCGGTGGTGCCCGCGATCAGCAGGTGCGGCATGCGCGCGAGGTCGGCGATCACCGGCCCGCCGCCGATGTCCTTGCCGAGGGCGAGCGGCAACCGGCCCTGGTTCTTGCCCCAGGCCTCATCGGCGAACATCTCGGACAGATAGACTGTCTCGCGCTTCGCGTTCGGCATCTCGATGCCGATGACGTTGCGGCCAGGAACAGTGGCGATACGCACCGCGATGACGGACATCGACCGCGCGATGTCGTCGGCGAGCCCGATGACGCGCGAGGATTTGGTGCCCGGCGCGGGCTCCAGCTCATACAGCGTGACGACCGGACCCGGGCGGATCTCGTTGATGCGCCCGCGCACGCCGTAATCCTCGAGCACCGATTCCAGCAGCCGCGCATTGGCCTGCAGCGATTCCTCGGAAGGCCGGCCGGTGCGGCGCGCCGGCGCCTCGGTCAGCAGGTCGAGCGGCGGCAGCTTCCAGCCGGCCTCGTCCAGGTCGAGCGTCCGCTGCTCCGGCGGCCGGCGCGTGCGGTCGGGGGCGCGTTCCAGCACCTTGCTGCGCGTGGTCAGCTTGCCCTTGGCCGGCGGTTCCGTCCCCGGACGGGCGTCGCCGTCCTGGCCCGGCAGGGGCGCCGGCGCGGCGGCGGGGCTTGGCGCAACGGCGGTCGCCGCCTCATCCGCGGCCCGCAGCAGGGAACCGAGCGGCACGGCGTCGGGTTCGCGACGCAGCAGCGCGCCCGCCCCGCGGCCGACCCGGCGGAAGGGCGAGGTGAAGCGCGCCAGCAGGCCCGGCCCGCGCAGGCGACGGGGGCGTTCCTCGGGTTCGGGCTCGGGTTCCGGTTCGGGCTCCGGCTCGTAGGCCGCGGCACCGTTGCGCGCCGCGCCCACCGCCACCTGGCCGGCGCCCACCGCGACACGGCCCGCGCCGCGCCATTCGCCCACCGTGAGGCCACAGGCGATGAAGGTCGCGCCGACGGCGGCGACCATGATCAGCCCCTGCCCCGCCAGGATACCGAGCGGCCCGAGCAGCGCGCCCAACCCGTCCACCACCACCCCAGAGACAAGCGGCCCGGCGACGCCGCCCGGCCCGGCATCCACCGGCAGCAGCGCCGGCAGCGGCAGGAGCGAGAGCGCGGCCGCGACGATCGGCAGGCCGATGACCAGCCCCACCACCCGCGCGACAATCGACCCCAGCCCCCGATGCATCACCAGCCGGAATGCCCAGGCGAGCAGCGCGAGGCAAGGCAGGCCTGCGGCGAAGCCGAAGCCCTGGAGCATGATGTCGGACAGAATCGCGCCCGCCGGCCCCGCCAGGTTGGTGGTCGGCCCGCTGGTCGCGGTGTTGAACGACGGATCGGCCGGATTGTGGCTGCCCAGCGCGACGCCGAGGCCGATCGCCAGGATCGCGACCAGCAACCCGAACAGTTCCATCATCCGCCGGCGCAGGACGGCACGCACCGCCTCGGACGCGAAACGGCCGGAGCGGGAGGCAGGCCGCGAGGCGGCCGGGCTATCGTCGGTCAGGGCAGCACGGGACATCGGTGGCTTCGTCTTGATCCTGTCTGGCAATCTTATACGGGAAGTCTCTGCGGGCGCAGCGTTTCCATGCCGCCGCGAAGGAATGCCGTGGGCAGGCGTGGCGATCGCGCCACGTTGCCGCGCGAATGACGTCGCCGATGGAAGATCGGCGGCGCGCGCCCCGACATCCGGCACGACCGCCGGGCACCATGCCAGTTATTGGCTTCCAAAGGCCCTTCGGCCTTTGGCGGGGTGAGGTTTGGAGAGGGGGAGCGCCCTTCTCCCATCGCGTCCCGCATGATCGCTCGCCGAGTCATGCCGCCGGCAGGAAGACCGGCGGTGGCCCTCCCTCCCCCGGATCCAGCCAGGCGCTGAGTTCGGCGCCGCCTGGCACCGGGTCCAACGCAACGCCGATGGCGGCGTCAGACGCAGCCCCCACGGCCGCGGCCTGCGCCAGCGCCAACGCCGCCGCCTGGAGTTCCGCCGGCGTCGCGGCGAGGCGCGGCAGGTCGGGCGCGACAAAGATCTCGGCCTTGCGCCCCGGCCCCAGCGTGAGGGCGATGAGCGGCCGTACCATGTCGAGCGCCGCTTCCGCCGTAGCACCCGCGGGCGGCGGCGCCCCAAGCGCGAGATAGGCGTGCAGCAGCGCCTGCAGCCGAGCACAGGCGTCGCGCAGCCGTTCGGCACGGGCAATGTCGCGGTCGCTGCCGCCGGGCGAGCGCAGCATCAGCTCCGCCGTGCCCGACAGCGCGGCAAGGAGGTTGTTCGCTTCATGCCGCACGGGCCGGGCGAAGGAGATGAGGAAATCCTGGGACGCCATGCTCAGCGCCCCCGTGCGGTTTCGACGATGTCGCGGAAGAGCCTGGCGGGCAGGCCGCCACCGGCCACGCCGTCCATCGGCGTCGCATCGTCGTTGCCGAGCCAGATGCCCATGACCATTCCTCCGGCGATGCCGATGAACCAGGCATCGCGATTATCCTGCGTCGTGCCGGTCTTGCCCGCGACGGCGAGGCCCGGCACCGCCGCCGCGCGGCCCGTGCCGCGCGCGACCACCGCGCCCAGCATGCGGCGCATCGCCTCGGCGGCTTCGGGCAGCATCGCCGGGGCCGGCGCGGGCGGCAGCCAGGCGATGGCACGGCCCTCGGCGCGCGCCTCGGCCACGCCGAAGGGGGCGACCCGCCGCCCGCCATTGGCGAAGGGCGCATAGGCGGTCACGAGGTCGAGCAGCGTCACCTCGGCCGTGCCGAGCGCGATGGAGGCATCGCGCGGAAAGGGCCCCGGCAGGCCGAGCCGCGTCGCCACCGCGCCCACCTGGCGCGCCCCGCCGGCACGCTGCATCACCCGCACCGCGGCGGTGTTCACCGAATGGGCGAGCGCGTCCTCGATCGTGATCTCCCCGCGCATGCGCCAGTTGCCGTTGCCCGGCGTCCAGCCGCCGAGGTTGATCGGGGCGTCGCTGACCACGTCGTCCGGCCGGGCGCCGGCCTCGATGGCGGCGAGGTAGACGAAGGGCTTGAAGGCCGAACCCGGCTGCCGGCGCGCCTGGGTGGCCCGGTTGAAGGGGCTGGTGCGATAGTCGCGGCCGCCCGCCATGGCACGCACCGCGCCGCTCGCGGCGTCGATCGCGACCACCGCGCCCTGGGAGACGCCGGCCGCGCGCCCCGCTCCGGCCAGCAGCGTATCCAGCCGTGATTCGACCGCTGCCTGGAAGCGCGAGTCGAGCGTGGTCCGCAGCACCAGGTCCGAGGTCGCCGGCGCGCGGTCGTCGATGCCGTCGCGCACCCAGTCGGCGAACCAGCCGGCGGCGCGGGACGGCGCGGGCGGGAAGGCGATCCGCTCGGCCTCCACCATCGCCGCGGCGGCCGACAGCGCGCCGGTCTCGACCATGGCTTCCAGCACCTCGGTCGCGCGATGCACGGCGGCCGAGGGGTTCACGCGCGGATTGAGCCGCGACGGTGCCTTGGGCAGGCCGGCGAGCACGGCCGCCTGAGCCGGCGTCAGCCGTCGCGCCGGCACCCCGAAATAAAGCCGCGCCGCCGCATCCACCCCGAAGGTCCCGGCGCCGAGGTAGACGCGGTTGAGATAGATCGTCAGCAGCTCGTCCTTGGTGAAGCGCTGTTCGAGCCACAGCGCCAGCAGGGCCTCCTGCACCTTCCGACGCAGGCTGCGCTCGGGGGTGAGGAAGAGGTTCTTGGCGAGCTGCTGCGTCAGCGTCGATCCGCCCTGTACCACGCGGCCCGAGGTGACGTTGACCACCAGCGCCCGCGCCACGCCGATCAGGTCGAGGCCCATATGGTCGCGGAAGCGCCGGTCCTCGATGGCGATGAAGGCGGCGGGAACATGGGCCGGCAGGTCGCGCAGCCGCACCGTCTCGCCATAGAGGTCGCCGCTGGTGGACAGCAGCGCCCCATCGCCCGAGAGCAGCGTGACCGAGGGGCGGCGCGTCGCGGCCAGCGCATCCTCGGGCCGCGGCATGTCCCAGGCGAAGAACAGCAGGCCGATGAAGCCCGCCACCAGACCCCATACGCCCAGGACGATCGTCCAACGCAGCAGGCGCGGCGCCAGGCGGCGTCGCGCGCGAACGGGGGGTGCGGGTCGGACGGGGGCGGCGACGGGGGTCCGCCGCACCCGCGGCGCGACGGCACGGGTCATCTGACCGCCTCTATAGCACGCACTGCCCCGCCGCGCAGCCATCCGGCAATCGGCCCGGGTGCAGGCGCCTGGAACGGGTGGAATGTGCCGCAGAGCCTTGCCTGGCGGCCCCGCCCTGCCCCCCCTCTCCCGGACTCCTTTTCATTAGATGTTTCGCAAGCAGGTCGGCCGCAGCGTCCGCGGGCTACACTGGAGCCTGACGAATGACCGATACGCCCCACCCCGCCGTGGCCGACGACGCATCGGAACGAACCCGTTTCCTCGAGATCGACAGTTCAACCCGCGCCGCACTGGCGGAATTCCGGCCGACCCTGACGGCGGTGCTGCCCGGCATCCTGCGCGACTTCTATGGGCATCTGCGTGCCTGGCCGCGCCTCGCGGCGATGTTCGACGGCAGCGCCGCGATGGATCGCGCCGCGGCCGCCCAGGCCCGGCATTGGGAACGGCTCTTCTCCGGCCGCTTCGACGCCGACTACATGCAGTCTGTCCGCCGCGTCGGCCTGATCCACAGCCATATCGGACTCGAACCGCGCTTCTACATCGGCGGGTATGCCTTCGTGCTGACCCGCCTCTTCGCCGCGGCAAGCCACGCCCATGCCAGCCGGCTGAACCCCGCCGCGGCGCAGGACCGCACCGCGCGGCTGATGCGCGCCCTGACCCAGGCGGTGATGCTGGACATGGACCTCGCCATCTCCGTCACCATCGAGGAGAACAAAGCGGAATACGATCGCCGCCTCGCCGCGCTCGCCACGGAGTTCGAGGCACGTGTCGGCAATGTCGTGACCGGCATGGCGGAAGACGGGCGCCGCGCCCATGCCACCGCGGACGCCATGCACCGCACCGCGCAGGGCGGGGTGGAACGGGCGGGAATCGTCGCCGATGCGGCCCATGAGGCAAGCGCGAGCATCGAGACGGTCGCGGCGGCCGCGGAACAGCTCGCCACCTCGGTCACCGAGATCTCCCGCCGGCTTGCCGACAGCGCGGACATGACGCGCGCGGCCGTCGCCGCCTCCGCCCGCACGGATGGCATCATGCAATCGCTGACGGAAAGCGCGCAGCGCATCGGCGAGGTCGTCGGGCTGATCGGCAACATCGCCGGGCAGACCAACCTGCTCGCCCTGAACGCGACGATCGAAGCGGCGCGCGCCGGAGAAGCGGGCAAGGGCTTCGCGGTGGTGGCGAACGAAGTGAAGACCCTCGCCAACGAGACGCGCAAGGCCACCGAGACCGTCGCGAGCCAGGTCGCCGGCATGCAGCAGGCGACCGCCGAGGTGGTCGGTGCCATCGCCAGCATCACCGGCGCCATCGGGCGCATCAACGAGGCAACGGCCGCGATCGCCGCGGCCGTCGAGGAACAGGGCGCAGCCACGACCGAGATCACCCGAAGCGTCACCGGGGTCGCGGCCGGCACGCGGCAGGTGTCGGAGCATGTGGCGGCCATGCGCGAGGATGCGCAACGCACCCGGGAAGACGCCCGCCGGAGCGCGGATGCGATCGACACGCAGGCGGACAGGATGCGGCTGCTGCAGACGGAGGTCGGCGCCTTCCTGGACCGGGTGAAGGCGGCGTGAGGTGGTGGGGTGGTGACGGGCGGGGGCACGACGATCAGGCGACGGTAGGGCGGGGATGGGCTTTGCCCCTCCCCGGACCCCTCCCCACCAAAGGCCGAAAGGCCTTTGGAAA
>JAYSDS010000026.1:0-53607 GCA_041914265.1 Roseomonas sp.
TCGGCGACAGGTTCCGCGCCGGTCGGCTCGGCGGGCTGCGCCGGCTGGCCCGCCGGCGGGGCGGGACGCGGCTGCGCGCCGGGGCGCGTCCAGCCCTGCGGCGGCGTCGCCAGCGTCACCTGCCGCACGATCGAGCGCAGCAGATCCTTGATGGGCGAATTGGGCGCACCGAGGATGTTCAGCGCCTCGGCCTGCTGGGCAAGCGCCGGCGGCAGCGGCACGAGGTTCAGGTCCTCGAGCATGGCCTGCCACTGCTTGACGTATTCCTGCGCGTAGAGCCGCAGCACCGCCTGTTCGAGCTGCACCGGATCGTCGGTGTTCGCGCCGGCGCCCTCAGGCCCCAACACCCAGTATTCGGCGACGCCCTGGCGCACCACCTCGCCCAGCACCGGCAACAGGCCGCGATACAGCCCATCCAGCGTGTAGAGCGCCGGGATGCCCTCGGTCAGCGGCTGGCCGGAGGCGCGCACGAAGAAGCGCTGCCCCGCCTGGCCCAGCGCATCGGCCGGCCGCCAGGGCTGCAGCGACTGCGCCGAGGCCGCCGCCGCCGTCTGCAACCGCGAGAAGACGCGATCGGCGAGCGGCAGGCGGGAGAAGACACGCCGCGCCGCATCCACCAGCGCGCCATCCACCGGATAGCGCTGGAAGTTGCGCGCCAGCGTCGCGTTCAGATGCCCCATCAGCGCGTCGCGCACCGGCTGGTTCACCGCGCCGGGGAAGCTCTGCAGCCAGTCCCGCGCGAACCAGGCCTTCACGACATCCGGCTCGATCGGACCTTCCTGGCCGAGCATCAGGTAGGTGCGCGTCGCGTCGTAGAGCTCGTCGGGCCGCTGGAAGGAACCGCGCATGACGATCTCGAGCCGCGCGAGCAGGCGCGGCAGGAAGCTGCGGTCCAGCGCACGGCGATAGACGGCGTTGGCCCCCGCTTCGAGCTTGGCGCCCTGGTCGAGGCCAAAGGCCGGGCCGCTGCCCTGCGCCGCCGGCGGCAGGTCGCGCGCCGCATCGAGATAGGGCAGCACGCGGCGGAACTCGGCCTCGGTGATGCGCTCGAAGGGAATGCCCTGGGACGCCTGCTCGGCCTTGCCGATCTGCTCGGCGAGACGCTGGTTGCGCGCCTGTTCCGCGCTCCAGGCCGTGTAGCCGTAGAAGCCGCCGCCGAGCATCACCAGCAGGGCGAGCGACCAGGCGGTGATGGCGACGACGCGGCGGCGCTTGTCCGCCTTGCGGTCGTTCGAGGCGAGCCGCGCCTCGTTGAACACCACGTCCTTCAGCAGCTTCGTGATGAAGTAGGCGCGGCCCTTCTGCTGCATCACCGCCGCCGGGCGCCGCGGGTCGAAGCCGAAGGAGCGCGACAGCGCGCCGGCCAGGCGGTCCAGCGGGCTGCCTTCCTGCGTGCCGGAGGTGAAATACACGCCGCGCAGCATCGGCGCGGGATCGAGCCGCGTGCCGCCGAAGGCCGCCGCGACGAAGGCACCGAGCGGCGCTTCCAGCGAGGCGAATTGCGACGGGAACCCTTCCAGCGCCGCACGCTGCTGCGGGCCACGTTCATTCTGCAGACGCTCGAGCGTGCGGTCCTGCAGCCGGGTCAGCAGGAGCTGGAACTCCTCCCCGAACTTCGCCGCATGGCCGGCCTCGCCGCCGCCCTCCACGGGGAGGGTGAAGCCCCAGACCTGCTCGCGCGCCGATTTGTCGAGGTCGTCGAAGAACTCCATGAAGCCGGCCATGAGGTCGGCCTTGCTGACCATGAAATAGACCGGCAGGCGCTGGCCGAGCTTCTCCTCCAGCTCCTTGATCCGGCGCCGCACAGTGCGAGCATGCGCCTCGCGCTCGGCGGGGCCGAGGCGGGAGATCATGTCCACGCCGAAGGTCACCAGCACGCCGTTCAGCGGCAGGCGCGGCCGATTCTTCTTCAGCAGGCCAAGGAAGCGCTCCCACCCCGCCTTATCGGCGGCGGCATCCGAATCCTGCGTCGTGTAGCGCCCGGCCGTGTCGATCAGGACGGCAGTGTCGGTCAGCCACCATTCGCAGAAGCGCGTGCCGCCCACACCCTGCAGCTTGCCGCCGTCACTGAGCGGGAAATCCAGCCCCGAATTGGCGAGCGCGGTGGTCTTGCCCGAGCCCGGCGGGCCGATGATGACATACCAGGGCTGGTCATAGAGGAACCCGCCCTTCTTGCCCGAAGCAGCCTTGAGGCGGTCGAGCGCGGCGGTCAGCCGCTCGCGCATCTCGCTCTCTTCCTCGGCCGCGCGGTCCGCGCCGGGGTCGGGGGCGGCGATGCCGGCGACGAGCAGCAGGTCGCGCCGCGACTTGCGCTTCTCCATCACCCAGATGATGACGAGCACCAACAGGAACAGGACGCCGCAGAGGATCCAGCGGTTTACCTCGCCTTCGAGCGGCCGGTAGCCGCCGATTTCGACCAGCGGGCCGAACAGATAGATGATCGGCCACAGCAGCATGACCGCGATCATCGCCGCGAGGGCGCGGCCCTTCATGAAGGGCTGGAAGACGTTCAGGGCTTCCATGTCAGTTCGTTCCCCGCATCAGCACCACTTCGATGCGTCGGTTCTCCTCGCGCCCCTCGGCCGTACGGTTGTCGGCGATGGGTTCGGCATCGGCACGGCCTTCCGAGGTAAAGCGGCCGGCATCTCCATTGGCGGCGGCGATGATCGCCTCCGCCGCTTCCGCGCGCGCGGCGGAGAGGTGGAAGTTGGACGGGAAGCGCACGGTGCGGATGGGCTGGTTGTCGGAATGGCCGATGACCAGCACGCGCCCCGGTTCGGTCCGCAGCCCCTGCCCGATGCGCTGGAGCATCGGGATGAAGCGCTGTTCCACGGTCGCGGAGCCTGAGGCGAACATGCCGCGCCCCTTGATGCGCACCGTCACCGAGCGCCCGTCGCCGAAAACGGTCAGCAGCCCCTGATCGATCTCCGGTCGGAGGAACTGCTGCAGCGTGAGCAGGAAGTCGGGCCGCGGCGGCGCGACCGAGGGTGGCGGTGGTGGCGGCGGTGCCGGCGGACGCGGCGGGTCGACGCGCTCGATGGTCGGCAGGGCGCCAGGCGGCAGCGCGGCCATGCGTTCATAGAGACCGTCCGACCCCTCATTCATCGCATTGGCGAGCCACACATAGCCCATGCCGAGTGCGAAGACCGCGACGCACGCCGCGACCCAGGCGGGAATGCCCCGACGCGGCCCGCGATGCGGCGCGTCCACGCCCTTCCAGTGCGGCGATAGCTCCCGCTCCCACGGCGCGCGCACCTGCGTGAGGAGCTGATAGAGCCCGGTGCGGATGTGATCGAGTTCCGAGGCTCCGCGCGGCGACAGCCGATACCGCCCCTGGAAGCCGAGGGAGAGGCAGAGGTAGCTGACCTCCAGCGCATCCTTCCAGCGCCCCGGATCCTTCTGCATGCCCGCGAGCACATCGAAGAAGCGGTCGCCCGACTTCACTTCCTGGTGGAAGGTGGCGACGAGGGACTGCACCGACCACACGCTGCCCTGCCCCCAATTGTAGGACAGCACCACGTCGTCGAGGCTGGCGCAGAGGATGTAGTGCGCCGCGCGCACCTGCTCGGCCGAGATGCCGGCGTCGCGCGCATCGATCTCGAACTGGCGGAAGGCGCGCAGCGCGCGCTCCCGCAGCTCGCCGCCCTGCGGCGGCGCCGTCATGCCCTGGTTGGCGAGCCGCCCCAGCAGGTCCAGCAGCGGCTGCGCGGCGGCGGCCAGGGGGCCGATGCCGGTCTTGGGCACGGCCTCGGCCTCGCCCGCCAAGCGCGGGGCAGCCTCCGCCCGTCCGGCGGCCGGTGCGGCGCCGGTCGGCAGGCCCGGCATGCCGCCCACCGGCCCGGCGGGCGCGCCGAAGGCGGGCGGCGGCGCGGCGGGTCGCGGCGGCGGTGCACCCGCGCCGGGGCCACGCACGACCGTGCGGTCGTCGTCGTTCGGTTCGGCGAAGGGATTGTCGCTCATGGCGCGGCGTCCTTCGGGAACAGCCGGGGATCAGCCCCGGATGGCCCAGAGTTCCAGCTTGAGGTTCGGAAAGTCACCCGAGACATGGATGGCGAAGGCCCCGGAATTCTGCATCTGCGCCCAATGCGGGCTGCCGCGGTCCAGCTCGAAATAGACGGCGGCCGCGTGGAAAGGGATCTGGCGCGGCGCGACGGGCAGCGGCCGCACCTGGATGCCCGGCAGGGCGACATTGACCAGTTCGCGGATGTGCTCGACCGCGCCGATCTTCACCTGATTCGGGAAGACGCGGCGGATCTGCTCGGACGGCATGTCGGCCTGCACGGTCAGCACGAACTGGCTGGCGCGCAGGATGTTGCGGTCGACGATGGGCCCCACGCGCACGCCGAACTGGCGTTCCTGCAGCGGGATGGAGACGGCGTTGGTCTCCAACACCATCGACAGGCTGCGGCGGATGTCCGAGACGACCGGCGCGAAGGAGCGTTGCAGATCCTCGTGCCGATAGGCCGGGTAGGTCGCGGCCATGCGCTTCGGGTCGGTGAAGGTCGCCAGTTCGCCGGCGAGCTGCACCAGCGCCGAGTAGAGCTGTTCGGGATGCACATTGCCCGCATCGGCCCAATGCGCCAGCAGCGGCTGCCAGCGATTCACCGCCTGGAGCAGCAGGAAATCCGCGACCTCGGCCACGCCCCGCGCGCCAGGCTGCGACAGCCGCGCGCCGAGCGCCTCCGCCCGCTGCCCCAGCATCCCCACCAGCTCGCCGACCAGGTTGGCGAGCGGCGGCGTGGCCGAGACGCGCAGGCAAGGCGGGATGAAACGCTCATCGACGAGGACGCGGCGATCGGCCTGCACCTCCACCACGCGGGTCAGACCGATGGTGGTGAAGCCGGCCCGTTCCTCGGTCTCCAGCATGAAGCGCAGGCGCGGGCGGCCGACCTGAAGCTCGGCCGGCACGGTGGCGTCGGAATGCGTGTCGAAGGCCTCGAAGCCGCGCATGCTGTAGCGGGCATTGGCCATGTCCGCCCCTTCGGAGAAGGCGATCTCCGGACTGCCCGGCTGGCGCACCGGCAGTGCGAGGTAGACGACGCAGTTGCGCGTGCCCTCCGGCAGGTCGAGCGGCACCGGCTGGTCCGCATGGCCGGGCACGGAGAAGGGCGTGCCATCCTCCATGATGCCGGTCGCCGAGGCAATGGCGAACTTCCCGGCCGCCAGGAGGTCACGGTCGAGCGACAGCTCCGTGATGCCCCAGGGATGCGGGCGCAGCGGCGCCGCACGCGCCTGGAGCATCCATTCCGCGTGCCGGTCTTGCTGCTGGAAATGCTGGGCTCGGAGGAACATGCCCTCCTGCCAGACCACCTTGTCGTGCCACAGCATCCGAAGCCTACCCCCCTGTCCCTCGGCCTATCCGTCGCGCCGCGACGCCTGTTCATAGGCGCGCGCGAATTCCTTGCCGAAGGCGCTGTCGAAATCGTCGTCGAATTGTTCAGTGACCTGCTGGTGGAGGCGCTTGTAGGCCTCCCACAGCCGCTTGTCCTTGCTGGCGAAGAGCCCGCCGCCGCCCTGGTCGGTGCCTTCGAGCCCCTCGGGCGCGAGGCGCGCCAGCAGCGCGCGCGCCGCCGCCTGGGTCGCGGCCAGCGTCGCGACCTGATGCGCGGTGAGGTCCTCCACCGTCTCGCGCACCGCGCGCGGTCCGGCCTGCGGCCCGGCGGAGAGCAGCGCGGCGAGCGCCTGTTCATCCGAGGCGGCGAACTTCACCGGGTTGTTGCCGGCCGAGCGCAGCATGGTCTGCTCGATGCGGAATTCCCGCTTCACATCGGCCCGTGCGATGAGGAGCTGGCGCAGCCCCGAGACGGCGGCGTGGAAGGCGGCGCCGAGGGCGCGCAGCGCCGCTTCGGGATCGGCATTGCCGGCGAGGCCTGCCGGCAGCCCCGCCCCGGCGAGGAAGGCCGCGAGCCCGGCCGCGGCGTCGCCGGCGGCAGCCGCCGGGCGCGGCGACGGCACCGGGTCATGGACCGGCATCTGCGGTGGCGTGGCGGGACGCGGGGGTTCCGCGAAGGGGTCCGCCTGGTTTGCCACCGGCGACCTTGGCGACGCGGCGGGCGGTGCCGCCGGCGGCGCGACAGGCACCGCGGCAAAGGGGTCGGTGGCGGCCGGCGCGGCAAAGGCGGCGGCCGGCGGTGGCGGCGCAAAGGCCGCGGGCGTGGCGAAGGGATCGGGCGTGGCCGGGCGCGGCGCAGGCTGCGCGGCAAAGGGATCGGGTCCCGTCGCCGTCGGCGGTGCATAAGGGGCCGGCCCGCCGGGCCGCACAGGCGGCGGGGCGGCGAAGGGCTCGGGCGCGGCGGCCGGGGGCGGCGGCGGCGCGCCAAACCCTCCCGGCGGGGCTGGTGGAGCCGCGAAGGGGTCAGGACCGCGCGCCGCCGGTGCCGCGAAAGGATCGGGTCCGACCGGCGGCGCGGACGGTGCGCGACCCGCCGGGGCACCCGGCGCCGCCGCGGGGGCCTGCGACAGGTCGATGTTCCAATCGTCCGGAATGCGGTTCGGCGCCCCCCCCGCTGCCGGTGCCGGAGCCGGCGCGACCGGCGTCGATGGCGTCGGGCCCAGATCCCAATTGTCCGGGATGACCGACACCTGCTGCATCGGCTTGGGCGGCGTGAAGGCCTCGGAGGTCGAGGGCCGATGGTCCGGCATGGCCGGCCCCTCGTTGAACGGGTCGAAATCGGCCGGCAGTCCAGTGCCGCTGGGCAGGCCGGGCATGCCCGCGGCGGGCGGCTTCGCCCCCAGATACGGATCCCCGGGCAGGCGCGGCTGCAGCGGTTCGTCGCGCTGGGGCTGGCCACCCCAGGCGGGCTGTTCCGCCGCGCCCCAACCCGGCGGTGACGCGGCGGGGCCTGTCGCCCATTCCGGCGTCTGGGCGGTGTCCCAGCCACCGCCGCCGGCGGGGGGAGGCGCTGCCTGGCCCCAGCCCGCGCCTGGCGGGCTCGCCGCCTGGTCCCAGCCGCCACCGATCGTGTTGCCGCCGGGCAGGCCGCCGCCGCTCCAGGCCGATCCGGCGGGCTGTCCGCCGGCCAGGGCGACGCGCACCTCGATCTCATAGGCGCCGAGCCGCAGCCGGTCGCCATCCTCGAGCATCTTGACCTGGTCGCGCCCGACCGGCGCGTCGGCGTGGTTCACGAAGGTGCCGTTGGTGGACAGGTCGCGCACCTGCCAGCCGCCGCCACGGAACTCCACCACGCAGTGATGCTTCGACAGCAGCCGGTCCGGGTCAGGCAGCACCCAGCTCGCATCCGCGCCACGCCCGATGACGTAGTCGCCCCCGGGCACGCGGCGCTGTTCCGGCACCACGCTGTCCGGGCAGCGGATCATGGTCAGGATCAGTTCCATCGGCGCGCTCCTCCCATCGCCGATCCGGCGCGGATATCCATCGCCGGCACGGCGCGGATCGTCACGGCATCCCCGGCCGCGGTGCCGGCGGGGGCGGCGACGGGATGGTCCTGGGCCTGACGGCAGGCGGCGGCTCGTCAGGCGGTGGGGGTGGCGGCGGCTCCTCCGGCTGCAGCCGCCCCGCACCGCCATTGGCGATGTCGCGCGCGCTGACGATGAAGCTCTCCAGCCGTTCCTTCAGCCGGTCGGTCGTGTGACGCACGGCGGCAAGCATCACCGCCCCCGTCACCGCCGTCGCGGTGAGGTGGTCGGGCGGCGGCACCGCCATCTGGCCTTCGGGCGCCATGCTCCCGCCGCTCCAGAAAGCCGCCATGGCGGTCCAGGCCTCGGGTGTGGCGAACTTGGTCTTCTCCGCGGCAACGGCGGCGGCGCGGCGCGCGGGCTCGTCGGGCCGGCGTACCCAGGCCTCGGCCGCCGTGATGGCCGCGCCGTCCGGGGGCAACAGGGCGGCGTCGGGAACCGCGCGCGCGCACATGCACGCCCACCACACCGCTTCGCGCTTCGGCAGCGCATGGGCGATCAGCTTCACCGCGTCCTGCCCGCGATCGGCCGCGAGCAGCCGTTCGACGCCGGCGCCCGCGGAATCGGCACCGGCGATGGCCGCCTGACCGTCGCCGTCGAGTTCGAGCCGCGGCAGCAGGGGCGCGAGCGGCACGGCAAGCTTGGGGGGGATCTGGGTCATCAGTTGATGAGGACGATGCCCCCCTTCACGATGGTCACGGCACTGCCTTCGACCTGGTTCATCATCGCCTCGACCTTGCTCATCAGCCCGGCCTTGGCCTCGAACATCATCTGCGCGTCGTTCTTGATCATCATCGACTTCAGCTCGATCTGGAAGGGCGACATCTTGATCGAACTGCCGCCGCAGATCAGCTCGATCGCCTGCGGCGCCTTGAGCGTGATCTTGCCCGCCTTCGCCTCGACCGTGATGTTGCCGGTCTTGGACGTCTGGGTGATGTTTCCGTTAACCGTGGACGTGGAATTGCCGGTGCCGACCGTCAGCGTCTGGTGACCCTTCTGGACCTCGGTATCGAGGTTGCCCTCCTTCACCCAGACGCCAAGGTTGCCCTTGTCGACCACCGTGCCGTGGTCGCCCTTCTGGACGAAGACGTTGAAGTTGCCGGTGCCGACGACGGTCTCTCGGTTCCCCGTGTCCACCCACTCGTCGTAGTTGCCCGTGTGGACGGTGACGTATTTGTGGCCGTTCTTCAGATAGTAGGTATCGTCGCCGTTGAAGTCGCCGACGTTGATCGTCTCCGTCCGGGCATTCTTGATCAGGACATTCATGTCCTTCTCGGCCTGGATGAAGAATTCCTCGGACCCCTTGGTGTCGTCGAAGCGCAGGATGTTGGCGTTGGACGTGCCACCCTTCTTCGACGACCGGGTCGAGAAGCCGCCCTGCTCCTTCTTGCCGGGCATCGGGAAGGGCGGCGGCGCGTCGTCGCTGTAGAGCGAGCCGACGATCACCGGCTTGTCCGGATCGCCGTCGACGAAGCCGACCAGCACCTCATCCCCGATGCGCGGCAGGAAGAAGGTGCCGCCCCACTTGCCGGCGAAGGGCTGGGCGACGCGCACCCAGATCTCGCAGGCCGTCTCGTCCGCCTTGGTGTGGCGGTCCCACAGGAAGCGGATCTTCACCCGCCCCAGCTTGTCCGTGTAGATTTCCTCGTTCTTCGGGCCGACCACGATCGCCGATTGCAGCCCCGGCACATGGGGGCGCGGGCGCGGGTGGTGCGGGCGATAAGGCCGGTCCGCCGGCATCATCGTGATCGCGCAGGAATAGCCCTGGCTGCCACCATCGACGATGTGGGTTTCGTCAAAGGCACTGTGCACGACCTGGGTCAGCAGGAAGGGCGTCTCGGCCCCGCTGCTCGGGTCGGTCACCACCTTGATCTGCGCGCCGGCGAGCATCGCGGGATCATAGGCGGTGGCGCGCGCGACCTCGGCTTCCGCCTCATAGGTCTGCATCGCGAGTAGCGCGGGGTCGGCATCGGCCTTGGTGTGCTGCCCGCCCGGCCAATGGAACATCTGGAAGGCCGGGTCGTTGTAGACATCCGACAGGTTGGTCGGCGTCGTGCCGTCCAGCAGCACCGAATGCTTGTTCAGGTCGTGGTCGAGCCGGCGCACCGCCGAAGGCTGCAGCCGCGTGCGCTGATGGAAGCCAGTGAGCGAATCCCACGCCGGCGAACCCGAGGTGACGACGTAAGGCCCCGAGGAAATCGGCAGGTAGTCCGCCAGGGAGGAGGCGACGAGCATGACATGCTCGTTCTCGCCATGGATGAAGTAGTAGCCGCAGCCGGTCTCATCCATCAGCCGCTGGCAGAAGTCGAAATCCGTCTCGTTGTACTGCAGGCAATAGGGTCGCGGCGTCTCGGGCGCCGACATGAAGACCGGCGCCGCGGCCGCGCCTTCCTCGCACAGCTTCTTCACGATGGCCGGCACCGAGAGGTTCTGGAACACGCGCACATTCGACTTGCGCGTCAGGTTCCAGAAGGTCGGCACGATCTCGAGCCCATAGGAGGCGTATTTCGTCCCGAACACGCCGATCCGCCGGAAGGTCGAGATCATGCCGTGGAAGATCCGCGGCTGCTCGTCCATGCCACGCGTGATCGTCACCTGCGCCGACTGACCGATCATGTCGGCGGCGCTGATCGCCTTGTCCTCGCTCAGAACCTCAAGACGCACGAGGAAGGGCCGTGAAATCGCTTCCACGGCTTCGACGCGACGCAGGACCAGCTCCTTGCCGGTCGAGGTGGCGATCGCCAGCAGACGCGGCTCCTGGCTCAGCTCCTCGGACATCCAAACGGCTCCTTTGCCCCGGCGCACAGCATAGCCGCGTCTCTTCGCGTCACGAAACAGTCGCACCGGTCGCGGGCAAGCGCAGGATGAAGCGTTTCACCCGCCCTGTCGCGGCCCAAAGCGGCAGCGCGTTCTTGACCGAGCGCAAGGCGTGCGGCGGGTCACATCGGGCACAAGGGGCCATGCTCGCCCAGCCCGATCTGCCCCCGCCCGACGACGCGACGCTGCTGCGCCATGCCGCAACGCCACTGCCGCGCTACACCAGCTATCCGACCGCGCCGCATTTCGTCCCCCTCGCACCGGAGGACGCCGCAGGCTGGCTCGCTTCCTGCACCGAGGCGGACGCCGTGTCGCTCTATGTGCACGTCCCCTTCTGCCACGCGCTCTGCTGGTATTGCGGCTGCCACACCGCGGTGACGCGTTCCGCCGCGCGCATCGCGCGCTACGAATCGGGGCTGGAGCGCGAGGCGGCGATGCTGGCCGGCCTGCTGCCCCGCCATGGCGGCGTCGCCGCGCTGCATCTGGGCGGTGGCACGCCGACCGCGCTGGGTGCGGACGGGCTGCGGCGTCTCGGCGCGGCGCTGCGGCGCCTCTTCCCCTTCCGCGACGGCGCGGAGATCGCCGCCGAACTCGATCCCCGCAACCTCGACGGGTCGCTGATCGCGGCGCTGGCCGAGATCGGCGTGACGCGCGCGAGCCTCGGCGTGCAGGACATCAGCCCCGCGGTGCAGGCGCTGATCGGTCGCATCCAGCCGGCCCCTATGGTCGAGGCCGCGGTGCACGGCCTGCGAACAGCCGGCATCCGCAGCATCAACATGGACCTGATCTATGGGCTGCCGGGCCAGGGCGTGGCGGAGGTCGAGGCCTCGGCGCGCTTCACCGCCGATTGCGGCGCCGATCGCGTGGCCGTCTTCGGCTATGCCCATGTGCCCTGGATGAAGGCCCATCAGAAGGCCATCCGCACCGAGGACCTGCCGGATGCGGCGAGCCGCATGCGCCAGGCCGCGGCCGCCGCGCAGGTGCTGAGCGCGGCCGGCTATGTCGCGATCGGGCTCGACCACTTCGCGCGGCCGTCGGATTCGATGGCCCAGGCCGCGGCCGCGGGTGGGCTGCGGCGCAACTTCCAGGGCTACACGACCGACGCGGCGCCTTATCTCCTGGGCATCGGCGCCTCGGCGATCGGGCGCACGCCACAGGGTTACGTGCAGAACGAGGCGGATGAGCGGCGCTGGCTCGCCGCGGTCGAATCGGGCCGGCTGCCTGTCGCGCGGGGCCGGGCGCTGAGCAGCGACGACCGGCTGCGCGCCGCCCTGATCGAACAGGTGATGTGCGAGGGCAGCCTCGCGGTCGATGCCGTGCCGCCCGCGGTGATGCAGGACGCCGCGCCACGCCTGCAAGGGCTGATGGCCCAGGGGCTGCTGGACCGCAGGGGCGGGCGCTTTGCGCTGACCGAATTCGGCCGGCCCTTCCTGCGGCACTTCGCGGCCTGCTTCGACGCGTATCTCGCGCCACAGGCGGGGCGACACAGCGCGGCGGTGTGAGAAGGGCTCGGCCCGATACGTGCGACGATAAGGTAAGCCGGGGATGGGCTTTGCCCCTCTCCACTACCGACAAACGTCTCGCTGATAAGGTGCCGCAGCGCCCGACCGAGCGGGCTTCCCGGCCCGCGTCAGCCGTTCTCTAACCCTGCCGCCCGCAAAGCCGCGCCAGCACTGCCGTCAGGTCGGCGGGGTCATAAGGCTTGGGCAGCACCGGCACCCCGCGATGCGCGGCGGGCAACCCGGCCGCGCCGTATCCTGTCGCCACCACGAAGGGAATTCCCCGCGCCACCAGCGCATCCGCGACGGCGACCGAGTTCTCGCCGGCGAGGTTGAGGTCCAGCACCGCGGCATCCGGAGCCTCGGCGTCCAGCACCTCCAGTGCCTGGGCCACCGACCGCACCGGGCCGATCACGCCGAAGCCGGCATCTTCCAGCGCGTCCTCCACCAGCATGGCAACCAGAGCCTCGTCCTCAACGACGAGGATGCGGTGGACGGGAGACTCCGGCGGCATTCGGTACGTCCTTGAATCGACCTGAACGGGAACCGGACACCAGGCTGGGATGCCGCAGACCCAGGGCGTCGATAACACACTCTGCGCGGCAGAAGACAGGTTTCGGGACGCAATGTTCATCATCGCCGCGTGAGCACAAGCACGGCACCGAGTGCCACCAGCCCGACCGAGGCCATGATGGCCACCCCAGGCCGCGCACCGACAGAATCCGCCAGCATGCCGATCAGCAGCACGCCAATGGGGCCCATACCAATACAGGTCGTGATTAGTCCCAATATTCGGGATCGCGCCTCGGCAGGCGCTTGCATCATGACCAGACTGGTCTGCAGGCTCGCGAAGACAGCCGTGCCCAGCCCGCCAATGGCGAGCAGCAGCACGGCGAGCGGCAATGCCGGCGCCAGGGCGACGAGCAGCAGGGCCAGCAGGAAGCCCGCCGCGCCGCCCAGCATGAGGAATCGGCCGGGCGAGCCCCCCCGCCGCAGCGCCAGCATGAAGCCGGTCAGCAGCGCGCCGAAGGGTTCGGCCGCGGCGAGCAGACCGACCTCGAAGGGCGTGGCGTGGAAGGCCAGCGCGCCGAAGGCCGGCAGGATGCCGCTGTAGGAGAAGCCGAAGATGTTCAGCACCACCGTCACGCCCAGCACCATGCGCAGGGCAGGATTCGCGACGGCGAGGCGCGCCGCCTCCGCCACTTCCCGGCTGAGGCGACCGAGCGCGAGGGGCCGGCCCACTTGGCTGTGCCGCACCCCGAACACCAGCAGGAAAGCGCCGAGATAGAAGACCGACACGATCGCATAGGCCACCGTGACGCCCACCGCCTGGTAGAAGAACCCGCCCGCGATCGGCCCCAGCATGCGCGTGGTCGAGGAGGTCATGGTGTCGAACGCCACGGCCTGCACGATCAGAGTCGGCCCGGCGGCCTCGGCCACCATGCGCCGCCGGGTGGCGAGCTCATTGGTCCAGACCAGCCCGCCAACCAGCCCGTTGACGAAGAGATGCCAGGGCTGGAGCAGCCCGGTCGCGGCAAGCGTGGCGATGGCGAGCGCCGCGACCGCCTGGATCGCTTGCCCGGCCAGGAGAAGGTGCTTGCGGTTGAGGCTTTCGGCGACCGCCCCGGCCAGCGCCCCCATCGCGAGCATCGGCAGTGCGCGCGACATCAGCACCAGCGAGACCGCGAAGGCCGACCCGGTCAGCGAGAAGACGAAGAGCCCGCTGACCAGCATGTCGAGCCAGCGCATCGCATTCACGATCCCGCCCGTTGCCCAGAGGCGACGGAAATCCGGGTTCGCGCAAAGGGCGCCGATGGGACTTCGATCGGACGCGTTCAATACCCGGAATCATCCAGTCGCAGCAGCGGGAAGGCGCTGTGGACATGGGGCAGGTTGGTCGGCATCGCGGCATGCACGTAGCCCGGCCCAAGCTGGGCGAGCGACGTCACGCCAAGCAGGCCGAGGCAGGAGCGGATCTCGTTCTCCAGGATCTCGAGCAGCCGCACCACGCCCGCCGCGCCATCGGCCGCGAGCGCATAGCAGTAGAGCCGCCCGAGGCCGACGCATTCGGCCCCGAGGCACAGCGCCTTCACGATGTCCGTCCCGCGCGAGAAGCCGCCATCGACCCACACCTTGGCGCGGCCGGCCACGGCCTGGACGACTTCCGGCAGCGCCTCGATCGACCCGCGCCCGGCATCGAGCTGCCGCCCGCCGTGATTCGAGACGTAGACCACCCCGACGCCGTGGTCGCAGGCGATGAGCGCGTCCTCGGCGGTAGCGATGCCCTTGAGGATCAGCGTGAGGTCGGGATGCCGGTCCTTGATGCGCTTCACGTCGTCCCAGTTCAGCGCCGCCTGGTAGCGTTGCGCGTCGCCGGTCGCGCTGGCGCGCCAGGGCTTGGCGAAGCGGCGGACGATGTCGCGCTCGCGCCGCGAATAGATCGCGGTGTCGACGGTCAGGCAGAAGGCGTCGTAGCCGCTGCCGACCGCGCGCCGGATGCTGTCCTCGATCGACGCCGCGTCGCCGCGGACATAGAGCTGGTAGATCTTGGTCCCCGGCGTCGCGGCCGCCACCTCCTCGAGGCCCGGCTTCGACACGGAGGACAGCATCAGCGGCACGCCGAAGGCCGATGCGCCCTCCCCCGCCGTCACCGCGCCATTCGCGCCGACCGCCATGAATTCCAGCCCGCCCACCGGGGCGAGCAGCACCGGCAGCCGCACCGCCTTGCCGAGCGCGGTCGATGTGGTGTCGATCTGCGACACGTCGCGCAGCACGCGCGGGCGGAAGCCGAGCGCGTCGATCCCCATGCGGTTGCGGCGCATGGTGGTCTCGGTCTCGGTCGCGCCGACCAGGTAGTCCCAGAGATTGGCGTCGAGCCGGTTCTTCGCCGCCTTCACGAATTCATGCAGCACCAGGTACTTGGACTGCAGCTCGGTGAGGGTATCGGGATTGACGGGCATGGCGGTCTCGTCCGGTTTCAGAGGAAATCGCGGGTCCAGGCGGCGTAGTCGGCTTCGCGCGTCACCGCCTTCATCAGGGAGGCCGGTGCGACGCCCTTCAGCTCGGCGGGGGGCGTGCCCTCACGCAGCGCCTGCAGCGTCGCGTGGATGGCCGCGACCGCGGCGGCGAAAGGCTGGTGGCCCTGCAGTGCGACGCGCACGCCATGCGATGCGAGCCGCGCCTTGTCCGCCATCGCCGCCGGCGTGCCGCCAAGGATGATCGGCAGCCCGCCCGCGACCGCCCGGATGGCGGCAAGCTGCTCCCAATCGCTGACGCCGGTGTAGAACAGCGCGTCCACGCCGGTCGTCGCATAGGCCTTGGTGCGCCGCAGCGCCTCGTCGAGATTCACCAGGTTCACCGCGCTGGTGCGGGCGACGACGACGAGGCCTTTCTCCTCCCGCGCGGCGACCGCCGCGCGCATCTTGCCCAGCCCCGCTTCCAGGCTAAGCAGCCCCGGTTCGCCCACGCCGTGGCCGCGCGGCAGGTCGGTGTCCTCAATGGTCAGGGCGGCGATGCCGGCGGTCTCCAGCTCCTCCACCGTGCGCATGACGTTCAGCGCGTTGCCGTAGCCATGGTCGGCATCGACCAGCAGCGGCGGGGCGCCGGCGCGGCAGATCCGGCGCGCCTGGTCGGCGAATTCGCTCAGCGTCAGGACGATGATGTCGGGTGCGCCCAGCACGGTCAGCGAGGCGACCGAACCGGCGAACATCGCTGCCTCGAAGCCCAGATCAGCCGCGATGCGCCCGGCGATGGGGTCGTGCACGGAAGCGGGATGGATGCAGGCATCCCCCGCCAGGATCGCGCGAAAAGCCGCGCGGCGTTCGGCCGTGCTCGGTGGACGTCCCATCCCGGTTCCCTCGGTATTTGTCGGGACGCACTCTGCAACCGCTCGGCCAGTCGGTCTAGGCTGCGCCGATGCAGTCGAGGAATGCGGCATGAGCGAAGCAGTCGCCGAAGCCCTGGTGGCACGGAAGGACGAGATCCTGGAACGCCTGTTGGCGCTGCTGCGCCTGCCAAGCGTCAGCACCGACCCGGCCTATGCCGCCGGGATGAAGGCCACGCGGGAGTTCCTGATGGCGCGGCTGACGGAAGGCGGGCTGGATGACGTGCGGCTGCTGGATGGCGGCGGCCAGCCGGCGGTGACGGGGGCCTGGAATGGCGCGCCGGGCAAGCCCACCCTGATCATCTACGGCCATTACGACGTGCAGCCGCCCGATCCCCTGAACCTGTGGAAGACCCCACCCTTCGAACCCACCATCCGCGACGGGCGCATCTATGCGCGCGGTGCCTCGGACGTGAAGGGCTCGACGCTGATCGCGGTGGAAACCGTCATCGAGTTCATCAAGGCCGGCGGCTGCCCGGTGAACATCCGCTTCTTCCTGGAAGGCGAGGAGGAGATCGGCAGCCCTTCGCTGCGCAGCATCATCGACCGCCATGCCGATGCCTTGGTGGGCGATGCGATGATCTCGGCCGATGGCGGGCGGGCGAGCACGACGCTGCCGACCGTCAGCGTCGGGTCGCGCGGGCTGACCAAGCTGCAATTCACGCTACGCACGGCATCGAAGGACGGGCATTCCGGCCGCTTCGGCGGCGCCGTGCGCAACGCCAACCACGAGCTGGCGCGGCTGGTCGCATCCCTCCATGACGCCGAGGGCCGCATCGCCGTGCCAGGCTTCATGGACGACCTGGCGATCACCGAACGCCAGAAGGAGGACGCCGGCGCGCTGCCGGTCGATGAGGCCGAATTCTATGGCGCCATCAGCGCCGAACCCTATGGCGACACGCGCTACAGCGTGCGGGAACGCATCACCCTGCTGCCCACCATCGAGGTGAACGGCATGTGGGGCGGCTATACCGGCGCCGGATCCAAGACCGTGCTGCCCTGCGAGGCGCATGCGAAGCTGACGATGCGCCTCGGCCCCGGCATGGACCCCGCGCGGGCTCAGGCCTGTCTGCGGGACTTCCTGCTGGCCAAGGCGCCGAAGGGCGTGGCGCTGAGCTTCGAGGAGATGGACGAGGGCACGCCCGCCTTCACGCTTGGCGACGGCCACCCGCTGCTCGCCGCGGCCGAGACGGTGATCCGCCGCACACGCAACCGCGCGCCGGTGCGTGCGCGTGCCGGCGGGACGATCCCGATCACGGCGATCTTCAAGGAACGCCTCGGGCTCGACACCATCACCTTCGGCTTCGCCATGCCCGATGAGGATGTGCATGCGCCGAACGAGTTCTTCCGGCTGTCCTCGCTGGAAGAAGGGCTGCGGTCCTGGCCGCTGCTGCTGACGGAGCTGGGGAAGGTGTCGCCGGAGGCGTTGCGGGCGGGCTGAGGGCGGGCTGTGCGAGAGGGGCTCCACGCCCCTCTCAGGCCTATGTCGCCAGTGCTTCCACGAACACGTTGCAGTACCGCGCCGCCGTCACCTCGAACACAGCCTTGCGCAGGGATGCGTGCCGCTCCTGGCGCTCTTCCAGCGGCATTTCCAATGCCGTGTGCATCGCCTCGGCGATCTCGTCGGGATCGTAGGGATTGACCAGCAGCGCGTCGGTCAGCTCCTCCGCCGCGCCGGCGAAGCGGGACAGGATCAGCACGCCCGGGTCGGCCGGATCCTGCGCCGCGACGAATTCCTTCGCCACCAGGTTCATCCCGTCGCGCAGCGGGGTCACCAGGCCGATCCGCGCGATGCGGAACAACCCGGCGAGCTTCGTCCGCGCCACGGTCTGCGTCATGTAGCGCAACGGCATCCAGTCGAACTGGGAGAAGCGTCCATTGATGTCGCCGGCCAGGCGATCGAGCTCCCGCCGTAGCTGCTGGTATTCCGCGACGTCCTCGCGCGAGCGCGCGGCGATCTGCAGCAGCGAGACGTGGCGATGATGCTGCGGAAAGCGCGCGAGGAGACGCGCCAGGCCCTCGAACCGGTTGGGCAGCCCCTTGGAATAATCCAGCCGCTCGGCGCTGATCGTCAGGGCGCGGCCGGACAGGCTTTCCTTCATGCGCTGGATGTAAGCCGTACCGGCCGAACGCGCCGCGATGCGCGCGAAGCCGGGCGCATCGATGCCGATCGGGTCGGCGATGGCGCGCACGCGGCGACCTTCGGTGACGACCTCGTCCCCTTCCACCGCGAAGCCGCTGAAGCGACGCGCGCAGTCGATGAAATCCTGCAGATGCGTCCGCGTCTGGAACCCCACCACATCGTATTCGCACAGCGCCCGCATCAGCGCGCGCGCCGGCGGCAGCGCATCCAGCACCGATGGCGGCACGAAAGGGATGTGCAGGAAGAAGCCGATGCGGCCCGCGAAGCCGCGCGCGCGCAGCGCCGCGGCGAGAGGGATCATGTGGTAGTCATGTACCCAGATCATGTCGTCGGGGCGCAGCATGGGCAGCAGCGCCTCGGCGAAGGCGTCGTTGACGGCGAGGTAGCCGTCGAAATCCTCGCGCCGGTAGCGCATCAGGCCGAGGCGGAAATGCAGCAGCGGCCACAGCGAGGAATTGGCGAATCCCACATAGAAGCGGTCGTAGTCCTCGCCGCCGAGATCGATGGTGGCATAGGTGACGCCCTCGCCTTCGACCAGCCTTGGTTCTTTCGCTGTTTGTTCCGAAACGCGGCCAGACCAGCCGAACCACAACGTGCCGGGCGAGACGAAGGATTGCAGCGCGACGGCAAGGCCGCCGGCGCTCGCGGCACCTTTGGTGCGCGGCGCCGGCACGCGGTTGGAAACGATTACGAGGCGCGCCATAGGCCTTCCTCCCAGCTTCGGGACAGGCGCATGGCCGACAGGATAAGGCCCACCTGCGAATAAGTTTGCGGAAAATTGCCCCACAGGGCGCCGGTGGCCGGGTGCACGTCCTCCGAGAGCAGGCCGACATGGTTGCGCCAGGACAGGGCGCGTTCGAACAGCGCGCGCGCTTCGTCCTTGCGGCCGATGCGCGCGAGCGTGTCGATGTACCAGAAGGTGCACACCAGGAAGCCGACCTCGGGCGTACCGAAATCGTCCTCATGGTCATAGCGCAGCACGATGCCGTCGCGGACCAGGCGCTTCTCCAGTACCGCGACGGTGCGCAGGAACAGCGGATCCTTCGCGCTGATCAGCCCGAATTCCGGCAACAGGAAGGTCGAGGCATCGGCGATGGGCGATCCGTCCAGCGCGCCGGACAGCCAGCCCTCGCCCGGCACGGTGGCGGCATCGAGGATGCGCAGGCGCAGCGCCTCGGCCCGCGCATCCCAGTCGCGTGCTTCGGCTTCCAGGCCGAGATGCTGCGCGATGCCGCCCAGGCGGTCGAGCGCGGCCCAGCACATCGCCGCCGAATGCGTATGCGGCACGGCGCGACCGCGATACTCCCACAACCCCGCATCGGGTGCGAAGGCCGCGCGCGCGGCCTGTTCGCCGAGCACGGCGAGCTGGCGATACAGCGCGATGTCCCCGGTGCGTTCCAGCCGTTCGTCGTGGAACATCTGCGCCGCGGTCATGACGATGGCGCCATAGCCGTCGTTCTGGATCTGCGAGACCGCCTCATTGCCGATGCGCACCGGCCCGTCGCCCCGGAAGCCCGGCAGGGCAGTCGCGATGCGTTCGTCGACCGGCGTGCCGGGGGCGATGGGGAACAGCGGCGGGATCGGCCCCGCCGCGCCATCGGGCACCGCATCCATGATGAAGCGCATGAAGCCTTCCATGGTGCGCGTCGCGTTCAGCCGGTTCAGCGCGCCCACGGTGAAGAAGGAATCGCGCAGCCAGGAGAAGCGGTAGTCCCAGCAACGGCCGCTGCCAGGCGCCTCGGGGATCGACGTGGTCAGCGCCGCGACGATGCCGCCGGTATCCTCGAAGGAACACAGCTTCAGCGTGATGGCCGCGCGGATCACCGCTTCCTGCCAGTCGAAGGGCAGGTTCAGCCCGCGCACCCAGTCGCGCCAGTAGTTCTCGGTCTCGGAGAGCGTGTTGCGCGCCACCGCATCGGGCGCCTCGGGCAGACTCTCATCCGTGCCGAAGATCAGGCTGATGGGGCGATCGAGGCCGAACTCCGCTTCCTCGGTGACGTAGGAAAGCGGCGCATCGGTGGTCAGCCGCAACACGTTGCGCGCATCGAAATAGCGGATGTGGTTGCTGCCGATGCTGGTGCGGCCCGCATCGGCACCGTAGTCGAAGGACGGCCGGACGCGGATGCGGATGCGCGGCCGGCCGGAGACGGGCTCCAGCCGCCGCACCAGCATCGGCGGGCGATAGATGCGCCCGAAGCGGCGAAAGCGTGGGGCGAGGTCGATCACGCGCAGCGCCGCGCCGGCATCGTCGGTCAGCAACGTTTCGACCACGGCCGTGTTGCGACGATAACGCTGCGTCACCTGTGCCTTGCCGCGCAGCACCACATCCATGAAGCCGCGCTGCGGATCATCGCCGCCAAGCAGGGCATTGAAGACCGGTTCGCCATCGAGGCGCGGGAAGCAGAACCAGTCGAGGCGCGCGGCGTCGGACACCAAGGCCGCGACCGCGCAATTGCCGATCACGGCATAGTCGAGATTGGGCAAGGAGCGCCTCCTGTCAAAATCGATCGGCGGCGCGGGCAAGCCAGGCACGCACCTCAGCGGGGCCGCCCGTGAAGTCCCGGCCCACATGCAGGCCAAAACCCCCGAGGCGGCGCGCGGTTTCCATCCCATCCTCATCCGTCACGTCGTCGCCGACGAAGACGGGCCGGCGACCGAGGAAGGGCAGCGCGGCCATCAGGGCTGCGACCGGTCGTGCCTTGGTCGCGGCGCGGGGACGGATCTCGAAGGCCATGTGCGCCGGCAGCAAGGCGAAGTCCCGCGTCGCCGGCGCGACCAGCGCCTGCATCGCGCCGCGCACGGCGGGGGCGAGTTCCGGAACGGCCCGGAAATGAAGCGCCAGGCCGTGCGGCTTGCGTTCCAGGATCAGGCCCGGATGCGCCGCCGCGAATGCTTCGAGGCCATCCGCCCAAGCGCCCGGCAAGACGACATCCGAGTCGAGAAGCTGGCCGCGCGCATCGCGCAACTCGGCGCCGTGGCCGAAGCCGCCCGTGGGACGGAAGGGGGCCAGCAGCCGGTCCGCCGTTTCGCGTGCACGCCCGGTCACGATCGCGAGCGCACCACCAAGGCCGGACTCCGTCCGCGCCAGCAGCATGGGCAGGTCATCGGGCACGACGACAGCATCAGGCGAGGGCGCGAGGTCGAGGAGCGTGCCGTCGAGATCGAGAAAAAGCGCCCAGTCGGACTCGATCTCGGGAACACCGAGCATCTTCACCTGTCCTAGTTAGGTCGCATCGGCTCGGATTGCACCCCTGTCATGCGTCGCAGTCCCGTGACATATGGGCGGCGCCGCTCCGTCCGGAGCATGGCAAGGAGAGGATACGGCGAGAGAGGAGCACGAAACCGCAGGAGCATACCCATGGACCAGGCCGTGCAGCGCGAGCGCCAGCAACAGAGCGGCGCGCAGATCGACCACACCATGCAGGGAGTGCTGCTCGGCTTCCTCGCCTTCGCCGCCTTCTCCTTCAGCGATGCCGCGGTGAAGGCGATCGAGGGCGCGCTGCCGGCCTACGAGTCGGCCTTCTTCGGCGCGCTCTTCGCCGTTCTCGCCATGCCCTTCCTGATGCGGCCCGGCGATCGCTGGACCGACATCGTCACGACCGGCAGCCGGGCGCTCTGGCTGCTGCGCTTCTTCTCCTATCCGCTCGGCGTGATCGGTTCCGTCACCGCCTTCACGCATCTGCCGATGGCCGAGGCCTTCGTCCTGATCTTCCTCCAGCCCGCCTTCGTGACGCTGATGTCCATGACCTTCCTGCGCGAGAGGATCGGTGTCAGGCGCTGGGCGGCCGTCGTCATTGGCTTCATCGGCGTGCTGATCGTGCTGCGCCCGGGCCTGCGACCGCTCGAGATCGGCCATCTCGGCGCGCTGGTCGCGGGGCTGGGCGGGGCGGTGGTGGTCATCACCTTCCGCGCCGCGGGTCCGGGGGAAAAGCGCATCTCCCTGTTCGGCGCGGGCATCCTCGGCACGATACTGATCTGCGGGCTGCTGATGATCCCGGGCTTCCAGATGCCGACCGCACTGGAATGGACCTATCTGGCGGCGTACGGGCTGCTCGCCGCGCTCGCCAATATCCTGCTGATGTATGCGGCCTTCCATGCCTCGGCCACGGCGATCGGGCCGACGCAGTACAGCCAGATGCTCTGGGCGATCCTGCTCGGCTACCTGTTCTTCGGCGACGGCGTGGACCTGCCGATGCTGGCCGGGATCGTGCTGATCGTGGGATCGGGGCTGCTGACACTGGCGCGCGAACGCACCCGCGGCACGCCACTGCCGCCGCCGGTGGCGACGAGCCGGCCGGCATCCTCGGTGGCGCTGACGGCGGAGAAGGACCAGGCCAGCAAGCCCTGATCCATCGTTCCGCGGAGCTGCGGCATTCGGTCGATACCGCAGTCACGGCGATGGACCTGATCCAGGCGGCGTCGCGCGAGGTCACGCGGCGCGGGAAAGCGCCACCGCATCCGGCCCGGCCGGGAAGCGCAGCATGCCGGTGCCGTCATGCACCGCCTGCCAAACCGCTTCCGCCACATCCGTTTCGCTGGTGGTCAGGGCCGGCTGTGCGAATGCCGCGAAGATAGGGGCGGCGAAGTCGGCATAGGCCTGCGGAATGAGATCCTCGATGCGCACCGAGGTGTTCCGGGCAAAGTTCGTGGTCGGGGCATAGCCGGGCTCAACCAGCCTGGCGCGGATGCCGAAATGCCCGAGCTCGTGCGCCAGCGAACCCGTGAAGCCTTCGATGGCCTGCTTGCTGGCGGTGTAGGCCGCCGCCAATGGCATCGGCGCCAGGGTGACGCTGGACGTCACGTTGACGATCGTGCCCGAGCGGCGCTCGCGCATCTGTGGGATGACGGCCTGCGTCATGGCCATCGTGCCGAAGGTGTTGGCCTCGAAGACCTTCCGGATGTGGGACATCGGCGTTGCCTCGAAGGCGCCGACCACACCGATTCCCGCGTTGTTCACCAGGACATCGATCGGCCCGGCGGCGTCGATGGCCGCCGCGATGCTGTCCTCATCCGTCACGTCCAGCGGCAGGACACGCAGATTATGCGAATGCGGCAGGATGTCCTCTCGCGGGGTACGCATGGTCGCGATGACGTTCCACTGCCTCGAGAGGAAATGGCGGGCAATTTCGAGCCCATAGCCCGAGGAACAGCCGGTGATCAGGATGGTCTGCATGGTTCGTCGCCTTCGGTTCGGTGTCGATGCAGCCATGCTAGCGAGGCCTTGCAGGACGATATACGATTGAAGATCCGTATTTTGTTTGCCATCGTCCGGATATGGCCGATCCCCTCTCCGACGTCATCGGGTTGCTCCGTCCCCGCGCCGTATTCACGAAGGGCATCAGCGGCGCGGGACGATGGGGGGTCCGTTATGCGGATTTCGGCCTCCCCAGCTTCGCGGTCGTGATCGAAGGCGCATGCCGCCTGGCCGTGGATGGGCAGGAGGAACTGGCCCTGGAGGCGGGCGATTTCGTCCTGCTGCCAACGACGCCCGGCTTCACCATGTCGGGCTTCGAGCCCGTCAGCCCGGTGCTCATCGATCCGCACGCGGCGGCGGCAGCAGCGGCGGAGATTCGCCACGGCCGCCAGGACGGTCCGCCAAGCGTGCGCATCCTGGGTGGCTACTTCGTCTTCGACAGCGAGGATTCCGGCCTTCTCGTGTCGCTGCTGCCGAAACAGGTTCATGTCCGCGGCGTGGCCCGGCTGTCCGCGCTGGTCGGGCTGCTGATCGAGGAAGCCGCCCTGGCGCGCGCGGGGCGCGATCTGGTGCTCACCCGGCTCGTCGAGATCCTGCTGGTCGAGGCGCTGCGGCTGGCGCAGGCGCCCGACGCGCCGGCGGGGTTGCTGCGCGGCCTGGGCGATGTCCGATTGGCGGAAGCGATCCGGCAGATACATGCCTCCCCGGCGCATCCATGGACCACCGCCCAGCTTGCCAGGGAGGCGGCGCTCTCGCGCTCCGCCTTCTTCGACCGCTTCACACGCCATGTCGGCGTGCCGCCCATGGAGTACCTGCTGGCGTGGCGGATGGCCTTGGCCAAGGACCTTCTGCGCCGGCAGGAGATGGGCATCGCCGAGGTCGCCGAACGCGTGGGCTACGGATCGGCCAGTACCTTCAGCACGGCCTTCAGCCGCTACGCGGGCCAACCGCCGGGCCGATATGCGCGGGGCTCCACGGACCAGGCCGCGATGACGGCACGGTCCTGATCCACATCCCGATCGGCAATCGAGAGGGGCGGAAGCAGGACGTCAGATGCTCCGCTGCCGCCACCCTCGGTCGTCCGTCACGCGGTCTCAAGTATTGCTGCCCCACGGGCCGAGCAATGTCGACTCAGCATCCCAAACGGCGACGGGTGCGGTTCGCGGGCCAACGCCGGCGCTGATGCCCTCGAAGCACCGCGCCGACCGCTACTGCCCGTCATCTTGCGGGGTTGTTCCGAAGATGCGCCCTATCCTAGAGTGGCGATCTGAGCGGCGCCGATGCGTGCTGCTCGGTCGATGGAGACTGGATGTCAGAGCTTGTGTGACTAAGGCTCTCTGAATCTCAGAGAGCCGCGTGAATTCAGAGCCGCCGGGCGCGTGCGCGCCCGGGGTGTTTTTTCACGTCCGTCATACGAGACTTCCATGAACATCTCACGAGATGAACAACGTGCGCTGCACGTTCTGGCCCTTGGCGGCTGCATTCGGCACGAGCGTGGCGACGGTCCCAGAATCACGTCGGTGACATGCGTCACGCGCGAGGGGATGATCCTCGCCGAGTTCGACCTGACTGTTTTCAGCCGATTGCGGCGGAAGCGGCTGATCGAATCCCGGTCGGGCTGTCCGTACCGGATCTCGAAACGCGGCCGCGCCTCCGTTCGCGCGCAGTTCGACAATCGGGGGGCGTGACATGCTGATCCGCCATGAAACGGCCGATGACGTCCCGGCGATCAGCCGGCTTGTCACTGAAGCCCTCCTGATGCTCGCGCAATCCACCGGAACCGAGGCGGGCATCGTGGAGAGGCTGCGCGCGGAGGGCGCACTCGCGCTCTCGCTCGTGGCCGAGGAAGAGGGGGAGGTGATTGGCTATCTGGCCGCCTCGGCAGCGCGAATCGGGACGCAGGACGGCTGGGGTCTGATCGGCCCGCTTGCCGTTCTGCCGTCACGGCATCGCCAGGGGATCGGCACGGCCCTGATGGCCGACGCCCTCCGCCGATTGCGGGCGACCTGCCGGGGCGCGGCGCTGGTGGGCGACCCCGCCTACTATGGTCGGTTCGGCTTCCGGGCCTTCCCCGGCCTGCACGTCGCCGGCTGCCCGCCCGAGGTGGTGCAGGCCCTGCCCTTCGACGGCACCGAGCCGCACGGAGAGCTGATCCATCACCCGGCATTCGGCCTGGATCAGCGAGAGTAACCGAAGGCCGGGCTGCATCCTCAGGCGGTGCAGCCCGACCGCCCATCGTGGCGGCAGGTGATCGGCAGGACAGGGTTCTTCACGCCGACGCATCCACCCGTGGCCGAGCGAGTCACGACTCTGACGAAAAGACCGGGAATCTCTGGCAGGCGATGCGGCGGAACTGGCGCGCCCGGGAAGATTCGAACTCCCAACCCCCAGATCCGTAGTCTGGTGCTCTGTCCAGTTGAGCTACGGGCGCAGCCCGCGTGGCGGTGAAGGGAGAATGGCGCGCCCGAAAGGATTCGAACCTCTGACCCCCAGATTCGTAGTCTGGTGCTCTATCCAGCTGAGCTACGGGCGCCCTTGCCGCTCACCGCGGCGAGGCCGGGGAGATAGCGGAGGCCGCGATGGGGCGCAACCCCTCCGCCACGAGTTTGACGCAGCTTCCGCATCAGGGCGCCAGTCAGGCGCCACCGGCCGTTGCCACGACACCCGCCGCCGCCAGCAGCAACAGCACGCCGAGGGGCGCGGCAAGCCGCCTTCCCCAACGGCTGTTCTTCTCGAGCGCCATGACCGCGCCAAGCGCGAGCATCCACCCCAGGCTGCCCGTGCCCACCACGAACATCAGCAGCATGAGCAGCCAGCAGCAACCGACGCAGTACAGGCCATGCGCGACGCCAAGGGCGAGGCTCTCCCGCCCCGGCCGCACCCCACTCCAGCGCGCCAGGACGAAGGCGAGCGGCGAGCGGCATCCCTCCAGGCACCGGTACTTCAGCGGCGAGAACTGGAAGAGCCCGGCGGCGAGCAGGATGCCGGCGCCAACGATCCACCCGTTGAAGGTGAGCCACAGCGAGGCGCGCGCCAGGGCCAGCAGCAGCAGCCCCAGCAGATGCGCCAGGATGCCGAAGCCGAACCAGGCCCCGAAGTAGCCGAGGAAAAGCAGCGCGAGCAGCCAGGCACGGTCGCGCCGCCCCTGCGTCAGCCGGCGGAACACCATGACAAGGGGCAGCGTCGTCGGCAGCATCATCGCCGCTGTCATCAGCAACCATCCGCCGGCATAGATCAGCGTGGGAGCGACCAGTTCACCGGCGGGAATCGCGCTGCACAGGCTCGCGGCCATGCCAAGCCGGGTCCAGTCATGCCGGAGATAGGCGGCATAGGGCGACAGGTCCCATGCACCCAGCACGCCCCAGGCCAGCAGGATCGTGCCGCCAAACAGCGGCACGAACCACCGGTCGTGCGGCGTCAGCCCACCGGTCGCGGCACCTCGGGACATCGCCGGCGCATGCTCAACTCTGCAGCTCGAAATAGCCCTGGATGGCGTTGTGGCCCTTGAGGTCGAGATCGATACCGAGCTCGGGCTGCTTCAGGTGGAACTCGGCCGCCTTGCCCACGAAGGCCGGCGAGCCGGGAATGGTCGAGAAGATGCTCTCGACGAGCCGTGTCGGCTCGCCAGTCGGGCCCCGATAGGGTTCCATCACCGCATGGACGGCATCGCCGATCCTCAGCGTCCCCTTCCCTTGCCTGACATCGAAGGTGAAGGGCGCGCGCCGCGCATCGATCTCCTCGCCGACAAGGGCGGCGAGCTGCGCCATCGGGCCGCCGGCCTCACCGCGGAAGACCTTGAGCAGCGCGGCCTCCTGCGCGTCACTGGCGCGGTCATCCACATAGCGGACGACGCGCCACTTGCCGGCGAGCACATTGCCCGGGATGAACACGGCCACGCCGAAATTCAGCCCCGAGACATCGACGCCATCCACCTCCCCCTTCTCGATGCGATAGGCGAGCGAGGAGCGGCAGGTGCCGTTGTCCGGATCCTCACCGATCCAGCAGGGGCAAAGGGTGTTGCAGTCGCAGACCTCGAGCAGCTCACCCTTGAGATGATAGCCCATGGTGTTCCCTCCCCAAGTCGCGGCCACGCCGTGGCGTGGACCGAAGGCGATTCGAAACGGAATGCCTGGCACCGCAGCGGGCGGCGCCATCGGGATCGGAAGACTGGTTCGGGATGAGACTGATCCCGATGCGATCCGCTGTCACGCGGAATCGCGCCGGGCATACTGCAGTGCGAAGGGGGCCGCGAGGCGGCCCCGCCGCGTGATCAGGCCATGAGCTTGTCGAGTTCGCGCACCACGGCCTCACCCATCACGGAGGTGCCGACGCGCGCCATGCCGGCCTGCATGATGTCCGCGGTGCGGAGCCCGCCGGCCAGCACCTTGCCGACCGCGGCTTCGAGCAGGTCGGCATCCTCGTCCATGCCGAAAGACCAGCGCAGCAGCATGGCGAAGGAGAGGATCTGCGCGAGGGGATTCGCGATGCCCCTGCCCGCGATGTCGGGCGCGGAACCGTGGATCGGCTCATAGAGCGCATGGCGCTTGCCCGTGGTCGCATCCACCGCGCCGAGGGTCGCCGATGGCAGCATGCCGAGCGAGCCCGTCAGCGCCGCGGCGAGGTCCGACAGAACGTCGCCGAACAGATTGTTGCCGAGGATGACGTCGAACTGCTTGGGGCGCGAGCAAAGCTGCATGGCGCAGTTGTCGGCATACATGTTCTCGAGCTCGACATCGGCGTATTCGGCCTTGTGGATCTCGCCGACCACGGCGCGCCACAGGCGGCCGGACTGCATGACGTTGGCCTTTTCGACGGAGGTCACCTTCCCGCGGCGCTTCCGGGCCAGGTCGAAGGCGACGCGCGCGACGCGGGCGATCTCGTCCTCATGGTAGACATCGGTGTCGAAGCCGCGGCGCTTGCCGTCGGGCAGCGTCTCGACGCCGCGCGGTTCGCCGAAATAGATGCCGCCGGTCGATTCGCGGACCACCATGATGTCAACGCCGCGCACCACATCCGCCTTGAGCGAGGAGGCATCCACCAGCGGATCGAGCACCACGGCCGGACGGAGATTCGCGAAGAGCCCGAGATCCTTGCGCAGGCGCAGGATGCCGAGTTCCGGGCGCTGTTCGAAGGGCAGGCTGTCCCACTTCGGCCCGCCGACCGACCCGAAGAGCACCGCGTCCGCCGCCTTGGCCTTCTCGACCGTCTCATCCGAGCAGGGCGTGCCCTGCGCGTCGATCGAGGCGCCGCCAACGAGCCCTTCATCGATGTCGAAGGAAACGGCGCGGCGGCGGCCCAGCCAGTCGATGACGCGACGGACCTCGCGCATCACTTCGGGGCCGATCCCGTCGCCGGGAAGGATGAGCAGCTTCTTGTTGGACGGCATGTGTCAGGGCGTCTCCGGTAGGGTCGGGAGACGCCCCCGGTGGACGCCGCCCGGGGTAAGGATCAGCTCAGGCGTAGAGCCAGGGCTGGGCGGCCTTCTGCTTCGCCTCGAAGGAATCGATCGCGGGCGCGTGCTGCATGGTCTGGCCGATGTCGTCGAGGCCGTTCAGCAGCAGGTGCCGGCGCAGCGGGTCGATCTTGAAGGGGATCTCCTCGCCATTCGGGCGCACCACCACCTCGCGTTCCAGATCGACGGTGATGCGGGCATTCGGGCCCATCTTCGCGTCTTCCATCAGCTGCGCGCAGACTTCCTTCGGAAGCCGCACCGGCAGGACGCCGTTCTTGAAGCTGTTGTTGTGGAAGATGTCGGCGAAATCCGGCGCGATGATGCAGCGGATGCCGAAATCGAGCAGCGCCCAGGGGGCATGCTCGCGCGAGGAGCCGCAGCCGAAATTCTCGAAGGCGATCAGGACCTCCGCCTTGCGGTAGGGCTCCTGGTTCAGCACGAAGTCCGGGTTCTCCGACCCGTCCTCCATGAAGCGGAAATTGGCGAAAAGATGCTTGCCGAAGCCGCTGCGCGAAATCGACTTCAGGAAGCGCGCCGGGATGATCTGGTCAGTGTCGACATTCGCCTTGGGCAGCGGCGCGGCAATGCCGGTGAGCTTGGTGAAGGCCTGCATCACACACCCTCCTTCGGCTGGTAGTCGCGGACATCGGCGAGACGGCCGGCCACCGCGGCGGCGGCGGCCATGGCCGGGGACAGCAGATGCGTGCGCCCGCCGGGACCCTGGCGTCCCTCGAAGTTGCGGTTGGAGGTGCTGGCGCAGCGCTGGCCCGGCGTCAGCTTGTCCGGGTTCATGCCGAGGCACATGGAGCACCCCGCTTCGCGCCACTCGAAGCCGGCTTCGCGCAGGATGCGGTCGAGCCCCTCGGCCTCCGCCTGCTTCTTCACCAGGCCCGAACCGGGCACCACCATCGCACGCACATGGTCGGCGACCTTGCGGCCCTTGGCGATGGCGGCGGCGGCGCGGATGTCCTCGATGCGGCTGTTGGTGCAGGACCCGATGAAGACGACATCCACCGCGAGATCCTGCAGCCGCTGGCCCGGCAGCAGGTCCATGTAGTGGATCATGCGCTCCATCTGGACGCGCTTCGCCTCGTCCTCGACATCGGCCGGGTTGGGCACGACGCCGGTGATCGGGACGACCGCCTCGGGGTTGGTGCCCCAGGTGACCTGCGGTGCGATCTCATGCGCGTTCAGCCGCAGCACGGTGTCGAAATGCGCGCCCTGGTCGGAAGGCAGCGTCTGCCACCACTCGATCGCACGGGCGAGGGCCGCGCCCTTCGGCCCGTTCGGCGTCTTCGCGATGTAGTCGTAGGTGGTCTGGTCAGGGGCGACCATGCCGGCGCGGGCACCACCCTCGATCGACATGTTGCACACTGTCATGCGCCCGGCCATGTCGAGCGCGCGGATCGCGTCGCCGGCATATTCGATCACATGGCCGGTGCCGCCCGCCGTGCCGATCCGCCCGATGATGGCGAGCACGATGTCCTTGCCCGAACAGCCGAAAGCGAGGTTGCCGTCGACGCTGATCAGCATGTTCTTCGCTGGCTTCTGCAGCAGCGTCTGGGTGGCGAGCACATGCTCCACCTCCGACGTGCCGATGCCGAAGGCGAGCGCGCCCATCGCGCCATGGGTCGAGGTATGGCTGTCGCCGCACACGATGGTCATGCCCGGCAGCGACCGCCCCAGCTCGGGCCCGATCACATGCACGATGCCCTGCCGCTCATCGAGCAGCGGGATGTAGGGCACGCCGAACTCGACGACGTTCTTCTCGAGCGTCTCGACCTGCAGCCGGCTCTCGGGGTCGATGATGCCGGTGCGGCGGCTGTCGTCGGTGGCGATGTTGTGGTCCACCACCGCGAGCGTCGCATCGGGGCGACGCACCTTGCGCCCGGCCGCCCGCAGGCCGTCATAGGCCTGCGGCGTCGTCACTTCGTGGGTAAGGTGAAGGTCGATGTAGAGCAGAGCCGTGCCATCCGGGAGCGTATCCACCACATGGGCGTCCCAGATCTTGTCGAACAACGTGCGCGGCTTCTGCGCTGACATCTTCTTCTCCCTTCCCGTCGGCCCCGCCCAATGCGGTGGCCCGTGGAATACTCAGCTTTCGGTCGTCGTCTCGGCCGGGGCGGCGGCAGCCGGGGCCGCCTTCGCGTCCGTCTTGGAGCCCAGCTTCTCGGCGATGCGCGCCGACTTGCCGGTGCGGCCACGCAGGTAATACAGCTTCGCGCGGCGCACCTTGCCGCGGCGGACCACCTGGATCTCGGCCACATTCGGCGAATAGAGCGGGAACACGCGCTCCACGCCCTCGCCATAGGAGAGCTTGCGGACCGTGAAGTTGCTCTGCACGCCCTTGTTGTTGCGCGCGATCACCACGCCTTCATAGGCCTGGGTGCGGACGCGCTCGCCTTCCTGCACCTTCACCATCACGCGCACCGTGTCGCCCGGCGCGAAGTCCGGCGTGGTGCGGGCGGCGGTGAGGCGGGCAAGCTGCTCGGCCTCGAACTGCTCCAGAAGGTTCATGACCAGTGTCCTTTCGTCGATTCTCTTAAGCGGCGGCGGGGTGGCCGTCCATGCCCCCAGCCCCGCGTTGTTTCGCTTCGTGCCGTGCCCACAGGTCGGGTCGGCGCTCTTTCGTGATCCGCTCGCTCTCCGCCCGGCGCCAACGCGCGATCTCCGCGTGGTGGCCGGACAGCAGCACGTCCGGGATGGCGCGGCCCTGCCATTCGGCGGGGCGCGTGTAGTGCGGGTATTCCAGCAGGCCCTCGGCGCCGTGGCTTTCCTCTGCCGCGCTGTCCGCCGCCCCCATCACGCCCGGCAGCAGCCGGATGCAGGCATCGAGCAGCACCAGCGCGGCGGTCTCGCCGCCGCTGAGGACGTAGTCGCCGATCGACAGCTCGACCATGTTCCGCGCCTCGATGACGCGCTGGTCGATGCCTTCGTAACGACCGCAGAGCAGGACGCAGCCGGGGCCTTCCGCCAGGGACCGCACGGTCGCCTGGTCGAGCAGCCGCCCGCGCGGGGTTAGGTAGATCAGCGGCCGCGCATCGCCTTCCGCGCGTACGGCACCGATGGCGCTGTCCAGCACGTCCGGGCGCATCACCATCCCCGCCCCACCGCCGGCCGGCGTATCGTCCACCGTGCGGTGGCGATCCGTCGCGGCGGCGCGGATGTCATGCGCATCGATGGCCCAGCGGCCATCGCGCAGCGCGCGCCCCGCCAGCGACAGGCCGAGCGGTCCTGGGAACATCTCCGGGAACAGCGTGAGGACGGAAGCGCGCCAGGTCATGCCGCGTCCTCCTCGCCCGGTGGCGGCGTGACGATGATCTCGCCGGGCTGGACGACCGTGACCGTCCCGCCCGCGACATCCACCACCGGCACCACCGCGCGGGTGAAGGGCAGCAGATGCTCCTTCGCCGAACCCTGCACGATCAGGAACGGCCCGCCGCCATGGTCCTCCACGGCGCGAATGGTCCCGATCGCCTCCCCCGCCTCGTTCACCGCGCGCAGACCGATCAGGTCGGCGAGGTAGAACTCCTCCTCCTCCGTCGCCGGCAGCCGGTCGCGCTCGACATAGAGCTTCGTCCCGGTCAGGCGCTGCGCCGCGTCGCGATCGCCCACGCCCTCGACGGCGGCGAGGTCGCCGCCCTTCAGCGTGAGCACGAAACGCCGCGTTCCGGTCTCGTCGGTCAGCGGAGAATAGGCGGCGATGGCGCGCGTATCCTCGGTGAAGGCACGCAGGCGCACGAGACCGCGCACGCCATGCGGCCTGCCGATCTCCCCCACCATCACGCGTTTCACCGTCACGTCACGTCACCCCGTTCGCGGAACTCAGCCGGCCGCGGCGGCGGCGCGTTCCTGCGCCTTCTTCTTCGGCGCGGACTGCTTCGGCTGCTCGCGGAAGGCGGGCATCGGCGCGAGGCCGGCCTTGCCGAGGAACTTCGCGACGCGATCCGTCGCCACCGCGCCCTGGCCGATCCAGTGGGTGATGCGCTCATCCTTCAGGCGCACGCGCTCGGCGTGGTCGGACGGCAGCATCGGGTTGTAGGAGCCCACCGCCTCGATGAAGCGGCCGTCACGCGGCGAACGGCTGTCGGCCACCACGATGTGGTAGTAGGGGCGCTTCTTCGCACCGGCGCGGGCAAGGCGGATCTTGAGGCCCATAGAGGCTTCCTTTCGTCGTCTAAGTCAGAAGGGTCGTTTGTTTCCGGCACCAGGGAGAAGCGCGGCGAGCCCGCCCCGCATCAGCCCCTTCTGGCCGAGCTTGTTCATCCGCTTCATCATCGCGGACATGTCGTCGAACTGCTTGAGCAGCTTGTTCACTTCCTGAACCGAGGTCCCCGACCCCGCGGCGATGCGCTTCTTGCGCGACGCCTTGATCAGGTCCGGCGTGCGGCGCTCGCGCGGCGTCATGCTGCTGATGATCGCCGCCTGCCGCTTCAGGATGGAGGTATCGAGATTGGCGTCGTTGAGCTGCTGCTTGATCTTGCCCACGCCCGGCAGCATCCCGAGGATGCCCTGCAGACTGCCCATCTTGCCGATCTGCTTAAGCTGGGAAGCGTAGTCTTCCAGCGAGAACTGGCCCTTCTGCATCCGGGCCGCGAGCTTCTCGGCTTCCTCCTGGTCGATCGTCGCCGCGGCCTTTTCGACCAGGGAGACGATGTCGCCCATGCCGAGGATGCGGGACGCGATGCGGTCCGGGTGGAAATCCTCCAGCGCGTCGAGCTTCTCGCCCGCGCCCAGCAGCTTGATCGGTGCGCCCGTGATGGCACGCATGGACAGCGCCGCGCCGCCGCGCGCATCGCCGTCGATGCGCGTCATGACGATGCCGGTGACGCCCATCTTGTCGTGGAACGCCTTCGCGGTGTTCACCGCGTCCTGGCCGGTCATGGCGTCCACGACCAGCAGCGTCTCGTGCGGATTGGTGGCGAGCTTGACCTGCGCCACCTCCTCCATCAGCGCCTCATCGATCGCGAGGCGGCCGGCGGTGTCGAGCACCACCACGTCGTAGAGCTCGCGCCGCGCCACATCCATCGCCCGCGCGGCGATCTGGATCGGCGTCTGGCCGGGCACGATGGGCAGGGAGGTGACTTCCGCCTGCTGCGCCAGCGTCTGGAGCTGCAACTGCGCCGCCGGGCGGTGCACGTCCAGCGAGGCGAGCAACACCTTCTTCTTGTCCCGCGTGCGCAGCCGCAGCGCGATCTTGCCCGAGGTCGTCGTCTTGCCCGAGCCCTGGAGCCCGACCATCAGGATCGGCACCGGCGCCGGCGCGTTCAGGTCGATGCCGCGCTTGCCGTCATCATTCGCGCCGCCACCGAGCGCTTCGACCAGCGCGTCGTTGACGATCTTGATGACCTGCTGGGCGGGAGAGACGGAGCGGATGACCTCCTGCCCCACCGCGCCCTCGCGCACCTTGGCAACGAGGTCGCGGACCACCGGCAGCGCGACATCGGCTTCCAGCAGCGCCACGCGAACCTCGCGCAGCGCTTCCGTGACGTCGGCCTCGGACAGCGCACCGCGGCGGCGCAGCCGGTCGAAGACCCCGTTCAGCTTGCTGGACAATGCCTCGAACATGCGGGGGTCCGTTCAGTCCTTCACAACGCGTTGCGGTCGCCCCAAACAGATTTGCGCCGCTGCGCGAGCCTTCGCGGAGCGGCGGTGCCAGCCCCGTCAGGGGGCGGACAGACGGTTCAGGGTGAACCGTGGGCGCCATTAGCGAAGGACCCCGCGCAAGTCAATGCTGCACCCACCCTCAAGACCGAGGAGGAGGATTGTCGAATGCAATTTTAATGCGATATCGTATCGTTAAGGCCGTCTTGTTGCAGGGATCCATGGCACCACGACTCCGAACGCTGGCATTGGGCTTGATATTGTCCTTGACGGCCTGCGCAGATCGAGAAGTCGACTCTGCGCCCGCAAATCTCGCCTTCGATGGAAACTGGGCCGGGAGAATGACATTAATTCAATCAACCACCTACCGATGCGGCAATGGCCACCCTCAAAGAATGACAGTCCGAGGTGGCATTGCAAATTTCTCCATTGGATATGAACAACACCGATCCCGCATACAGCCCGATGGCACCATCACTTCACTTTTGGGCGCTCAGACCGTTACCGGACAATTTGCCGGAGATACCTTTTCTGGTATTTGGTATGTTAGTAGCTATTGTCGCAGCCGGATAGATCTCCAGCGTCAGCCGACAGCGCCAGTACCCTCGGGGTGATGACCGGCATCCCGGCCCTCTCGGGACGCGCGCGTTGGCCCCGTATTGCATGATGTCGGGGCGACGCCGAACCGGGCGGAGTTGCCGACAGTCTCCGCAGCGCGCCGCCTCACCATATCCATGTCGATGCCCTCGCTCGGGATACCCGATCCATGGCCGCGAACGATGCAGCCCACCTAATCGACACCCGCATCAAGGAGCTCGGCGACTGGCGCGGCGACACCCTCGCCCACGTCCGCGCCTTGATCCACGAGGCCGATCCGGAGGTGGTCGAGACCTGGAAATGGCGCGGCGTACCGGTCTGGGAGCATGGCGGCATCCTCTGCACCGGGGAGACCTACAAGGCCCTGGTGAAGCTGACCTTCGCCAAGGGTGCGGCGCTGGAGGACCCCTCCGGCCTGTTCAACAGCAGCCTGGAGGGCAACATCCGCCGCGCCATCGACATCCGGGAGGGTGACGCGATCGACGCATCAGCGCTCAAAGCGCTGATCCGGGCGGCGGTCGCGCTGAATACGAAGAAGGCCCGGTGCTGACCGGGCCCTTCCTTCGCTGACGCCAGAAGAACGTCGCGGGACCGCTACTTCGGCGCCAGCACCATGATCATCTGGCGGTTCTCGAGCCGCGGGAACTGCTCGACCTTGGTGGTCTCGGTCAGCTCGTCGCGGATGCGCTGCAGCACCTTGGCGCCGAGATCCTGGTGCGCCATCTCACGGCCACGGAACCGCAGCGTCACCTTGACCTTGTCGCCTTCCGAGATGAAGGTCTTCATCTGGCGCATCTTCACATCGTAATCGTGGTCGTCGATGTTCGGACGGACCTTGATTTCCTTGATCTCGACGACCTTCTGCTTCTTCCGCGCCTCGTTCGCCTTCTTCTGCTGCTCGTACTTGTACTTGCCATAGTCGAGGATCTTGCAGACAGGCGGGACCGCATTGGGCGAGATCTCGACCAGGTCGAGGCCGACATCATAGGCGCGGATCAGCGCCTCGCGGGCGCTCATCACGCCCATCATCTCGCCGTGCTGGTCGATCAGGCGGACCTGGGGAACGCGGATCTCGTCATTGATGCGCGGGCCGTCACGGGTCGGGGCCTGGGCGGCGGGTAGGGGGGGACGGGCTATGGTCGTCTCCTGTCGAGGTTTCGGAACGTATTTCGGGCGAGTTATGGAGCGGCGGTCACGTCACTGCAACCGCCGCGGCCTTCACGACGCCATATTCTTCAGATCGGGCGGCGTGGCCTCCGCTGCAAGGCGGGCCACCGCCTCATCCAGCGGCACCACTTCCTGCTCGCGGCCCGGCAGGCGGCGCAGCACCAGCGCCCCCTGCTCCGCCTCGCGCTTGCCGACCACCGCCAGCACGGGAATGCGCTGGTCGATATGGTCCACGATCTTGCGGTTGATCTTCTCGTTCCGCAGATCGAGCTCCACCCGCAGCCCGGCCTTGCGCAGGGCTTCCGCGGCCTGCTCGGCGAAGGGCGCGGCGTCGTCCACGATGGTCGCGACCACCACCTGCACCGGGGCGAGCCACAACGGGAAACGCCCCGCATGCTGCTCGATCAGGATGCCGAGGAAGCGCTCGAAGGACCCCAGGATGGCGCGATGCAGCATGACGGGGCGCTTCCGCGACCCGTCCTCGGCCACGTATTCCGCGTCGAGGCGCTCGGGCAGCACGAAATCCACCTGCAGCGTGCCGCATTGCCAGTCGCGGCCGATCGCGTCGCGCAGCACGAATTCCAGCTTGGGACCGTAGAAGGCGCCCTCCCCCGGGTTCAGCACGTATTCGACGCCGGCGATGCGGCAGGCTTCCTTCAGCGCACCCTCGGCCTGGTCCCATACCTCGTCGCTGCCCGCGCGCTTCTCCGGCCGGTCGGAGAACTTCACGCGGAACTCCTCGAAGCCGAAGTCGCGGTAGATGGACGACAGCAGCGCCACGAAGCGCACCGTCTCATCCGCGATCTGGTCCTCGGAACAGAAGATATGCGCGTCGTCCTGGGTGAAGGACCGCACGCGCATGATGCCGTGCAGCGCGCCCGAGGGCTCGTAGCGATGGCAGGCGCCGAACTCGGCCATGCGCAGCGGCAGCTCGCGATAGGACCGCAACCCCTGATTGAAGATCTGCACATGGCAGGGGCAGTTCATCGGCTTCAGCGCGAGGATGCGGTCCTTCTCGGATTCATCCTCGACGGTCGCGATGAACATGTTCTCGCGGAACTTCTCCCAATGGCCGGAGGCGACCCACAGCTTGCGGTCGACAAGCTGCGGGGTCTTCACTTCCTGATAGGCCCCGCCATCCAACCGCCGGCGCATGTAGTCCTCGACTGTGCGGTACAGCTTCCAGCCCTTGGGATGCCAGAAGACGGAACCGACGGCCTCCTCCTGGAGATGGAACAGCCCCATCTCCTTGCCGATCTTGCGGTGGTCGCGCTTCTCCGCCTCTTCGAGCTGATGCAGATACGCGTCCAGCTCCTTCTGGTCGCGCCAGGCGGTGCCGTAGATCCGGGACAGCATCGCGTTGCGATGGTCGCCGCGCCAATAGGCGCCGGCCACCTTCATCAGCTTGAAGGCGGTGCCGACATCCCCGGTGCCGCGCATATGCGGCCCGCGGCACAGGTCGATCCAGTCGCCCTGCTTGTACAGGGTGATGGTCTCGCCCTGCGGCAGGTCCTGGATCAGCTCGACCTTGTACTTCTCGCCCTTCTCCTGGAACAGGGCGATGGCCTCGTGCCGGCTGGTCACGATGCGCTCGAAGCCGGCATTGCGCGCGACGATGTCCCGCATCTTCGCCTCGATCGCGGCGAAGTCGTCGGGGGTGAAGGGCTCGTTGCGCGCGAAGTCGTAGTAGAAGCCGTTCTCGATCGACGGGCCGATGGTGACCTGGGTGCCCGGGAACAGCTCCTGCACCGCCTCGGCCAGCACATGCGCCGCATCGTGGCGGATCAGCTCGAGCGCCTCGGGGTCCTTCCGGGTGACGAACCGCAGCGACGCGTCGGCCTCGATGCTCCGCGCGAGGTCCTGCATCTGCCCGTCCACCACCATGGCGAGCGCGGCCTTGGCGAGGCCCGGCCCGATGGCGGCCGCGACCTGCGTGCCCGTCACCGGCCCATCGAAGGACCGGACGGAACCATCAGGCAGGGTGATCGCGGGCATCGGGAAGGCATCTCCTTCGGGGTGAAAAACGGGCGCGGACCATGAGCACCGCGCCCTTCCGGGTCAAGTCAGACGGGCCAGTTCCGACGCGACTTCCGCCGGTTCCAGGCCTGCGAGAGGCACATGGCGCAGGAAGGTGGCGCATCGGCCACGGGGGGCGCAGAGCGCCGGGTCGCTGTCCTGCCCGAACAAGGCGAGCGTCGGACAGCCCGCCGCCGCCACCAGATGGGTCGGGCCGGTGTCATTGCCAATGCAGAAGGCGGCCCGGCGGCCCAGGGCTGCGATATCGGCGAAGTTCGTCTGGCCCGTGAGGTCGATGGTTCCTGGTGCCGCGGCGGCAATGGCGGCGGCGAGCGGTGCCTCCGCCGGCCCGCCGATCACGATCGCCGGCAGGGGCAGGGCGGCGGCGAGCGTCCCGAAGCGGTCCTCCGGCCAGCGCTTCGCCGGCCGGCCGGGCGAAGCGCCGGGGACCAGGATGCAGAACCGTTCCGGCAGGGCGAAGCGCGATAGATCGGCATCGAGCCAGCCGAGATCCGGCTCCGGAAACGTGTGGATCCCGGCCATCTCCAACTGCTCCCGCTGGCGATCGACGGTGTGCATCGCATCCCGTGCCAGGTTGGCGTGGAGATGGGAGGCCCCGCGCGCGATCCCGGACCATTCCGCCCGTCGCCCCACGAAGCAGCGATACCGGGACGAACGCGAGGAGGTCTGGAGGTCATAGACCCGATCGAACCGTGCCGCGCGCAGCCGCCGCGCCAGGCGCCACACCGCCGGAATGTCGGTCCAGGCCGGGCGGCCATCCTCCCAGACCTCATTGAACCAGGGCGATAGTCGCGCCAGCGGAGCGTAGGCCCGGGTCGTCAGCAGCGTGATGCGGGCATCCGGATGATGTGCGCGGATCGCGGCGAAGGGCCCGAAGGCCTGGGCGAAATCCCCCAGCGCCGCGAGCTTGATCACCAGCACCCGCATCACAGCAATTCCCGATAGACGTCGAGCGTCGCCGCCTGCATCCGCGCCGTGGTGTAGCCCCCCAGCACCGCCGCCCGCGCCCGCGCGCCGGCCACCGCGCGCGCCTCCGGCGCCATGGCCAGCACCCGCCCGATCGCCGCGGCCAGCGCCGCCGGGTCGCCGGGCGGGACGCGCCAGCCGCTCACGCCGTCCTCGACCGTCTCGGTCGGGCCGCCGAGATCGCTCGCGATGACGCAGCGCGCCATCGCCTGCGCCTCGATGACCGTGCGGCCGAAGGCCTCGGGATCGGTCGAGGCGTGCACCACCACATCGGCCAGCATCAGGGCCGCGGGCACATCGGCGGCATGCCCGACCAGCCGGACCCGGTCGTTGAGCCCGAGCGCCGCGATGCGCGCCTGGAGTTCGTCGCGATAGGCCGCCTTGGCGCCGGCATCGCCGACCAGCAGGGCGACGGCCTCACCGGGCAGATGGGCCATGGCCTCGACCAGTACCCCCTGCCCTTTCCAGCGCGTGATGCGCCCCGGCAGCATCACCACCGGCCGGTCCGATGCCACGCCCCAGGCCTCACGCAGCGCCGCGACGCGGTCCGGCGCGACGGCGGCGGGGTCGAAGCGGCGCTCATCGACGCCGCGGGGGATGATGCGCAGCCGGTCCGCGCCCACCCCGTGCCGGGCCTGCACGATGCCGGCGATGAAGCGGCTGATCGCGATCACCCGGTCCCCGCGCGCCATCACCGAATTGTAGAAGCGCTTGCCCGGGAAGCCTTCATTGTAGGTGCCATGATAAGTGGTCATGAAGCGCGCCCCGGTCCGGCGCGCGGCCATCAGCGCCGACCAGGCGGGCGCCCGCGAACGCGCATGCAGGATGGCAATCTGTTCCGATTTCGTAATTTCTGTCAGTGTTGCCGCGTTGCGCCAGATGCCCAGGGGCGATTTGGTGTCGAGCGGCAGGGTGACGTGCCGCGCCCCCAGCGCCTCGAGCGCCGGCACCAGCGGCCCGCCGGCCGAGGCCACCAGTGCACGGAAACCCGCCGCGATCTGTGCTTCGGCGATTTCGAGGGTGCCGCGTTCCACCCCGCCCGAGACGAGCGAGGGAAGCACCTGAAGGATGGCGGGGGACGGCCGCAGGGTCACGCTTGCCTGACGTGGTTCATGGCGCGCCGCTCAAACCGGCGCGGCGCAACATGACAGGTCTTGCGTCCAAAGCGCGCCCGACGCAAGTGAACCCCATGTCCACCTACTTCCTGGCGATGATGCTGCTTTCGGGCGGGAGCTTCATCCGCACGCGCTCCGGGGCGCCGGAAATGCGGCCGGCCTCGGCCATCTCCGACATGGTCTGGGGCCTGGTGGCGCGTGCCGCCTTCTGGATGTGGCTTGGCCTGATCGTCTGGGGCTTCATGCATTATCACTGGTCCCAGCCGGTCGCCGCGGTGATGGTGTCGCTGGTCGCCAATGCGCTGATCGCCCTGCGTGGCCCGATGCGGACCTGGCCCGGCCTGTCGCTGCTGTTCTGCGTGGCCGGGCTGCTGTCCGGGACCGTGACGCTGCTGCAATAGCACCGCGCGGCCCCGGCCGCAGGCCTGCCGTCAGAGCGGCGGCAGGTGCAGGGCGACGACCTCGCCATTCTGGCCGTCCACGGCGGGGAAGCGACTGCGCACCTCGGGGTCGTGGCCGGGGATCACGCGACTGTCGTCCCCGCCTGCCAGCTTCTTCGCGGTGCGCCAGCCCGCCGCCATGGCGCCGAGATCGAAGATGATCGGGAAGGGATTCCCCGACAGCGCATTGGCGTAGAAATGCATGGCGTCGGAGGCGATGACGACGGGGCCGCGCGCCGTTTCCACGCGCACGACCTGCAAGCCGTCCGAATGGCCGCCGACGCGGTGGACGGTGACACCCGGTGCGACCTCGCCATCGCCGTCGTGGAACTCCACGCGGTCGGCGTACAGCGCGCGGACCATGGCGACGACGTGCTCGGCTTCGAACGGCATGCGGATGGCATGCACGCACATGTGCCGCCCGACGGCGAAGTGCATCTCGCGTTCCTGGAGGTGGAAGCGCGCGGCGGGAAAGATGCCGAGGCTTCCCGCATGGTCATAATGCAGATGGGTGACGATCACGTCCTCGACCTTGGCCGGGTCGGTACCCATCGAGGCCAGGCACTCGGCGACCGAACGCGAGAGCTTGCGCCCCCGCTTCGCGGCGAGTTCGTGGTCGAAGCCCGTATCGACGACGATCTCCCGCCCGCCGGGACCGCGCAACAGCCAGACATAGTAGTCGAGCGGCATGGCCTCATGCGGGTCGGGTAGCGGCAGCAGGTGGTTGGTCTGCGCCGTGCGGTCGTGCCGTCCATAGCGGATGGCGTAGGCCTCCCATGTCGGGCGGATCGGATTCAGCTCTGCGTTGCTCGCCGGCTTCGCCGTCTCCGCCCTCCGACCATCCGATCCGGTCATGTTTCCTTGTTCCCCCCAAGCACCGTGCCGCTCATCTGTTCCGAGAGCTTCGCGACGGCGGTGTGATCCGCACCCGGCCCGAGCAGCGCCGCCGCCGAGGCCCACATCTCGCGGCACAGCGCCGCGAAGGGTGTCGGCGTGGTCGTCTCGCGGCCCACTTCCAGCGCGATCGACAGGTCCTTGACCATCAGGTCGAGGCCGAAGCCCGCGTCGAAGCGCCGCGACAGCACATATTCCTTGAACTTCTTCTGGGTCGAGTTGTTCATCCCCGTGCTGGCGTTCAGCACGTCCACCATCTTCGCCGGATCGAGGCCGAAGCGCTGGCCGATCAGCAGCGCCTCGATGCCGATCAGGTAGCCGCCCGCGGAAACCAGGTTGTTCAGCGCCTTCATCGCCTGCCCCGCGCCGATCGGCCCGCAGCGATGGATGGAGGTGCCCATGGCTTTCAGCACGGGTTCGGCGCGGTCGAGATCCGCCTCCTCGCCGCCCGCCATGATGGCGAGCTGCCCGGTCTTGGCGCGCGGCACGCCGCCCGAGACCGGGCAGTCGATCATCGCAACGCCCTTCGCCGCGAGGCCCGCCGCGATCTCCCGCGTGCGGCCCGGCTGGCCGGAGGTCATGTCGATGACGAGCATCCCCTGCGCAAGCGACGGGCCGACCGCTTCGACCGCTTCGGCCACCTGCTTGCTGGTCGGCACGATGGTGACGACGCAATCGGCACCCCTCGCCGCATCGGCCGGGCTCGTCGCGGCCTTGCCGCCGGTCTCGGCCGCGAAGGCTTCCGCGCGGCCCGGCACCACGTCCGCGACCGTGACCTCGAAGCCCGCCTTCACCAGGTTGGCCGCCATCGGCCAACCCATGTTGCCGATGCCGAGGAAGGCAACGCGCTTGATCGGCGCGGCCATCACTTCTTCCCCGGGATGGCGCCTTCGGCGAGCAGCACCTCATGCGCCGCCTTGAAGGCGTCGAGGCCGGCGGGAATGCCGCAATAGGCGGTGGCGTGCAGCAGCGTCGCCTTGATCTCGTCGACCGTGATGCCGTTGTTCAGCGCGCCCTTCACATGCAGCTTCACCTCCGGGATCTTCCCCAGCGCGGTCAGCATGGCGAGGTTCAGCAGCGAGCGCGTCTTGCGGTCCAGCGTCGGATCGCCCCAGGCCCAGCCCCAGGCCCAGGCGGTCGTCGCGCGCTGGAAGGACATCATGAAATCGTCGGCCTTGGCCATGGAGCCATCGACGTATTCCGCGCCCAGCACGGCACGGCGGATCGGCATGCCCTTGTCGAACAGGGCCTGGTCATCGGACATCGCGCGTCTCTCCCTCGGGATGTTTCCGGCGGCACGCTGGCCCGATGCGGGCGGATGGTCAACGGGCCGGGCGACCTGCATCCGGGCCATGCGCCGCCGCGGATGGTTTCGTTCGTGGCTCAAATCCGTGGCCATTCCGTCCCTCATCCCGTAAGAACATCCTCCCTCCGGGAGAACCACCATGGAAACGCAGAAGCCTCCACGCCTCGTGCGCATCGGGCCGCTGGAACTGCGCTTCCACGTCGATGAGACGGACGGCGCCGGCGACGTGGTGATGTTCGAATTCATCGTCCCGCCCGCCGCGCGCGTGCCCGCCCCGCATTATCACGAAGCCTGCGACGAGATCGTGTATGGGCTGGAGGGCACGATGACGACGACGCTGGACGGCACGGCGATCGCGGTCCGTCCCGGCGATGTGGTCTTCATCCCGCGCGGCAAGGTGCATCACCACGCCAACCGGGATGACGGCACCGCGCGGGCGATGATCGTCATCGCCCCGGGCACGATCGGCCGCCGCTATTTCGAGGAAATGGCCGAGGCCGTCAGCCAGCCCGGCCCACCCGACATGGCGCGGCTGACGGAGATCATGCTGCGCCATGGGCTGGTGCCGGCCTGACGGAGGCGCCATCCTGCCGGCCTGGAGGAACCAGGCCCCATGTTTTTCGATGGCTTCACGCTCGAATTCCGGGAAGCGAATGGCAAGCGCTTCCGCCTGCGCCGCGGCGGCGAGGGTCCGCCCCTGCTGCTGCTGCACGGCAACCCGCAGACGCACACGATGTGGCACAAGGTCGCGCCCGTGCTGGCGCAGCGCTTCACGGTGTATTGCCCGGACATCACCGGCTATGGCTTTTCCCACAAGCCACCGGTCAGCGCGGATCACGCGCCCTATTCAAAGCGTGCCATGGCGGCGGATCTCGTCGCGCTGATGAACGGCGCCGGGCATGACCGCTTCCAGGTGGTCGCGCATGACCGCGGCGCGCGCGTCGCGCATCGCATGGCGCTCGACCACGGCGGTGCGGTCGAACGGCTCTGCACCATGGACATCATCCCCACGCTCGAGCATTTCGAGCGCGTGGATATGGCTTTCGCCATGGGATACTGGCACTGGTTCTTCCTCGCCCAGCGCCATCCGGGGCCGGAAGCCATGATCCGCGCCGAGATCGAGCCCTGGTTCGACTTCCACACCTCGCGCGAACCCAAGCCCGCGGATTTCTTCCACCCCGAGGCGCGCGCCGACTACCTCGCCGCGCTGCACGAACCCGGCACCATCGAGGCGATCTGCGAGGATTACCGCGCCGCGACGGCGATCGACCTCGATCACGATCGCGCTTCGCGCGATGCGGGCGAGACGGTGCGCTGCCCGATGCTCGCCATCTGGGGCGCGAAGGGCAGCATCCCGAAATGGTACGACGCGGCGAGCATCTGGCGGCGCTATGCGTCCGGCCCGCTGACCACCGGCGATGTGCCCTCCGGCCACTACCTGGCGGAGGAAGCGCCCACCGAGGTGCTGGCACATCTCGAGGGCTTCCTCAGCCGATAGCGGCTTCCTCGGCCGGCAGCACCAGGTGCAGCCGGTTGCGGCCATCCGCCGTGCGCTCATAGGCGAGTTCCGCCGCGATGCGGTGCAGCAGCGGCAGGCCAAGCCCACCGATCCGCGCCTCCTGCAGATGGCGCGGCCTGGGAGGCATGGCGGCGGCGGTGGGGTCGAAGGGCGCGCCGCGATCCTCAAGGTCGAGCCCGCAGCGCGCGCCGTCATGCCAGGCGGTCACGGTCACCTCCGGCGTGCCGCCTTGCGCGAAGCCATGGCGCAGGGCGTTCAGCGTGAGCTCCTCCAGCAGCAATTCGGCGCGTGCGGCGGTGTTCGGACCGGCGCCGCGGCCGCGCAGGAAATCCGCGACGGCAAGCTGCGCCTCGCGCAGAGCCTCCGTGCCATCGCGCAGGGTCAGGCGGAAGGTCTCGCCCGCCGCCATTCAGGCGCCGATCTGCCCGCGCGCCGCCGCTTCGTCCGGCAGCACCGGGATCAGTTCGTCGAGTGCGGTGGTGCTGAACACCTCGGCGACCGGAGCCTGCACGCCGAAGATCACCATCTTGCGCCCGGCGCGGTCGGCGGCGCGCGCCGCGGCGACCAGCATGCGCAGGCCGAGCGAGCCCACGAAGCTGACCGCCCGCATGTCGATCATGGCGTGGCCCGGCGCCGCGCGGATCCGGGCGGCGAAGGTGGTTTCGACCTGCTCGGTCCCCGCCGCGTCCAGGCGCCCCTTCAGCACGAGGCACAGCGGCCCGCTGCCCTCCACCACGACCAGTTCCATCAGCGGCTCTCCTCGTCTGTCCCGGCCCGGCGACGGCCGGTCATCGCTGCGGCGTGTGGCATGGAGATCAGGCGAAATCGAGTGCGACAAGTGACACATCGTCATCGAGCGGCCCGGGTCGCGCGGCAATGCGCACCGCGCGCCAGAGCCGTTCGGGCTCGGCCATGCCCGGCATCGGCGCAGCGGTCAGCACCGGCAGGAAATCCCCAATGCCCAGTTGCCGCCCATCGGCGGTGACGAGTTCGAAGGCGCCGTCGCTGAACAGATGCAGGCGCGCGCCGGGCGGGATCGCGACCTCGGCGCGGCGATAGGGCCAGTCGGGGGCCAGGCCGATCGCCGGGTTCTTCACCCAGAGCGGCTGCGGCGCCGCCTGCCCCGGCACCAGCAGGAAGGCCGGGTGCTGCCCGGCGCAACCAAAGCCGAGGATACGCGTGCGCGTGTCGAACACGCCGTACCAGATGGTGAAATACAGCCCCCCCTGCCGGTCCATCTGGAAGCGGTCGTTCAGCGCGACCAGCACCGCCGAGGCATCCGCGAAATCGGTCCCCGGCAGGGAATGCACGCGCAGCAGGTTCATCACCGAGGCGGCGAGCAGCGCCGAGCCCACCCCATGCCCCGACACGTCCAGCAACCACAGGGCGAAGCGGTGCTGATCGAGCCAGCCATAGCCGAAGCCGTCGCCCCCGATATTGGCGGAGGGCACGAAGCGCCAATGCGCGCGCACCGGCCCGTCCGGAATGGGTGGCGGCAGCAGGGCCTCGACATAGCGGCCGGCGCGGGCGAGGTCCTTCTCCACCTCCTCGGTCCGCGCGAAGTCCGCGGCCCGGCCGCTGCGATAGACCAGGGTGAAGGGGCCGAGCACCAGCCGCGCGCCGGGCGTCAGGCGTGTGGGGCCCTCGATCCGCCGTCCATCGACGATGGTGCCGTTGGTGGAGCCGAGATCGGTGGCGATCGCCGCCTCGTTCTCGACCGCGATGATGCAGTGGCTGCGCGACACGTCGCCCGACGGCAGCACCAGCCCCGCCTGCGCCCCGCGCCCGATGGTCAGGGGGCCGGGACCGATGGTCACGCGGCGCGCCGGCTGGCCCTCCGCGGCCTCGACGTCGAGGAGATGGAGAATGGGTTCCGCCGCCGCCACCGGCGCGGCGCGGCGGACCATCGTCCGTTCCTCCTCGGGCGGGTGCCGTTCGGTGGCATCGCTGGTCATGGCATCAGGCCCAGGCCGCGCAGATCCACCACCCAGGGCAAGTCGGTGTCCTCGGTGGTCGCGCCGGCGGCGGTGACCAGGGCATGGACCTGGCCGCGATGATGCGTCTGGTGATTGAAGAAATGCGTCGCGACGATCCAGAGGGGCATCGACACCTCCTTGCCCGAGATGCCGGAATACCAGACGAGCGGCCCGGCCAGGCGCTGTTCCGTCAGCCCGCCGGCCCAGGACCCGATACGGTCGTCCGCGGCGGCGCGCGCGGCCTTCAGCGCGGACCAGTCCTCCAGCATCCGGGCGCTGTCCTTTTGGCCGACCTGCGGCTTGTCCCAGCCATCGATGCGGCTCATCCACTGCGTATCGCCCCAGAGGATGTGCGACAGCGTGCCGTGCAGCGAGCCCCAGAATGCCCCGCGATCAGCACGCCGCGCCGCGTCGTCCAGCGTATCGGCGGCGCGGAGGAGACGACGGTTCATCTCGGCATTGTAGGCCGCCATCATGCGGCACCAGTCCGGAGTGACCATCCGCCCTTCCTCCTCCGTGTCAGAGAGCCTTCCAGAAGAAGACGGTATCGCAGGGCCGGCGCTCCGCATCGATCTCGAAACGCGGAATGCGGCCGAGTTCCGTCCAGCCTTCGCCGCGATAGAGCAGTTCGGCCGCGCTGCCGGCCCGGGCATCGAGGGTCAGGATGCCACGGCCATGGGCGCGCGCCGCCTGTTCCGCCCGGCGCATCAAGGCCCGGCCGATGCCGCGCCGGCGCAGCGAGGGATCGATGATCAGCGTACGGATCACCGCGACGTTCGGCGTGGCTTCCTCGGCGGCGAACTCGATCGTCACGCTGCCGGCCAGCCGCCCATCCAGCCAGGCGCCGAGCAGGACGCGCGTTCCCGCCGCCACCGCGGCCGAATTCGCCTTCCAGAAGGTCGTGGCCCGGTCGCGCGACAGCGGCGGAAGGAAGGTGAGCGATGCACCATCCGTCACGCAGGCGCTCAGCAGTTCGGACAGGCGCCGTTCCGCGCTGGCGGCGGCGGCGGCGTCCAGCGCCTCCACCACGAGTCCCGCCGCCGGCTTGGCGTAGCGGAATTCGAGCGAGTGGGAGATGTCGTCGAGGATGCGGATCGACCCATGTCGCACATAGCCGAGCTTTTCATAGAAGCCATGGGCGCGGGTGAAGCGCGTGTCGGTCCAGAGCACCATGCGCTCGGCACCCGATGCGCGGGCATGGGTCTCGGCCGTGTCGAGCAGGGCCGTCGCCAAGCCGCTGCCGCGCGCGGCGGCATCGACATACATGCGGCAGATCTCCCACGCCTCATCCTCCTTGAGGGGGCGCGTGCCGACCATGCCGACGAGGCGGCCTTCCTGTTCCGCCGCCCAGAGCTTGCCGCCCTGGTCGCGGAACCAGGTAGCGAGGGCACGGAGTTCAGGGACCTCGCCATCCACGTCGAGGATGCAGCCGGGGTATTCGGCCCAGCAGGTGCCGATCAGGGCGATGAAGCCCTCGGCGTCGTCGTCGCGGCCTTCGCGGATCATGCGATGTAGCGCCAGGAATGCAGCCGATCATGCGGTGCGCGGCTGGTGGGTGGCATATCTTCGCGGTGGAACCGAGAGGGGCCTTGCCCCTCTCGGGCTCTCACCACCAAAGGCCGAAAGGCCTTTGGAAACCTCAACCTGGCGCGTCGCACGCAGGGTGGCCTGGCGGGATGGGGCAGGGCCCCTCCCCGGTTCCGCCCCTCGATCACGAGAGTTCCTTGCAGAACTCCTGGATCCGGCTGCACGCCTCGCGCAGGCTCTCGGTATCCGTCGCGTAGGAGATGCGCAGGTAGGGCGACATGCCATAGGCCGCGCCCTGCACCGCCGCGACGTACTTCTCCTCCAGCAATGCGAGCGCGAAGTCGGTGTCGGTCTCGATCTTCTTGCCCGCCTTGGTGGTCTTGCCGAGGCAGCCCGCGACATTGGGGAACACGTAGAAGGCGCCTTCCGGCTTGTGGCAGACGATGCCCGGCGCGGCGTTCAGCATCTCCACGACCAGGTCGCGGCGCTGGCGGTATTCCGCGGCGCGTTCATGCACCAGGTCCTGCGGGCCATCGAGCGCGGCGGCGGCCGCGGCCTGGCCGACGGTGGACACGCCGGACGTCGCCTGGCCCTGCATGTTCATCATCGCCTTGATCAGCGTCTTCGGCCCGCCGCAGAAACCGATGCGCCAGCCAGTCATGGCATAGGTCTTGGACGCGCCGTTGACCGTGAGCGTGCGGTCCTTCAGCGCCGGTTCGACCTCGGCAATCGTGCAGAATTCGAAGCCGTCATAGACGAGGTGCTCATACATGTCGTCGGTCATGACCCAGACATGCGGGTGCTTCTTCAGCACCGCGGCGATGGCCTGCATTTCCTCGCGCGAGCAGGCCGCACCGGTCGGGTTGTTCGGGAAGTTCAGCATCACCCACTTGGTCTTGGGGGTGATGGCGGCGTCGAGGTCCTCGGGACGCAGCTTGAAGCCGTTGTTCTGCGGGCAGGAGACGAGGACGGGCTTGCCGCCGGCGACCTTCGCCATGTCGGCGTAGGAGATCCAGTAGGGGGCGGGGATCACCACCTCATCGCCCGGATCGAGCGTCGCCATGAAGGCGTTGAAGATGCACTGCTTGCCGCCATTGGTGACGAGGATCTCGTCCAGCGCGTAGTCGAGGTTGTTGTCGCGCTTGAACTTGCGCTGGATCGCGGCCTTGAGCGCCGGCGCGCCATCCTGCGCGGGATACTTGGTATCGCCGGCCAGCGCCGCCTTGTGCGCGGCCTCGATCGCATGGGCCGGCGTCGGGAAGTCGGGCTCGCCGGAGGCGAGGCTGATGACCTTGATCCCCTTCGCCGCGAGCTCGCGCCCCTTCATCGTCATGACGACGGAGGCGGAGATGGAGACCTCGTTCATACGGGCGGCGAGAGCGGGCATGGCCTGGTTGCGATCCTGATCCGAAGGGGTCGCCACCTTAGGAATTGCGAGCGCCCGCGCAACCCCCGAGGAGGGCAGGTCAGCCAGGAATGGCGGGCACGGCGGCGATGTCGTGCCGGATGCGCGGACGATCATGCTGCATCGCGGCCGCGGCCAGGATCATGCCCCGGCCTGGGCCGCCGGTCGCTGGCAGAGCCAGTCGAAGGGTTGTTCCGCCAGGATGCGGAATCCCTGCTTCTCCCAGAAGGCCAGGACGGCACTGCCCTTCAGCACCTCGATTCGCGCCGGCATGGCGGGATACGCGGCCAGCACAGCGGCCACGATGGCCGCGCCGAGCCCCCGCCCCTGCACCGCGGGATCGAGATAGAAGGAATGGACCTCGAGATGATCCGCCGCCGGCGCGACGCCGATGCAGCCGACGAGCCGGCCGCCGACCTCGATGGCCGAAAGCGTCGCCGGATCGAATCCCGCCCGCATGCGCGCACGGCGGCGATCCGGGTCGAAACGGCCGACGCGTTCGAGATCCGCCCGCAGCACGCGGATGGACAGGTCGAGGAGCGGTTCGAAATCGGCCTCCTCGACCGGGCGCAACCGAAAATCCGTTGTCATCGATCACCTTCCGTGACGCGCCGCCGCCCCCCGAGCGACCAGGCCGCGATCGCCCCGAGCATCAGCACGATCGCGGCCGACGCGGCAGAGACAATCGCACCGAGCCGCATCGGCGGCGGCGGAGACCAGACCAGTCGCCAGCGCGTCTGCCCCGCCGGCACGGGAAAGGACAGGAGGCGATCGGCCCCATGCGGGGCCGCTTCGACGGCCTCGCCACCCGTCTCCGGTTGCACACGCCACAGCGGAAAGGCAAAGCGGCGGAGCACGACCGTGACGGGGCTCTCGGCCTGGACCGCGATGATGGCCTCGCCGCGCGGCCCCAAGGGGCGGATCGAGACCTCCCCCTGCGGAGGATCGAGCCAGATGCCGCCCCGTCCCCCTTCCGTGCCGGCGAGTGCCACGATCTCGGCCCAGCTCGGCGCGCTCCTCGATCCGAAGACGACCGGATGGCCTGCGGGCAGATACTCGATGGCATCCGGCATGATGCGGAAGACCTCCGCTTCGATACGGCGCCAGGCGGAATCCGGGAGCATCATGCGGTAGGCTGATGCGGCCGCGCCGATCAGCACGCCCAGCGCCGGCGCGGCCAGGAAGAGCGGAACCACGATCGCGACCCGCCGCTTCAGGCCCCGCCACCGTGCCAGCACATCCATGGCGACGCGGATGGCCGCGAATTCCGCGACCAGGAGCATGCGCCAGGGAAACTCGATGCGGGAAAGCGGCGATGCCGGCTCCCATATCCCGGGAACGATGCCGGAGATCAGCACCGCCACGCCGATGATCACGAAAGGCCAGAACGCCGCATCATCGCATGGCCCGGGCTCTCGCGCCGCACGTCCGGCCAGCACGCCCGCCAGCGCCAGCGCGACCAGCGACAGGGTCAGGCTGAGCACGAAGCCGTAGCCGTCCGACCCGCTCCAGTTCGACGGAGATAGCAGCAGCCATCGGCGGGCGTCGTAGTGGCCCTCTGCGAAGTAATCCATCCTCGCCATGTCGAGCAGGCGGAGCGCCGGCAGGATGTAGATCGCGGCAAGGCCCAGCCCCAGCACGCCACCCAGCGCCGCGCCAAACAGCGGCACCGGCAGGGACGCGGCAGGCCGGGGATGCCGCGCCACGAACCAGGCGATCCGCGCGGGCACCAGCAAGCCGCCGATGAACAGCGCGCTCGGCAGGTGGCTCATCAGCAGGCCCGCGCAGCAGAGTGCCAGGCAGGGGATCCCGCCCGGCCTGCGGTCCAACGTCGCTTCCAGCGCCATCATCAGCAGCGGAAGGATGGCATAGGCCGCCAATTCGCCGAGCGATCCGCGCACGAACGCATCGAAAAGGTGATACGGGGCGCAGGCATAGGCGATGCCGCCCAGAACGGCAGCGCGCGGCCCCGTCCGTCGCCGCAGCCAGCGCCACATCGCAGCGCCCGAGCAGGCCAGCATGACCGCGCTGCCCACGCCAACCAGGCGGTAGGGATCGAGCCAACCGGCCGTGAGCGTGTCGATCGCCGCCAGCAGATAGAACGGCAGAGGCGCGTAGAAGACGAAGGTGGGGCTGCCCAGCCCTACAAAGGCATCGGGCAGCCAGCGCGGATATGCCACGCCCGACTGCAGCAATGCCGAAAACTGGGCCGACCAGAGCAGGTTCGGCACGACGCTGTGGGTCACGGGCGTACCCATGACCACCAGCAATCCAAGGACAGCCCCCATCCCCAGCAGGGCGGAGGCCGTCAGCCGCGACCTCACGCGCCCCCGGCCGGCTGCGCCCCGGCCCATGGGCCCGTGGCCGGGATCACTTCATCCCGGCGCAGAACTTCTGGATGCGCGTGCACGCTTCCTTCAGCGCCTCGTCCGAGGTCGCGTAGGAAATGCGGAAATGCCCCGCCGAGAGGAAGGCCGCGCCATGCACGGTGGCGACGCCGGTTTCCTCCAGCAGGGCGATGGTGAAGTCCTCGTCGGTCTCGATCTTCTTGCCGCCTGCGGTGGTCTTGCCGATGCAGCCGCGCATGTCCGGGAAGACGTAGAACGCGCCCTCGGGCTTGTGGCAGCGGATGCCCGGCGCGGCGTTCAGCATCTCCACCACCATGTTGCGGCGGCGCTCATAGACCTTGCGCATCTCCTCGATGCTCTCCTGCGGGCCGGCCAGCGCCTCGACGGCGGCGGCCTGGGAGATGGAGGAAGTGCCCGAGGTGGACTGGCCCTGCAGCTTGTCCATCGCCTTGATCAGGCCGACGGGTGCGCCGGCGAAGCCGATGCGCCAGCCGGTCATGGCATAGGCCTTGGAACAGCCGTTCATGGTCACGGTGCGGTCGCGCAGGCGCGGTTCCACTTCCAGGATCGTGGCCGGCTTGAAGCCGTCATAGACCAGCTTCTCGTAGATATCGTCGGTGAAGATCCAGACGTTCGGGTGCTTCATCAGCACGTCCGTCAGCTTCTTCATCTCCTCGGCGGAATAGGCCGCGCCGGTCGGATTGCAGGGGTTGTTGATGATCAGCCACTTGGTCTTCGGCGTGATCGCGGCCTCGAGCGCCTCGGCCGTCAGCTTGAAGCCGTTGTTCTGGCCGCATTGCACGACCACCGGCTTGCCTTCGGCGAGTTCGACGATGTCCGGATACGACACCCAGCACGGGGCGGGGATGATCGCCTCCTCGCCGGGATTGATGGTGGCGAGCAGCGCGTCGAAGATCACCTGCTTGCCGCCGGTGGAGACGATGATCTCTTCCGGCTTGTAGTCGAGGCCGCTGTCGCGCTTGAACTTCTCGCAGATCGCCTTGCGCAGCGCCATGGTGCCGGCGACGTCGGTGTACTTGGTCTCGCCGCGCTGGATGGCGGCGATCGCCGCGTCCTTCACGTTCTGGGGCGTGTCGAAATCGGGCTCGCCCGAGGACAGGCCGATGATGTCCTTGCCCGCCGCCTTGAGGGCCCGCGCCTTCGTCGTCATGGCGATGGTGAGCGAGGGCGAGATACGGTTCAGACGATCGGCGATCAGGTTCATGGCTGGCCCGGAACAATGCATGGGGAGGGCCGGACCCTAGTCCTGCCTAGGCCCGGCATCAACCCGGGACCGGGAGAGGCCGCGCCCCTCCCGCCCGGCGATTCAGCCCTTCAGCACGAAGGGCGAGGAAGCGCGATCATAAGCCGCATAGCCCAGCGTCTCGCGGAATTCGGCCGGCGGCAGCGCGCCCTCGGCCGCCGACTTGCCCGCCTTCAGCGCCGCGAGCCCCGCCTTCATTCCCGCCATCGCCGGCGACAGCGTACCCGTCGGGAAAGTCCCGATCTTCAGCCCCAGCGCCGCCGCGCGCGCCTGGGTCGGCGTCTCGCGATCCGCGCCGGGGGAGAGCACCGCGAAATGCGGCCTGCCCTTCGACGCCGCGACGGCGCGCTTCACCTCCTCCTCATCCTTCGGACTATCGAGGAACAGGATGTCGGCGCCTTCCTCGACATACATCTCGATGCGCGTCACGGCCTCCTCGATGCCCGCGGTCGGGCGACAGTCGGTGCGCGCCATCACCAGGATGCCGCTGTCCTTCGCGGCTTCCACCGCGGCGCGAACCTTCATCCGCACCTCCTCCCGCGGCAGGCAGGGCTTGCCGGCGGCGGTCAGCGCGCGCGGGGTGATCTTGTCCTCGATCAGCACGGCGGCTGCCCCGGCGCGGCCATAGGCGCGGACCGTGCGCTGCACGTTCATCGCATTGCCGTAGCCATGATCGCCATCGGCGAGGATCAGCAGATCCGGTGCGGCGCCGCGCGCCATTTCCAGGCTGTTCAGCATCTCGGCGAAGGAGATCAGGTCGAGGTCGGGGCCGCCAAGGCGGCTCGCCGCGACGCAGGAACCGGACAGAAAGGCGGTCTGGAAGCCGGCATCGTGGGTGAGCTTGGCGGTCAGCCCATCCCAGATGGCCGGCATGGCGACGAAATCCGGCTGGGCGAGCAGGGCACGAAAGCGATCGGGCGGGGTCATGGCAGATCCTTGTTGGTGGTCAGAGAGTCTGTTTGGCAATGCGCCACCTGGCGCATGTCAGTCTCCGGCACCGGCCCGCACCCCCACCCGGCCACCCATTCCAGGATACTG
>JAYSDS010000027.1:0-23479 GCA_041914265.1 Roseomonas sp.
CGGCGGTCCAGGCCACACTGTGGCCTGGCGGGGTGGTCCGGAGGGGCAGCGCCCCTCCGACCCTCACCGCATCTCCATCGCCTTCCTCAATGCGCCCATCAGCTTCTCCCGCGCTGCCGCATCCGGCGCTTTCTCGATCGCGTCCTCGATCCCCAGCAGCAGCGCCGCGCGGGCATTGTGCCAGTCGGGCCGCCCGGCTGTGGCCGGATCGCTCCGCCGCCGCTTCGTCTCCTGCCGCACCGGGGCACTTCCGCGCGGCAGCAGGTAGCGGTCGTCCAACACCGGCATCAGCACCTGGTCCGACCGCGCGATGCCCTCCTCGGCGACCCGCCGCGCCAGGGCTTCCATCGCCGGCGGTTCCCCATGCACCAGGAACACGCCGCCGGCGACGGGCCCGCGCGCGCGGAGCCAGGCGGCCAGTTCCACCACATCCGCGTGGCCGGAATAGTCGCGGATCTCGCGGATGGTTGCGGCGACACGGATGGGCTCGCCTTGGATCTTCACCTCCTTCTTGCCGTCCAGCAGCAGCCGCCCGAGCGTGCCTTCCGCCTGGTAGCCGGTGAGCAGCACCGTCGCCTCCGGCGCCCAGAGCCAGCGCTTGAGGTGATGCCGGATGCGCCCGGCATCGCACATGCCGGACCCGGCGATGACGATGTGGAAGCCTTCGACGCTCGCGATGCGGCGCGACTCCTCCCCGGTTTCGGTCGGGTGCAGCAGGGGGGACCGCAAGGCGCGCTTGACCTCGGTCCCGTGGTCGATTTCGGCGGCGTGGTCGAGGAAGATCTCGGTCGCGCGGATGGCGAGCGGGCTGTCCATGAAGATCGGTGCCTGCGGGATGCGTCCCGACTGCATCAGCGTCACCAGGTCCCAGCAGAGTTCCTGCGTGCGCTCCACCGCGAAGGCGGGGATCAGCAGGGCGCCGTCCGGATGCACCGCCTCCTTCACCAGTGCTTCGAGCCGCGCGCGGCGCTCGGCATGGCCGACGCAGGGCTTGTCCTCATCGCCGTACGTCGATTCGCAGAAGACGTGGTCCACGCCCTCCGGGCCTTCCGGGTCGTGGTGGAAGACGGCGCAGTCAGGGCCGAGATCCCCCGAGACCAGCACGCGCACCGGCGCGCCGTCGGCTTCGGCGAATTCCAGCTCGATCGAGGCAGAGCCGAGCATGTGCCCCGCATTCCACCAACGGGCGCGCACGCCCGGCAGCGCGTCCAGCGCGATCCAGCGATCCATCGGCACGGGGCGGAAGGCCTGGATCGCCACGCCGGCATCGGCGGCGGTGTAGATGGGTTCCACCGGCGCGCGCCCGCGGCGTCGGTTGCGGCGGTTCAGGTGCTCGACCTCCATCTCCTGCACATGTCCGGAATCCGGCAGCATGACGGAGCACAGGTCGACCGTCGGCGCGCTGGCGTGGATGTGGCCGCGAAAGCCTTCCTTCACGAGCTTCGGCAGCAGCCCCGAATGGTCGATATGGGCATGCGTCAGCAGCACCGCGTCGACCGTGTGCGGGTCATAGGGGAAGGGCTCCCAGTTCAGTGCCTTCAGTGTCTTGGGGCCCTGGAACATGCCGCAATCGACCAGGAATCGGCAGCGTGGCGTCTCGAACAGCAGCGACAGGCCGGTGACGGTACGGGCGGCGCCGCAGGCGCGGACGGTGACGGGCATGGCGGCCTACTCCGCCGTCAGCCCGCCATCGACGGGCAGGGCGATGCCCGTGACGGCCGAAGACGCCTCTGACAGCAGGAAGATGGCTGGGCCGGCGATGTCCTCCGCCTCCATGATGCGCCCGAGCGGTATGCGTGCCCGGGCCGCGGCGGCCACCTTGGGGTCGGCGATCAGGTCGGCGGCGAGCGGCGTGTTCACCAGCCCGGGGCAGACCGCGTTCACCCGGATGCCGAGCGGGGCGAGTTCCAGCGCCATCGCCCGCGTCAGCCCCATCACCGCGTGCTTCGTCGCGGCATAGAGGCTGCGGTTGCGCGATCCGACCAGCCCGGCGACGGAGCTGATGTTGACGATCGACCCGCCGCGCCCGCCCGCGACCATGCCCTGGGCGACCGCCTGGGCGACGATGGTGGCACCCTTCACGTTCAGCGCCAGGACGCGGTCCATCTCGGTTTCGGTGGCCTCGAGGAAGGGCTCGCGCGTCACGCTGCCGGCGTTGTTGACGAGCCCGTCGAGCGGTCCGGCCGCGGCGATCGCGGCGCGGATCGCCACCGGGTCGGAGGCGTCGAAGGGCAGGACGGTGGCGCTGCCGCCCGCGGCGGCGATCTCGCCGGCAACGGCCTCCAGCCCCTCCCGCCGCCGCGCGGCGAGCACCACCGAGGCGCCGCTGGCCGCCGCGGCCCGTGCGATCGCGCGGCCGATGCCGAGCGATGCGCCGGTGACGAGAATCCGCCTGCCATCGAGGCGAAATGCGGGCGCGGCCTGGGACAAGGCGGTCATCCTCCGGATTGTTGGGGGAGAGTCTCCCCAGCCGGGGATGCTGCGCAAGCCGCTGGCACGCAGCACCAGCGCAGGAACCTTGCGGGGATGGGTTCGATCTTGATATGCCTCAATCATCCGGGGAGAATGCCCGGCATGGCCCGTCGGTCATGAGAACGGGCGGGGGCCCTCCTCCGCCGAACCAGGTGAATGCGCGACATGCACCCACTCGACAGCACCCGGGCGCTCATGGATGGCCTTGGGGCGGAGACCAATGTCTGCGTCAAATGTGGATCGCGTTCCCTCGGGCTTTGCGCCCCGCTCGATGTCGCGGCGCTCGACGACATGTCGGGCGAGAGCGAGCGGCTGACGCTCGATGTGCGTGACACGGTCTTTCACCAGGGTGACAGCGCCCGCTACGTCTACACGCTGACGGAGGGCATGGCGCGGCTGACGCGCGTCCTGCCGGATGGCCGCCAGGCCGTGATCGGCTTCCGCTTCGCCGGCGACATCCTGGGTTTCACCCCGGCCGCCGAACATGCCTTCGGCGCGGAGATGCTGACGCGCGGCACGGTCTGCCGGCTGGACCGCAAGCGGCTCGAACAGCTTTTCCGCCGCTATCCGGTGCTGGAGCGCCGCTTCCTGGACCTGTGCGTGAAGGAGCTGGCGGCGAGCCAGGATCACATTCTCGCGCTTGGCCGCTTCAGCGCCGAGGAGCGGGTGGCGGCCTTCCTGATTTCGCTTACCGAGGCGCAGGAACGCCGCGGTCGCGCCGGTCCGGTCTACAGCCTGCCGGCGACGCGCTCCGATATCGGTGAATTCCTCGGCCTGACGCTGGAGACGGTGAGCCGTGCCATCTCCTCCTTCCGCAAGCGCGGCTGGATCCGGCTGCATGGCCATTCCGGCATCGAGCTGGTGGATCGCGAGGCACTGGTCAGCCTTGGCAGCGGCGAGGGCGCCGACGCGGCCTAGGCCCCGTCTTCGACTGCCAGGCATGGGGTGGCGGCAAGGCCCGCAGCCGCGCGCATGGCCGCGATGCATTCCGTCCCCTGGTGTCATGGATCATCCGCGTAATCTTCATCCCCCATGACTGCCCTGCCGAGTCCCCAGCAGCTCCGCTACCTCGTCGCGCTCGCCGAGCACGGCCATTTCGGCCGCGCGGCCGCTGCCTGCGCGGTGACGCAATCGACGCTCTCCTCCGGCATCTTCGCCCTGGAACGGCAGCTCGATGCCGCGCTGCTCGAACGCACGGGCGGCAAGCGGCCGGTCTTCACGCCGCTGGGGCGGGAACTGGTCGGGCGGGCGCGGACGGCGCTCGCCGCGCTGACCGCCCTGGTCGAGACGGTCGAGACCGCCCGCGACCCGCTGACCGGCCCGCTGCGCCTCGGCACCATTCCCACCATCGGTCCCTTCCTGCTGCCGCGCCTGATGCCCCGGCTGCGGGAGGCCTTTCCGCGCCTGCGCCTGTGGCTGCGGGAGGACATCACCGAACGCCTGGTCGAAAGCCTGGAATCCGGCCGGCTCGACCTGCTGCTGCTCGCCCTGCCTTGTGATTGCGGGGAGATCGAGTCGGTCGAGATCGCCGAGGACCCTTTCCACGTCGCCCTGCCGCCCGGTCATCGCCTGACGATGCAGGAGGCGATCCCGCCGGCCGCCCTGGCCGGGGAGCGGATCATGCTGCTCGAGGACGGGCATTGCCTGCGTGACCATGCGCTCTCGGCCTGCGGATTGCCCGGGGCGGCGGCCTCCGAGGAATTCGCCGCGACCTCCCTGCACACGCTGGTGCAGATGGTCGGCGGCGGGCTTGGCCTGACGCTGTTGCCGAGTCTCGCGGTGGCTGGGGGGGTGACCGCGGGGGCGGATGTGGCGGTGCGGCCGCTCGAAGGCGCCTTCGGCCGGCGCATCGCGCTGGCCTGGCGCGCCCGCAGCCCGCGCGCGGAGGAATTCCGGGCCCTCGTGCCACCCATTGCGGCGGCGTTGCGCGGCCTGTAGCAACGCAGCCCTGGGAAAGGATCCGGGCCATGGCGCAGTTCGACCTCGGCGGGGTGCTCGGTGCCGTGCTGGGTGGCGGGAAGCCGGCCCGGGGCGGGCGCCGCCGCAGCGGCGGCAACCAGCAGCTCGGCCGGGCAATCGCGGTCCTGGCCGGCGCGGCGATCGAAGCCCTGGCCAAATCCCAGCAGCAAGCGCCGGCGCCCACCAATCCACCGCCGAGACGCGGGGGCGGCAAGCCTGCCGGCGGCTGGCTGGATCCCGTGCCGGCCGGCACGCCCCCGGCGCGCAAGCCTGCCCCGGCGGGAGAGCCGACGCCGCGCAGCGGTCCCTGGGGTGGTGCCCCCGCCGGCAAGTCCGCTGGCTCGGTGCCTGCCACCGGCCCCTGGGGTGCCACGCCCCCCGCCAAGCCGGCCCCGTCGGATGCCTGGAACCCCGTACCCGGGGTGCCGGCTCCGCCGCCGATCTCGGCCGAGGACCGCGAGGGCCTGCTGATGCTCCGGGCGATGATCGCCGTGGCCAAGGCGGATGGGCAGATCGATTCCGACGAACGGGCCCGCATCGCCGACCAACTCGATGCCGCCGGCCTCAGCCCGGCCGGGCGGGATGCGGTGCTGGCCGCCTTCGGCGCCGATACGGCGCCCGAAGCACTGGCGCGCGAGGCGAACGACCCGATGCTCGCCGCCCAGCTCTATGCTGCCGCGGTGGCCGGGGCCGCTTCCATCGAGGGGGCCGAACGTGCCTGGCTCGACAGCTTCGCCCGTGCGCTGCGCCTCGATCGCGCTGCCGCCGAGGCCATCGAACGCCGCATCAGGGGAGGATGAAACCATCATGGACGGATTGACCGAGGCCGAGACACGCCTGCGGGACCATGCACGGGAGGTCGCGCAGGAAGCTGCCGCCCAGGCCGCCGGCACCGACCGATCCGAGCAGTATCCCTGGCCCATGGTGCGCCGGATGACCGAGGCCGGTTTCATGGGCCTGACCATCCCGAAGGCGATGGGCGGCCCCGGCCTGTCCTATTTCGACGCGGTGCTGGTCATCGAGGAATTCGCCAAGGCCTGCGCCGTCTGCGGCCGCATCGCCGTGGAGGCGAACATGGGCGCGGTCGGCGCCATCATGGCCTATGGCTCCGAGGCGCAGAAGCGCATCGCGGCCGATCTGGTCCTGGCCGGCGACAAGCCGGCCATCCTGATCACCGAGCCCGAGGCGGGGTCCGCCGCGACCGACATGCGCACCCGCGCCGTGCGGCGCGGCGACGAATGGGTGATCGACGGCGACAAGACCTGGATCACCGGCGGCGGCATCTCCCGCCTGCATCTGGTCTTCGCCCGCGTGATCGAGGACGGCGAGGAGAAGGGCATCGGCGGCTTCATCGTCGCACGCACCGGCGATGCCATGCCCGAGGGCATGACGGCCGAACGCATCCCCTCCATGGGTCTGCGCGGCATGCCCGAGGCGAATATCGCCATGCGCGGCCTGGTGGTGCCGGATGCGATGGTGCTGCGCCCGCCCGGCGGCTGGGCGCGCGGCTTCGGGCGGCTGATGGACGCCTATAACGGCCAGCGCGTCGGCGCGGCGACGGTGGCGATGGGCCTCGCTGCCGGCTCCTATGACCACGCCCTAGCGCGCGCGCAGACGCGCCGGCAATTCGGCCGGCCCATCGCGGAATTCCAGGGCCTGGCCTGGATGCTCGCGGACATGTCGATCGAGATCGAGGCCTCTCGCGCCCTGATCTGGCGCGCCGCGCGTTCGGCCGGGCCGAACGGGTTTCCGGACCGGCTGGCGGCTGCGCAGGCGAAGGTGATGGCGGCCGACATGGCGATCCGGGTCACCAACAACGCCCTGCAGGTCTGGGGCGCGGCGGGTTATTCGCGCGAGAACCCGATGGAACGCTACGTGCGCGACGCGCGGATGTTCGCGATCGCGGGCGGCACCGCGCAGGTGCTGCGGACGCAGGTGGCGGAACAGATCCTGGGGCGGAAGCTGCCGCAGACGCGCGACGGGTTCCTGCGGCTGGCGGCGGACTGATCGCGGGGGCTGACGGAACTGGAGAGGGGCTTTGCCCCTCTCCAGGCCTCTCCCCACCAAAGGCCGAAAGGCCTTTGGAAACCTTAACTTGGTGCTGGGGACAACTGTTCGGATACCACGGCGGCTGCCGCGCCGGGCGCGATGGCGGGAAAATCGGGCATCGGGCGCGGTACGACCGGCGATAGGGGGCGAGCCCGCCCCGCCCAACGCCAAATATTGGTTTCCAAAGGCCTTTCGGCCTTTGGTGGGGTGGGGTCTGGGGAGGGGCAACGCCCATCCCCGGTCCGCCTCCACCGCCTCAGTTCCGCGGCACGTTCAGCCGTTGCAGGATCGGCCGCCACTGCTCGTCGGTGCGCTTGAGGAAGGTCGCGAAGGTATCGGGCGACCCGCCGGCGAGGAACTGCCCTTCCGTGGTCAGCCGGTCGCGGATGCGCTCATCCCGCAGGGCCTCGTTGGCGGCGGCGTTCAGCCGCATCACCACATCCGTGCGCGTGCCCGCTGGCGCCAGCATCCCGAACCAGGACAGCACGTCGAGCCCCGGCGCGTATTGCGCGATGGGCGGCACTTCAGGCGTCGAGTCCACCTTGCGCGCACTGGTCCAGGCGATCAGCCGTCCCTGCCGGTTGCGATGGACCGGCTGCGCCGTGCTGCCCGCGACGATCAGCATGTCGAGGTCGCCCGCCAGGAAGGCCGCGAGCTGCGCTGAATCGCCGCGATAGGTTACGTCCTGCATGGTGATGCCGAGCCGCTCCATTACCATCAGCATCGCGACATTGGTGAGCGTGGTCGGGCCGTTGGTGCCATAGGTCATCTGCCCCGGGCGCGCCTTGGCCGCCGCGACCCAGGCCGGCACGCCCGCCGGCCCGCCATCCAGCTTGGTGATGATGCCGAAGGGGAAGGTGGTGGCCAGCATCACCGGCGCGAAGTCCTCCACCTTATAGGGCAGGTTGGGCACGATGACGGGGTTGATGGTCAGTGTCGAACCGGCGGCCATCAGCAGGGTCAGCCCGTCGGGGCGCGAGCGCGCGACGTATTCCGCGCCGATCACCGTGTTCGCCCCGGGGCGGTTTTCCACCTGCACGGGCTGGGCCAGCGCGGTCGTCATGCGTTCGGCAAGGAGGCGCGAGACAACATCCGTGCTGCCGCCCGGCGCGAAGGGAACGATGATGGTGATGGGGCGTGCCGCGGCAGTCTGTGCGATGGCGGGGGCGGGAAGGGCGGCGACCGCGCCGAGCAGGGCGCGCCGCCTGAAGCTGATATTCATCTGGGTGCTTCCTGGACGTTATGGTTCGACCACGCGCGACAGGCGCGGCTTGACCCATCATCGCCCGATCAGCGCCGTCCCGCCAACTGTCGGTTCTCGAGCCGCGACAGCATGCGCACCACAGGCCAGAGCAGGAGGAAGTAGATCACGGCCGCCGCCATGATCGGGGTCGCGTTGTAGGTGACCGACTGCGCCTGGCGCGCCTGGAACAGCAACTCCGGCAGCGCGACCACCGAGGCAATGGAGGTGAGCTTCACCACCTCGAGCGTGTTCGAGATGAGGTCCGGCAACACGTTCCGGATCGCCTGCGGCAGCACGACGTAGCGCATGGTCTGTCCGCGCGTGAGGCCGGTGGAACGTGCGGCTTCGATCTGCCCGCGCGGCACGCTCTCGATGCCGGCGCGCAGGATCTCTCCGTAATAGGCGCCGGTGTTGAGGAAGAAGCCGATCGCCACCGCGCCCCAGGCGCCGACATCGATGCCGATGAAGGGCAGCCCGGCGAAGACGAAGATCAGCAGCACGAGCGGCGGCAGCGCGCGGAAGACATCAACCCAGGCGCGCAGTGGCCATTTGACCCAGGGATTGTCGACGGTGGAGAGCACCGCGATCAGCACGCCGCCAATCACGCCGAGCGGCACCACGAGCAGCGAGAGCAGCAGCGTCGCCTTCAGCCCCTGCCACAGGATCGGCCACGCCTCGCTGACGATCTGCCAGTTGAAGAAGGTTTCGAGGAAGAGATCCATCGGGCGCTAGTCCTCGACCCTGCGATGCACACTTCGCGCCTCGGCTCCGCCTGCGATGCCCCGCGATCGCGATGGTCCGGCCATGCGATTCACGCTCCGCGCCTCGGCTTCGCCTGCGGTGCTCCGCGATCGCGATGGTCCGGCCATGCGATTCACGCTCCGCTCCTCGGCTTCGCCTGCGGTGCTCCGCGATCGCATGGCGTCACCGCTTCCACGCGAAGCGCGTCTCGATCCAGCGGCCGAGCACGACGACGGGCAGGAACAGCACCAGATAGGCGATGGCGCCGAGGGTCAGCGGCGACGGGTTGAAGGAGAAGGATACCCCCGCATTCGCCGCACCCAGGATGTCCGGCACGGCCACCACCGACGCGAGCGCCGTGCCCTTGGTGATCGCGATGGTCCGGTTGGTCAGCGGCGGGATGGTGATGCGCAACGCCTGCGGCAGCACGACATATCCAAGCGTCTGCACGAAGCCGAGCCCGGTAGATCGCGCCGCCTCCCATTGCCCCTTCGGCACGCTGGTGATGCCCGCCCAGAAGATCTCTTCTGAAAAGGCCATCAGCACCAGCGTCAGCGACAGCCAGGCCGAGACGAAGCCCGAGAGTTCCAGCCCCGCATTCGGCAGGCCGAAGAACAGTAGCACGATGATCACCAGCGGCGGCAGGGCGCGGAACAGATCCACGACGAAGATGATCAGCCAGTTCAGCGGCCGGATACCGAAGGCGCGCACGACCGCGAGCAGCAGGCCGAGCACGAGCCCCGCGATGATGATGCACAGTGCGAGCACCACCGTCAGGCCGAAGCCCTCGATGATCTTCGGCAGGTACTGCGACATGACGCGCAGGTTGAAGAAGCTGTCGACGAAACGGTCCCAGCCGGTCATCGGGCGTATTCTCCGGCGCGATGCTTGCTATGGTTCGGGTCATGATTGAGGCGGAACCCGTGGAAGGACGGCCCCGGATGACCCGATGCAAGACCGCGACGATCGCTGCCCTGGCGCTGTTCTGCGCTGCGGCCGGGCCGCCGCCGGAAGCCGAGCGCATGGTCCCGGGCGGCCGCGGCGGCTTCGTCAGCGATGGTGCGGATGGCTGCTGGCTCTGGGCGAGTGGCATCCGGGCGGGCGCGACGGGGCTCGTCGCCTCCTGGACCGGACCCTGCCCGGAAGGCCCCGCGGAAGGGGAAGGCCGCGCCGTGGTCCGGTGGGAGGAAGACGGCGTCGAGCGCAGCATGGTCTACGAGGGCGGGCTGCAGCGCGGGAAGAATGAGGGCCAGGGACGGCTGATCATCACCGCCGGCAAGGAGACGCGCGTGGTGCAGGAAGGCCAGTTCCGCAACGACCATTTCGTGCAGGGACGTGTCGAGGTTCCGTCGGCGGGCATCGTCTATGAAGGCGGATGGAGCATGGCGCACCCGAATGGGCGCGGCCGGCTGGTGATCCGCGGGCGCGTCATCGAGGGCAACTGGGCGAATGGCTGCCTGCGCGGTCCGCAGGGGTGGTTCGCCTTCACCCGGCCGGCACGGGAGTGCGAAGGCGCCGATACCTGACCTGAAGGGCGTCTCGCCCCCCTTCGCCGAGGCTCCGAGGCCTTCAGAACCCGGTCCCCGGTACCAGGCGCCGCCGCCCCTAAGGCACGGTGGCCGCGCCGCGGCTGGGGCGCATCCGGATTGCCCCGTACCAGATCGAGGTTTCCAAAGGCCTTTCGGCCTTTGGCGGGGTGGTCTGGAGGGGCGGCGCCCCTCCAGTCTGTCCACCGCCATCAATGCCGCTCGATCTGCGAAATGAACGCCCGCGTCCGCTCATGCCCGGGGTTCGAGAAGATGTCCCTCGGCAGGCCTTCCTCGACGATCAGCCCGTCCGCCATGAACACCACGCGATCCGCCGCGGCCTTGGCGAAGCCCATTTCGTGGCTGACCACCACCATGGTCATCCCGTCCTCGCGCAATTCGCGCATCACGGCGAGAACGCCGCCCACCAGTTCGGGATCGAGCGCGCTGGTCGGTTCGTCGAACAGCATCACGCGCGGTTCGAGCGCGATGGCACGCGCGATCGCCACGCGCTGCTGCTGCCCGCCCGAAAGCTGCAACGGGTAGTGATCCGCACGGTCGGCGAGGTGCACCCGTTCCAGTGCCTTGCGCGCCTTGGCCTCGGCCTCCGCGCGCCCCAGCCCCTGCACCTTGCGCAGGGCGAGCGCCACATTCCCCAGCGCTGTCATGTGCGGATAGAGGTTGAAGGACTGGAAGACCATGCCGATGCGCTGGCGGGCCTTGTTGATGTCCGTCCTCGCATCGAGCATGTCGATGCCGTCCACTGTGACCGAACCGGAGGACGGGTCCTCCAGCCGGTTCAGGCAGCGCAGCAGGGTGGACTTGCCCGACCCGGAAGGGCCGATCAGGAAGACCAGCTCCTTCTCCGCGACGCGCAGATCCACGCCCTTCAGGACATGCAGATGCCCGAAATGCTTGTGGATGCCGCGCGCCTCGACGATCGGGCCGGCCATCAGCCGCAGGTCGGGTTCTGCGGCGTCGGGTCGTAGCCCGGCATGTCGGGCGGGCCGTAGCCGGGGAATTCCATGCGCTCGGCCTGGTCCGGGCCGGGATCGTTGCCGAACCATTGCTGGGACAGGCGCGCGATGGTGCCGTCGCGCTTCATGCAGGTCAGGACGTCCTCGACCTGGTTGCGGAAGGCGCCCTGGTCGCGGCGGAAGGCGGCGCCCCAGTGCAGCCGCGTGCCCGGCAGCACGTAGTCCGCGATATAGAGCGGCGAACGCGAGGCCGAGTACCGCACCACCGTATTGCCCGACAGGTTGGCATAGGCCCGGCCCTGGATGACGGCCTGCGCCGCATCGGCCTGGCTGTCGAAGGCGAGGAGCGTCAGGTTCAGGCGCTCGCGGTTGTTGTTGACCCACTGCTCATAGGGCGTGCCCTTGTTCACGCTGATCGTCTTGCCGCGGAGGTCTTCCTCCGAGCGGATCGGCGGCGTGCCGCGGCGGATGCCGAATTGCAGCTCGGTCCACAGGTAGCCCTCGGTGAACAGCAGCGCCTCGGCGCGTTCGCGCGTGACGGTGACAGGCGCGCAGAGCAGGTCGTAGCGCCCCGCGTTCAGCGCCGGGATCAGGCCTGAGAAGGCCGCGGAATCGATGACGATCTCGCGCCCCATGCGGCGCGCGACTTCCTTGAACAGGTCGATCTGGAAGCCCTGCACGCCGCCCTGCAGCGAGGGGAAGGCGTGCGGGGCGAAGGTGCCGTCCACCGCGCAACGGAGCGGCGGCTGTCCCTGCGCCATGGCGGGGGCCGAGGCGAGGGCGGAAAGAAGAGCAGCGGCGATCAGCCTGCGCATCCGGGAAGCCTCCTGTGACTGCGATTTCCGGCGGAACACTACAGATGGGTGTCCTGCTGTCCATGCGGAGCCTGCCACGAATTTGCCCCGTCAGGGTCCACCTGCCGCCGCCGTGGGCAGTTTTACTCCAGCATGAACGGAGCAACGCCAATGCCTCTCATCCCACTGGCCCTCATCGGCACCGGCTTCCTGGGCAATCTCCTGCTGGTTGTGCTGCTTCTCGGCAATGCCACCGCGCCGCTGGTCGCCGCGGCGGTGCTGGCGCTCGGCGGTGGTGCGCTGATCCTCGCCGGGCTGATGCTGATGGAACCGCGCCGCGACCATGAGGTCGGGCACGGCCACTGATCACAGCTCGATGGACAAGCGGAAGCCGATCGACGGGAAGCGCCGGTTCGGCCCATCCAGCGCCACCTGGCCGAGCTGATATCCGATCGAGGCGCGCAGCGCGCGGAAGGGATACCCGCTGAGCGCCGTGCCCCAGACGGTCTGACGCCTGCCGCGCACCGCACCGTCGCGCAGGTTGGCGTCGCTGATCCGCGTCGGCAGTGCCACCCGGCGAGAAGAAGAAGCGCGACGCGCATCAGGACCTTCAGGCAGCACCAATGACCGGCATGTCACGCCTGCTCGCTCCGCGCGCCGGGCACGCTCACCGTTCCTGGTGGCGATTGTCCATGCCGCGGAACACGATCAGCGTCCGGGCCTCGCGCTTCCGCGGCGTCATCGCGAGCCAGTCGAGGAATTCCACCAGCACCTTCCCGGTGATGTCCGCGACGTGGTGACGATGCGCCGCCTCGGGCGTGTACCAGTCCAGGCGTTCGAGTTCGCCCGATCCGGCGATCTCGCCATGCACGGCCTCGGCCGGTGCGGCGAGGAAGCGGGCATTGAAGCGGATCGGCCGCCCGCCCGGCGTCACCGCGCGACAGACATAGTGCAGGGCATCGAGGTCCGCCGAAACGGCTTCACCCGCGCGCTGCCCTAGCACCAGGCCGGTTTCCTCGAACAATTCGCGCACGGCGGCGATGGCGATGGCCCGTGCCCGGGCCGGCGTGGCGCGGCGTTCCAGCATGCGGCGCGTGGTGGCGCCGAGTTCCGACAGGGCCTTCTGCCGGTGGTCGTCCGGATCCACCCGTCCGCCGGGGAAGACCATGACATCCGGCATGAAGCGGTGGCGGGAATGCCGTTTGCCCATCAGCACCTCGGGCCCTGACGGGCCGATGCGCCAGACGATCAGGCTCGCGGCGTCGCGTGGGCGGACGATGCGGCGCGACCGGCCTTCGGCATCCGCACCGCCGGGATTGTCGGCAGTGGGGTCAGTCAAGCGCGAAGCCCCTGAGACGCAGCCAGGCGCGGAAGCCGAAGCGCTCCGGCACGGAAAGCTGCCGCGCGGTGTTCTCGGACCAGGTGCAGCCCTCGGGCGCGGGGCCGTGCACATCCGGATAGCGCGGGCGCTGCGTCGGCCGCAGCGCATCATAGCCGTCGAGCGCCGCGTCCAGCGCGTCCTCGCCATAGGTCTCGCGATGCACCACGACCGAGGCGGGCAGGCGCGGCGTCGGCTCGTTGCGCGCGACCGGCCAGCCGAGCGTGAGCCCCGCCACCGGATAGACGCCTTCCGGCAGGCGGAAGAGCGGCCCGACCTTCTCGATATGGCTGCGGACATAGGAGATGGGGCAGGTGCCCAAGCCCGCCGCATCCGCCGCCGCGATCGCCATGCCCATGGCGAGCGCCGCGTCCACCGCCGTGTTGAGGAAGGTGTCCATGTTGTTGTTGGCGTGGTCGCGGCCGTGGCGTTCGCACACGCGCTGTCCGCGCCGCATGTCGCCGCAGAACAGCAGGAAGACCGGCGCATCCTTGATCCAGGGCATGGTGCCGATCCAGTCGGCGACCTTGCCGATCTTCTCCGCATCGCGCGTGACGACGATGGAGTACTGCTGCAGGTCGGACTTGGACGGTGCCGATTGCGCCGCGGCGAGAACGGTGTCGAGCAGCGCGTCCGGCACTTCGTCGGGGCGGTAGCGCCGCGTCACGCGACGGTCGAGCAGCGCGGCGAGGGCCGGGGTGATGGCCTCGGGCGGGTCGAAGGGCAGGCTGCCATAGCGGGCCTGGATCAGGTCGGCGGGGCTGGTCATGACGGCAGCGTGGCACCCATGGTGTCGGACGGGAAGGTCATGCGCGGACCACCCAGGCATCGGCGACCGTCACGCCCTGGCCTTCGGCGTGGATGATCAGCGGGTTGATCTCGGCCTCGCCGATGTCGGGCATGGCGGCGAGGCGGGATACCGCGACCACCGCCTGTGCCAGCGCATCGAGGTCTCCCTTGGGCAGGCCCCGCCAGCCGGCGAGCGGCCTGAGCCCCTTCACCTCGGCGATCATCTCCCGTGCCTCGGCCTCGGTGACGGGGGCGCAGCGGAGCGCGGTGTCGCGGTGCAGCTCGGCCATCACGCCGCCCGCGCCGACCAGCACCATGGGTCCGGATTCGGGGTCGCGGCGGAAGCCGAGGATGGCCTCCGTGAGACCCTTGGCCATGGGCTGGACGAGGAAGCCGGTGATCGCGGCCTGCGGCGCCCTTGCCGTCACCTGCGCGAGCATCCCGGTCGCGGCCGCCTTCAGCGCGGCGGCATCGGGGATGTTGAGCGCGACGCCGCCGACCTCGGTCTTGTGGGCGAGGTCGGGGGACAGGATCTTCAGCGCGACCGGGTAACGCAGGCCGTCGGGCACCGCGTCCGGCGTCGCCATCACGGCGGTCGGGCCGGCCAGCCCGAGCGCCGCGAACAGCGCCCGCGCATCCGCCTCGTCCGGGCGGGCGGGAAGGGCGTGGGCGACAGTGGCGGCCTCGGGCACGGCCCGTGGCGCGCGCCAGTCGAGGAAGGCACGCACCACGTCGGCGCAGGATTCCGGGGTGCGGAAGGCGGGGATGCCGGCCTCGCCCAGCATCCGCAGCGACAGGTCGGCCTGGGGCACCAGGAAGGCCGCGACGGGCTTCGCGAGCCCTGCCTTCGCCGCGCCCAGGATGCCCGCCACCGCATCATGCGGCCGGAACTGCGCGGAGGAACCGACCACGGACAATGCCAGGTCCGTCTCCGGGTCCGAGGCCAGGGCGGTCAGCGCCGCCTGCACCTTGTCCGCCCGCGTGCCCGCGAGCGTGACGTCGATCATCCGCCCGTGATGCCGCAGGCCGGCGGCCTTCAGGCCCGCCACGGCGGTCGCGTCCGGGGCGCGCGTCTCGATGCCGGCCACGCCCAGCGCATCCACGGCCATCGCGCCGCCACCACCCGTGGTCGTCATCACCGACACGGCGCGCTTCGGGGCCGCCAGCGGCTTGCGGCCGATGAACAGGGCAGGGGCTTCGAGCAGCGCCTCGATCATGGTGACGCGGGCAATGCCGTTGGCGCGGAAGAAGGCGTCGGCCGCGGCGTCCGAACCGGCCAGCGCGCCGGTATGGCTGTTGGCGAGTTCCGCCCCGAAGGCGGATCGGCCGAGCTTGAAGGCAATGATCGGCTTGCCCGCCGCATGGGCGCGCCGCGCGGCCTCCGCCAGCAGGTCGGCGCGGCGGATGGCTTCGAGGAAGAGCAGGATCGCATCGACCTGCGGGTCGTCCACCAGCAGCCCCGCGATCTCGCTGGCCGTGAGGTCAGCCTCGTTGCCCGTGGAGATGAGATGCGAGAAGCCGATGCCGCGCGCGGCGCCGCGCGCCATGATCGCGCCAAGCATCGAGCCCGACTGGGACACCAGGGCCAACCGCCCCGCCGGCAGGCTCTCCGCTTCCAGCGCCGCATTCACCGAGCACGCGGTGCGGCTGTTCAGGTTGATCAGCCCCATCGAGTTGGGGCCGAGGATGCGCACCCCGGCGGCTTTCGCCGTGGCCAGCAGCCGCGCCTGGCGCGCCTGGCCCTCGCGCCCCGCCTCAGCGAAGCCATCCGCGAGGATGGCCGCGACCGGGATGCCCTTGGCCGCGACATCGGCGATCACGCCTTCCACATGCTCCGTGCCGAGCAGCAGATAGGCGAGGTCAATAGGGCCAGGGACGTCCGCGAGGGTCCGGTGGGCCGGCTCGCCCAGGACCGTATCCGCCCGGGGGTTCACCAGGTGGAGGTCCCCGGTGAAGCCGTGCTTGCGGAGGTAGATCTGGGCGCGGGCCGTCAGGCGGGACGGGTCCGCCGAAGCGCCCACCAGGGCGATCCGGCGCGGATTCAGCAAGGCGGGGGCGAGCGCGGTCATCGTGCGGTCCGGATGCGTGTGGCGGCTGCGCGACGCAGCCTTCGGGCGGCGTTTCCGGCGGGGCCACGTGGATGGCGAGGAAGGCAGGCGCCGGCGCGTCATCCGGCAGCCGCGTCAGGTCATGGTCGTGCAGCGTGATGCCGCCTTCCGCGATGCGTTCCCGCGTCTGGGCGCGGGCGAGCAATTCGCGCGTCGGGCGCAGCACCGCCGCCCGCTCGCCGGGCTCCAGCCCCGGCAGGCCGGCGAAGAGCACCACTGCCTGGATCTGCGCCCAGGGGACATTGCCGGGCAGGGGTTCGAGGTGCCGCGCGATGGGCGCGAAGGCGCAGCTCGCGGCGCGCAGCGGTGCCTCCAGCGCCCGGCTGGGCGGCAGGCGCTGGACCGCGTCCAGTACCGCCGCCGGCACGATCGCCGGCGGCGTCACGGTCACGAAGGGCGCCGTGGCGTCCTGTGCCGCGGCGGGCAGGGCAAGGGCGCCGGTCAGCGCCAGGGCCATGACCCGCCGCATGCCGCGCCTCAGATCGGATCCCAGCTGAACACGTCGCCCGAACGCTCGAGCTTCGAGAAGCCCTGGGCGAGCGACGGCAGCGCGTATTCGGCGATGGCTTCCGGCGTCCAGCCGCTCTCCCGGTGCACCGACTTGATCGGGCGGATCTGGGAATAGACGAAGAGCTCGTTCATGCGCGGGGAGAAGATCTGCCCGGTCACGTCCTTCGCCGCATCGGAGGCGAGGAAGACCGCGAGCGGGGCATTCTTGTCCGGGGTCATCTGCATGATGCGCTCGACGCGGCGCTTCTGCTCGGGCGTCTCGGCGGGGATGGTGCCGGTCATGCGCGACCAGGCGAAGGGCGCGATGCAGTTCGACCGCACGTTGAAGCGCGCCATGTCGAGCGCGATCGACTTCGACAGCCCGACGATGCCGAGCTTCGCCGCCGAATAGTTCGCCTGGCCGAAATTGCCGATCAGGCCGGAGGTCGAGGACATGTGCACATAGGCGCCGGACTGCTGCTGGCGGAAATGCGTGGCCGCCGCGCGCGAGACGTAGAAGGAGCCGTTGAGGTGGACGGCGATCACCGCGTCCCATTCCTCGGGCGTCATGCGGTGGAAGATCTGGTCGCGCAGGATGCCGGCATTGTTCACGACGATGTCGATGCGGCCGAAATGATCCAGCGCCGACTGGACGATCTTCTGCGCCGAGGCCCAGGAGGATACGCTCTCGGTCGAGATCTCGGACTGGCCGCCATTCTGCGCGATGATCGCCTTGGTCTGCTGCGCGGGGGTCGCGTCCTGGCCCTCGCCCGACACCGAGGCGCCGATGTCGTTGATGATGACCTTCGCACCCTGGCCCGCCATCATGATGGCGATTTCGCGCCCGATGCCGTTGCCGGCCCCCGTGACGATCGCGACCTTGCCCTCGAGCATGTTCGGCATTCTGGCATCCCCTCCGTGGTGTTTAGCCAGCTAAGCTTCTAGACCCGGCTTGGCGGGGCGTGAAGCCGGGTTGCCGCGGCAATCGGCTGCGCTTAGAGCGGCCACGCAATTGTCAGGCAGGATCGAACGGCATGGCCAGGGATGATCGCCGGATCGCGGCGCTGCGCCGCTTCGCGGGGCATGTGGCCCAGGTGGCGCCTCTCGACCTATCGGTCGGGCTGTGGGACGGGACGGTGTTGCCGCTCTCGCCCAAGGCCGACGGGTCGCTGGTGCTGTCCATCGCCACGCCGGCGGCGCTCACGCGGCTGGTGCGGCGCCCGCGCCTGCCGACGGTGGTCGAGCTGATCGCGGAAGGCGCCGTCGATCTCAAGGGCGGGACGCTGCTCGACCTCGCCGCGGCGGCCGGGTCGGGATCGACGCGCGGGCTGGCGAAGCGGCTCGACAAGGGCCTGGCGCTGCGGGCCTTCCTGCCATTCCTGTTCGGCCCGGGCGGGGGCGGTAAGGGGCATGCCTATGCGGGCGCGCAGGCCGCGAAGCACGGCCAGGGGCGCGACGACAAGGCGCAGGTGCAGTTCCACTACGACGTCTCCAACGCCTTCTACACGCTCTTCCTCGACCCCGAGATGGTCTATTCCTGCGCCTACTTCCCGGACTGGGACGCCGATCTGGCGACGGCGCAGAAGGCGAAGCTCGACATGTCCTGCCGCAAGCTGCGGCTGAAGCCGGGCGAGCGCATGCTCGACATCGGCTGCGGCTGGGGCGGGCTCGTCTGCCATGCCGCGCAGCATTACGGCGTGCAGGCGCATGGCGTGACGCTGTCCCAGGCGCAGTTCGACTTCGCGACCGAGAAGGTGAAGCGGCTCGGCCTGCAGGACCGCGTGACGATCGAGCTGCGCGACTTCCGCGAGCTGAGCGGCGAATTCGACAAGATCGCCTCGATCGGCATGTTCGAGCATGTCGGGCTCGACAATCGCGACGGGTATTTCCGGCACATTCGGTCACTGCTGAAGGCGCGCGGCATCTACCTGCACCACGCCATTGCGCGGCCGATGAAGGCCACCGAGAAGAAGTTCCGCAAGGCGAACCCCGAGTTCCGCACCCTGGTGAACTACATCTTCCCGGGCGGCGAGCTGGACCATATCGGCGGCACCACCGACGCGATGGAACGCAACGGCTTCGAGATCCACGACACCGAAGGTTGGCGGGAGCATTACGGCCGCACCTGCCGGCTGTGGACCGAACGGCTCTATGCCAACCGCGAGGCCGCCTATGCCGAGGCCGGCGAGGCCCGGACCAAGATCTGGCTGATGTACCTCGCCGGCTGCGCACTCGCCTTCGAGCGCGGCACGGTCGGCATCTTCCAGACCGTGGCGACGAAGCGCGCGCGGGGGGGATCCGGCCTGCCGCCGACCCGCGGGGATCTCTACGCGTGAGCGGCCCGGTCTTCCGCCGCGCGACCGCCGCGGATGTGCCCGCCATCGTCGCGCTGCTGGCCGACGACGTGCTGGGCGCGGCGCGGGAGAAGCCCGGCGATCCCGCTTATGACGCCGCCTTCGCCGCGATCGAGGCCGACCCGAACCAGTTCCTCGCCGTGGTCGAAGACGGGGGCGCCGTCATTGGCTGCCTGCAACTGACCTTCCTGCCCGGCCTGTCGCATCGCGGCCTGTGGCGTGGGCAGATCGAGAGCGTGCGCATCGCCGCCAGCCATCGCGGCGCCGGCCTCGGGCGCCACATGTTCGACTGGGCGATCGAGCGCTGCCGGGAACGCGGCTGCGGCATGGTGCAGCTCACCACCGACAAGTCGCGGGGCGATGCGCGGCGCTTCTACGAATCCCTTGGCTTCACGGCGAGCCACGAGGGCATGAAGCTGGTGCTCACGACAGGGATGGCAGCAGCTCCGCCATCGCGCTGACCGGCGGCGCGGGCTGGCCGAGCCGCAGCTCGAAGGGGGCGGCATCGAGCAGCCGGTCGAGATCGGGCGGGGTCTCGATGCGGCGGGCATGGCCGCGCACCAGCTCGGCCGAGAGCACGTCGATGCCGCTGAGGTCGAAGGGCTGCGTCTGTTCGATGCCGACCGAGGCGAAGTAGTCCAGGAACTTGATGTGGTTGCCCTGGATCCGGGTGCCGGCGCCGCTGAAATCGACCCACACCGCCGGGATGCCATAGGCATGCGCGACGATCAGCCCGTGCAGCGAGGTCGAGGCGATCATGCTGCAGGCCAGCACTTCGTCGATGAAGGCCTCGATCTCCTCCGCCCCGCAGCGCAGGATGTCGATCTCGGTCACGTCCGGGGCGAGCTGGATCGGCTCCTCGGTATGGACATGGTGGCGGATCAGGCCGAGCGCATGCCGCTTCGTCACGCGCGGATGGTACAGGCGCGGCAGCAGCAGCGCGGGGTCGCCATAGACGTCCGGGCAGGTGCCGCCGCTGTCGCGCACCAGGCGGCGGGTGAGCGGCCCGCGCACGGCGCAATAGGTCGCCTCGGCGCTCAACCGATCGGTCAGGCGCGGCGAGCCCGAACCCCAGACCTTGGTCTTCGCGCGGGCGAATTTGATGGTGGACCCGATGGCGAGCACCCCCGTGCCGGCCGGCACGAAGCGCGGCGGCGCGCCGCTGAGGCGATGGACCAGATAGGGGTTGAGCGCATCGCCGAAATTGCCGGGATAGGGCTGTTCCATCCACCATAGCGGCACCCGGGCGGCCTGCTGGCCGGTCTGCCGCGCCTCGGTCTCCAGCGAGAGGCGATAGGCCTTGCTGCGGGCGAGCGCCGTCGCGCCGGCATCCCCGAGCGCGGTCATCCGTCCCAGCAGTGCCGCGGCCTCGGGCAACCGGCCGGATTCGAGCATGAAGTCGAAGTAGCTCGAGAGGAATTCGACGAGCCGCCGATCCTCCGGCGGGTCAGCGGTGATGGCGGCGAGCCGCGTCTCGTATTCGCCGAGCGCCTCGGCGAGCCGTCCCTGGCGCCGCAGCACGCGCGCGAGGGTGCGCAGCGCCCCGCCATGCGCGGGATCGAGTGCGACCATGCGACGCAGATAGACGGTCGCCTCCGTCATGCGGCCCTTCTGCACTTCCTGCTGCGCGAGGTTCTGCAGGCCGGCGAAGAGGCGTTGGGTCTCGAAGGCGGCGGGCTTGTGCTGCTCGACCTGGTTGATGAAGGAGCGGACGCTGCCCGACAGCCCGACCTGCAGCCAGGGATCCTCGACCGGCGCGGCATTCGCCTTGCCGAGGTCGATCCCCGCGGGAGAGAGCAGCGTGACGTCGATATGCCCCTCGAAGGCGCGCCAGGCTTCTTCGAGGAAATAGTCGTCCGTCGCCCGCACCTCCGACGCTGCCTCCATCTCCGCCACCTGCGCGGCGAGGCGCCGCGCGCCGTCGGTGTAGTTGAAGAAGAGGAAGCCGGGGACGAAGGTACGGCCGCGCTGCACCGGGTCGAAATCCTGCAGGCGGGAGAAGCCGCGCAGGAAGGCGGCGAAGTCGCCGCGCAACCCGTCGAGCACGGTGGGGCGCTTGAGCACGCGGCTGTCCACGTCGAGCCAGAAGACCGGCTTCCGGTGCTGTTCCAGCTTGCGCTGGATGAAGGCGGGCTTCATCCGGCAGATCTCGGCCCAGTCGCGATCGGCGGGCGGGGCGACTTCCTCGATGTCGTGCGGGATGCCGAGCGCGTCGAGATCCGCGCGGAGCTGTTCCGCGGCGTCGTAGTAGTAGCGCCGGCCGGCGTAGAAGCTGATGAAGATCGGAACGGTCACTTCGGCAATCTCCGGCGCGGGGGCGGGCGTCAGGCGGTGGCGGCGGCGCGCTGCGTCTGCAGCGCCGCCCAGGCGGCCTCGGTGCAGAGGATGCTGCGATGGCGCAGCGCGGGCTCGGCTTCGAAGAGCGGCACGGGGACCAGCCTGGAATCGCGCCCGACCAGCAGTACGCGCCCGCTGATGCCGATCGCGACCAACAGCGCGTCGAGGGTTTCCATCGCGGGCGGCGAGGGCGGGCGTTCGAGCACCATGATGGTGGGGTCGAGGGCCCGGATCGCCTCATGCGCGATAGCGATGTCGGATCCGGCGAGGCGCAGAACCGCGACCGGGAAGCGCCGTGCCGCGGCGAGGGCGGAGCCGATGCTGGCGGGCCAGGGTCGCGCCGGGTCGAGCGGGATGCGCCGCGCCGCTTCCTCCGGCACGGCAAGGGACAGCGCGGCCCGGTCGGCCTGGGCCACACCGTGCCGCGCGATGCGGCGCATCATCGCCGCCGGCAGCACCGGCGGGGGCGGGGTGCCGATCGTCAGCATCAGGCCGCCCCGATCCGTGGCCAGCGCGCAGGCGTCGAGCAGCGCGGGGCTCCAGGGCGGCGGCGGGGCGGACGACGCGGCGGCGGCGGGAAGCGTGAGGGCGACGGGCGTTGCGACGGGCGCCGCCGGCACCGGCCGCCTGGCCTCAGGCCCGCGCAGCGCCGTCGCCAGCCGCGCCACGCCGGCCATGGCGGCGGTGCGCTGGGCGGCGACCTCAGCGGCGGCGGCAGGTCGCGCGCGCCGGGCGAGCTCCTGGCCATCGAGCAGCGGACTGCCTGTCTCGTCCAGCGGCGTCATGGCAGGGGCGATCGAGGGCAGGGCCTGGCTGACCAGCCGGCCGAGCTTCGCCGGCCCGTCGCAGATCGTGGCCACGGGCGTGCCGGTCAGCGCCGCGAAGATGGTGCCGTGGTAGCGGGAGGTGACGGCGAGGTCGGCCGCCGCGTAGGTCGCGATCGCCATCGGCACGCCGAGCGCGGCGAGGTCGATGTCGCGGATGCCGAGAATGCGCGCCGCTTCGGCATGCACCGGCGCATCGTCGGTCGAATGGCGGGCCAGCAGCAGGTCGTGCGTCTCGCCCAGGCTGCGGGCGAGGCCGAGGATGCTCCGCAGCAGCGTCTCGCCCTGCAGGCCCGGCGTCTCCCGTGAGTAGCCGAGCGAGAGCAGCGCGAGCGGCCGGGCCCGTGCCGGCCGCGTCATGGGCGCGAACCAGTGCGGTTCCAGCTCCGGCAGGGCAAAGGCCAGGTCCGCGCCGGCCTCGGCCTGGTGCAGGGCGCATTCCGTGCGCAGCACGGCGACATCCGTCTCATCGCGCGCGGCGATGACGGCGGCGCCGGCCAGCGCCTCGTGATAGGCGGCGCGGCCGAGGGCGGTGCGGATGCCCTGGGTGCCCACGCCCAGCGCCGCATACGGCACGCCGCAGGCGGCGGCGAAGCGCAGCGGGGCGGTGTAGTTGGCGGTGTTCGTGATGTCGTTGTCGTAGAGCAGCCCGCCGCCCCCGAGCAGGACCAGCCCCGCGCGCTCGATGGGATCGAGCGGGCCGGAGGGACCGAGCAGGGTGACTTCCTCGAAGCCCAGGCGGCGGCAGATGCCGGCGGCGGCGAGGCTCACCGCGTCATCGCCGCAATTGCCGAGATTCCAGGCCGAGGCGATGACCGCGCGCCGGCTGGGCGCGCTGCCGCGCGGCAGGGTCTGCCAATGCCGGCAGAAGGCGAGCAGCGGCGCGAGATGGGCATCGATGCCGGTATCGGCGGGCCGCCGCCGGGCGCCGCGGCGGAACACGACGAAGACGTCGTTCGCCAGCACGGGCGCGCCGGCAGCCAGCGCCGAGGCCAGGCGCTGCCAGCCCAGCGCGCGCAGCATGCCCTTATGGACGATGACGGCTTCCGGTTCCTCCCGCCCGAGAGCGGAGACGGCGCAATAGGGATAGGCGGCGATACCGGGGCAGGCCTGTCGCAGCCGGTCCAGCATGTAGTCCGGGCAGATCAGGGAGGCAGCCGGGTGGCTGGAGAATAACTCAATGATCTCAATGTGCTGATCGTCGAACATGAAAGGAGCGTAACGCTCGGGTGGTGAACTGTCGATGAAAAATGCGCGTTATTGGTTTATTAATGATTGTCGCATTCTACTGCACGGTGAGCTGTCTCCATGCGGTGCCAAGCAACGTGGTCAAGCCGCCGCGTTCCCGCCCTACGGGGCATCGTCCCGGGGGGGCCGGGGGCCGGGCCCCGGCGCGGCGCCCCAAGCGGGCCGCCCGCCGCCCCCCGCGGCCCGGGATT
>JAYSDS010000027.1:23489-52489 GCA_041914265.1 Roseomonas sp.
TCCGGCGCGGTGTGGGTCCTCCAGGGGGGCCCACCCACGGTGTACACGCCGCGGGGTCCCCCCCCTCGGGGGCATCGCCCCGGCGGCCGGGCGCCCGGCCCCGGCCCGCGGCTCCGAATGCGGCACGCCGGCAGCCCGGCGAGCACGGATATTGGCGGCCGAAGCCTTCGACCGCCGTATCAGCCTGCCTTTGCCGCGATGATCGACCCGCTGAGGCTCTCGGGGATGCGCCGCTTCCACGCCCCCGCATCCACCTGCGTCACGAAGTCCAGCACCGCCTGGTTGAAGGCGTCCGGATGTTCCAGGTTCATGGTGTGGCCGCATTTCGGCATCACCAGCAGGGCGCTCGTCGGGATGGTGCGCTTGAGGTAGAGCGCCGGTTCCAGCGTGGGGTCGTCCTCGTCGCCGGCGATGATCAGCGTCGGCAGGGTGTAGCTGCGGAAGCCCTCGGCGAGGTCGAAAAGGGAGGGCCGTTCGCGCTGCACGCCATTCATGGTCAGCGCCGAGCCCTCCGTCGAATGCTCGCAGAGCTGCGCCTGGAACTCGGCATAGCCGCGCGGGTCGGTCTCCTCGAAGACCAGGCGGGTCGGGCCGCGGCTGTAGGTCTTGCCGAAGACGGCCATGGTCTGTTCGCGAAGCTTGGCGATGGCCGCATCGGTTTCGGCGCGGAACTGCTCGCGCTTGTCCGGCGCGGCGCCATAGCCGACGCCGGCCGCGACCAGGCTGCGCGCCAGGCCCGGATGGCGCAGCCCCAGATGCAGCGTGGCGAAGGCGCCCATGGACAGGCCGACGACATGGGCGGGGGCGAGGTTCAGCCCCTTAATCACCGCCGCGATATCGTCCGTCGCCCGGTCCTGCGAATAGGCCTTGGGGTCGGTCGGCACGGCGGAGGGGGGATAGCCGCGCGCATTGAAGGCGATGCAGCGGTAACGGCGGGAGAAGAAGCGGAGCTGCTGTTCCCAGGACCGGCTGTCGCCGGCGAATTCGTGCACGAAGACCATCGGGATGCCGGTGCCGGCCTCCTCGTAATGCAGGTCCACCCCGTCATCGGTCCGGATCGTCGGCATCGGCATTCCTCGAAGCTTTGCGGGCGAACGATGGCCAGGACCGGGTGCCGCGTCCAGTCGCGGTCCCCGGTGGCCTGCCGGCGAAGCCCGGCGGACTTCGCCGTCAGGACATGGGAGCGCTCCCGCTCACGCTCGGCCGGTGACCTTCAATCGAAGCGCGCGTCAGATGCAGGTTTCGTCGCCCTCCACCGCATGGGCGGTCCGGTCGCGCCCGCTGCGCTTCGCCTCGTACATCAGCGCATCGGCGTGGCTGAGCGCCGCCTCCGCCGAGAGGGGCGGGCTGCGGAAGGTGACCGTGCCGATCGAGGCCGTCACCGGCCAGCCCGCGGCTTCCATCCGCGCGGCGATGGCCTCGCGGAGCCGTTCCGCGATCTCCCGCGCATCGCGCAGGTCGATGCGCGCCAGCACCGCGGCGAACTCGTCGCCGCCGAGGCGGGAGGGCTCGTCCTCCCGCCGCAGGGTCGCGGCGAGCTGGGCGCCGACGGCGCGCAGCACCGCATCGCCCTCCGCATGGCCGAAACGATCATTGATGCCCTTGAAGCCGTCGAGGTCCATCATCAGCAGCGAGAAGACCTCGCCGGTCTCCCTGGCGCGCCGGATGGCGCGTTCGAGCGCGCCGAGCAGCGCGATGCGGTTGGGCAGGGCGGTGAGTGAATCGCTCGTCGCCATCGAACGCATGTTGAGCGAGGCGCGGCGCAGTTCGAGCGTCGTGACGACCATGCGCGCCAGGGCGCGCAGGGTTGCGTTGTCGGCCTCGGAGAGTTCGCGTGGTTCCTGGTCGATGACGCAAAGCGTACCGAGTGCGAAACCTTCCGGGTTCAGCAGCGGCACGCCCGCGTAGAAGCGCAGATGCGGGGCGCCGGTGACGAAGGGATTGCCGGCGAAGCGGGGGTCCTGCTGGGCGTCCGGCACGACCATGGTGGCGCCGGTGGCGTCGAGGATCGCATGGCCGCAGAAGGACAGCTCCCGGGGCGTTTCATCGGCCTCGATCCCCACGCGCGCCTTGAACCATTGGCGTTCCGCATCGATCAGCGAGACGAGCGCGATCGGGGCGTTGAGCAGGCGTCGAGCGAGTTCCGCGACGCCGTCGAAGCTTTCCTCGCAGGCGGTGTCCAGCACGTCATAGGAGCGCAGGGCAGCGACGCGCTCCACCTCGTTTGGCGGCAGTGCCGCCGGCACGGCCCCGCCGGCGGGAATGGCTCTCATCTCGATCCCCTGCATCGCTTTCCGTGAATCCAGTCTCTGACATTCCATGCAAATGTGCGTAATGCTGGGCGAACGTCCAGGCGCCTTGACTTCATAGAATGGCGAGCGCATCTGCAATCCGGACCAATTGGGTCCGGTTTACGGGAAGGACCGCTTCCGTGCTTCGCCTGTCAAAGATGACGGACTACGCGGTGGTCGTCCTGGCGCGGCTGGACGATGCCGAGGATGGCGCCGTCCTGACGGCGCCAGGCCTTGCCGGCGCGACCGGCCTTGGCGAACCCACCGTGGCCAAGGTCCTCAAGATCCTGTCCCATGCCGGGCTGGTCGAAGGGCGGCGCGGGGCCACGGGAGGCTACCGCCTCGCGCGGCCGCTGGCGGCGATCCCATTGACCGATGTCATCGCTGCGATAGACGGCCCCATCGCGCTGACGGCTTGCGTGGACAATGCCGCCGGCTTTTGCGATGCGGAGGCCCGCTGCCCGGTGCGCGGGCGCTGGGATCCCGTGAACGAAGCGATCCGCCGGGCGCTGTCCGGCATTTCCATCGCGGATCTCGCTGGCGTGCCGGCCTTCGTGCCGCACCCCGAGCCCACCGCGCAGCGGCAGACCCGATACGTGGCCGCCGAGTAGGACGGAGAAGAGAATGCCTGCCGTCACTGAGACGATCGAGACCGTCCAGTCCGTCACCGACTCCACCTACAAGTGGGGTTTCGAGACGGACATCGAGATGGAGTTCGCGCCGAAGGGGCTGAACGAGGAGATCGTCCGCTTCATCAGCGCGAAGAAGAACGAGCCCGAATGGCTGCTCGAATGGCGCTTGCGCGCCTTCGCGGCGTGGAAGTCGATGGAGGAGCCGCGCTGGGCCGCGGTGAAGTATCCGCCGATCGACTACCAGGATGCGCATTACTACGCCGCGCCGAAGACCAAGGTCGCGCCGAAGTCGCTCGACGAGGTCGATCCCGAGCTGCTGAAGACCTATGCCAAACTCGGCATCCCGCTGCGCGAGCAGGAGATCCTGGCTGGTGTCGAGGGCGCGGGCGCGACCCCCGCGGATGGCCGCATGCCCGTCGCGATCGACGCGGTGTTCGACAGCGTCTCGGTCGCCACCACCTTCAAGGACCGGCTCGAGAAGGAAGGCATCGTCTTCTGCTCGATCAGCGAGGCGGTGCAGAAGCACCCCGAGCTGGTGCGGAAGTATCTCGGCACGGTGGTGCCGCAGGGCGACAATTTCTTCGCCGCGCTGAACAGCGCCGTCTTCACCGACGGGTCCTTCGTGTACATCCCCAAGGGCGTGCGCTGCCCGATGGAGCTGTCGACCTATTTCCGCATCAACGCGAAGTCGACCGGACAGTTCGAGCGCACGCTGATCATCGCCGATGCCGGCGCCTACGTCTCGTATCTGGAAGGCTGCACGGCCCCGATGCGTGACGAGAACCAGCTTCATGCCGCGGTGGTCGAGCTGGTCGCGATGGATGACGCGACCATCAAGTATTCCACCGTGCAGAACTGGTACCCCGGCGACGCCGAGGGCAAGGGCGGCATCTACAACTTCGTCACCAAGCGCGGCGCCTGCCGAGGCGCGCGGTCCAAGATCTCCTGGACGCAGGTGGAGACGGGGTCGGCGATCACCTGGAAGTACCCGTCCTGCATCCTTCAGGGCGAGGACAGCGTGGGCGAGTTCTATTCCGTCGCCATCACCAACAACTACCAGCAGGCCGATACCGGCACGAAGATGTTCCACATCGGCCCGCGCACCAAGTCGACCATCGTGTCGAAGGGCATCAGCGCGGGGCACGGCCAGAACACCTATCGCGGCCTGGTGCGCATCGGCGCCAAGGCCAAGGGTGCCCGCAACTTCACCCAGTGCGACAGCCTGCTGATCGGCGACCTGTGTGGCGCGCATACCGTGCCCTACATCGAGAACCGCTGCGTCTCCGCCAAGGTGGAGCACGAGGCGACGACGAGCCGCATCGCCGAGGACCAGCTTTTCTACTGCCGCCAGCGCGGGCTGACGCAGGAGGAGGCGGTGGGCCTCATCGTGAACGGCTTCTGCCGCGAGGTGCTCAAGGAGCTGCCGATGGAATTCGCGGTGGAAGCGCAGAAGCTGTTGCAGATTTCCCTGGAAGGGTCGGTTGGCTGACCATGTTGAAGATTGAAGGACTGACCGCCGAGATCGACGGCAAGGAGATCCTGAAGGGGATCGACCTCGAAGTGCCGACCGGCGAGGTGCATGCCATCATGGGCCCGAACGGGTCGGGCAAGTCCACGCTCTCCTACGTGCTGTCCGGTCGCGATGGTTACGAAGTCACCGGCGGCATGGTGACGCTGAACGGCGTGGACGTCCTGGCGATGGAGCCTGAGGAACGCGCGGCCGCCGGGCTCTTCCTCGCCTTCCAATACCCGGTCGAGCTGCCGGGCGTGGGCAACGCCACCTTCCTGCGTACGGCGCTGAATGCGCTGCGCCGCGCCAAGGGCGAGAGCGAGCTCGATGCCATGCAGTTCCTCAAGCTGGCGCGGGAGCGCATGAAGGCGCTGTCCATGCCCGAGGACATGCTGAAGCGGGGCGTGAATGTCGGCTTCTCCGGCGGTGAGAAGAAGCGCAACGAGATCCTGCAGATGGCGCTGTTGCAGCCGTCGATGGCGATCCTGGACGAGACGGATTCCGGCCTCGACATCGATGCGCTGAAGATCGTCGCCGATGGCGTGAACGCCATGCGGGGGCCGGGCTTCTCGGCGCTGGTCATCACCCATTACCAGCGGCTGCTCGACTACATCGTGCCGGACCGCGTGCATGTGCTGATCAACGGACGCATCGTGACGTCGGGCGGGCCGGAACTGGCGAAGGAGCTGGAGGCGCAGGGCTATGCCGCCGTCCAGAACGCCGCATGACCGCTGCCGTGCCGACCGGCGCCGCCGGTTTCCTCGCGCGCTATGAAGGGCTGAAGGACCATCTGCCCGGGGCGCGCAAGCCGTGGCTGAACCAGCTTCGCGCCGATGCCGCGGTGCACTTCGCCGCGCGCGGCTTCCCCACGCGCCGCGTGGAGCAGTGGAAGTACACCGACCTCGCCCCCATCGGGCAGGCGCATTTCGCCGAGCCGCTGACCATGGTGGAGGGCGCGATCGCCCTGCCGCCGGAAAACGCGGCGCATCGCGCGGTTTTCGTCGATGGGCGCTTCCGCGAGGATCTCTCCACGCTGGAAGGCCTCCCGTTCCGGGTGCTGTCCCTGGCCCGCGACCTGAACGAGGCCGAACGGCATCTCGGCGCGCTGGCGCGGCCGGGCAGCGAGCCGCTCGCCGCGCTGAACACGATGCTGTTCGAGGATGGTCTCTTTCTCGACATCCCGGCGGGCGTGGATGCCGGGTTGCTGGAGCTGGTCTCCATCGCCGTCGATCCCGGCCGGCCCTTCGCCTTCCATCCGCGGCATCTGATCCGCCTTGGCGCCGGTGCGGCGCTGACGCTGATCGAGACGGCGACGGGTCGCGGGCAATGCCTGCACAACCCGGTCTTCGAGATCACGGTCGCCGAGGGTGCGACCTTCACCCATGGCCGCATGTTGCAGGAGGAAGCGACCGTCTTCCACCTGTCCACCATCTACGCGACCATCGCGGCCGGCGGCACCTACGACAACTTCACCGTCGCCGCCGGACCCCGGCTGACGCGCAACGAGATCCATGCGGTGCTGACCGGCCCCAAGGCCGCCTGCCACATGAACGGGGCGCAGATGGCCGCGGACGGCCAGCATGTGGATACCACCACCGCGCTCGACCACGCCGCGCCGGATTGCGCGTCCCGCCAGACCTACAAGACCGTGCTGGCCGGGCGGTCGCGCGGCGTCTTCCAGGGCAAGATCCACGTCCACCAGGTCGCCCAGCGCACCGATGGCTACCAGATGAACCAGGCGCTGCTGCTGTCGGAGGAAGCGGAGATCGACAGCAAGCCGCAGCTCGAGATCTACGCCGACGACGTGAAGTGCAGCCACGGCGCGACGGTCGGCGCGCTCGACGCGGACAGCCTGTTCTACCTGCGCTCGCGCGGCATCCCCGCGGACGAGGCCAAGGCCATGCTGGTCGAGGCCTTCCTGCATGAGGCCGTCGAGACCGTGACCGACGAGACCCTGCGCGCGGCGCTGACCCGCGCGCTGGACAATTGGTGGTCCCGCCAAGGGAAGGCTGCGTGATGGACACGCTGACCCCGGCTGCCTTCGACGTCGCGCGCATCCGGCAGGATTTCCCGATCCTGTCGCAACCGCAGGCGCGGGGGCGGCCGCTGGTCTTCCTCGATTCCGGCGCCTCGGCCCAGAAGCCGCGCGCGGTGATCGAGGCGATGGTCCGCTGCATGGAAACGGCCTATGCCAATGTCCATCGCGGTGCCTATCGGCTGTCCGAGCTCGCGACCGATGCCTATGAGGCCGCGCGCGCGGCGACGGCACGCTTCATCAACGCCGCCGATCCGCGCGAGATCGTCTTCGCCAAGAACAGCACCGAGGCGATGAACCTCGTTGCCCATTCCTGGGGCCGGGGCGTGATGAAGCCCGGCCAGGCGGTGCTGATCAGCGAGCTGGAGCACCACGCCAACATCGTGCCCTGGCAGTTGCTGCGCGACGACAAAGGCATCGAGCTGCGGGTCTGCCGCGTCACCGATGCCGGCGAGCTCGACATGGAAGACCTCGAGCGCAAGCTCGCCGACGGCAAGGTCGGGCTGGTCGCCATCGCGCATATGTCGAACGTGCTCGGCACCGTCACGCCGGTCGAACGCATCGTCGCCGCCGCCCATGCCCACGGCGCGAAGGTGCTGCTGGACGGGTCGCAGGCCGCGGTGCACCGGCGCGTGGACGTGCAGGCCATCGGCTGCGACTTCTACTGCTTCACCGGGCACAAGCTGTACGGGCCGACCGGCATCGGCGTGCTCTGGGCGAAGCTCGAGCACCTTGAGCGCATGCCGCCCTTCCTCGGCGGCGGTGACATGATCGCCTCCGTCACCTTCGGGAAGTCGGAGTGGGCGCCGGCCCCGGCGAAGTTCGAGGCCGGCACGCCGCCGATCATCGAGGCCGTGGGCCTGCATGCCGCGATCGACTATGTCACCGCCATCGGCATGCCGGCCATCGAGGCGCATGAGCGCACCCTGGTCGATCACGCCATGGCGACGCTGTCCGAGGTGCCGGGGCTGGCGCTGCTGGGGCGCGCGCAGGATCGCGGCGGCGTCTTCGCCTTCAGCCTGGATGCCGCCCATCCGCACGACCTTGCCACGCTGCTCGACCGCGCGGGCATCGCGGTCCGCGCGGGGCGGCATTGCGCCGAACCGCTGCATGCGCGCTTCGGCCTGGAAAATGGCACGACCCGCGCCTCCTTCGGCCTTTACACGACGAAGGAGGAGATCGACATCCTGGCTCGTGCGCTGATCGAAGCGCGGGAGTTCTTCGCATGAGCGGCCTGTTCGACGATCTGCGCGACCTCTACCAGGAAGTCATCCTCGACCATGGCCGCAAGCCGCGGAACTTCCATCGGCTGGAGGATGCCGACGCCACCGCGCGCGGCGACAACCCGATGTGCGGCGACCGCATCGAGCTGTTCGTCAGGATGACGCCGGACGGGCACATCGCCGATGCCGCCTTCCAGGGCCGCGGCTGCGCCATCTCGACCGCCAGCGCATCGCTGATGACGGAGACGGTGAAGGGCAAGACCCCGGACCAGGCGAAGGCGCTCGGCACGCAGTTCCGCGAATTGGCGATGACCGGCGCCTGCCCCGATTGCGGCGCGGCCTTCGCCGAGGAGATGGAACGCCTCGCGCCGCTGTCCGGCGTGCACGAATTTCCCTCCCGCGTGAAATGCGCGACGCTGGCCTGGCATACGCTGAACGCCGCGCTCGACGGGACCAAGGAGGCGAGCAGTGAGTGACCCCGCGCCCATCGAGACCCGCGCGATCTGGACGCCGGATGGCGAGGTGAAGCCACCGGCACCGAAGGTGAGCGAGGATGCGGTGATCGCCGCCATCTCCACGGTCTATGACCCGGAGATCCCGGTCGACATCTACCAGCTCGGCCTGGTCTACGCGATCGAGATCGCCGATGACGGCAAGGTGAAGGTGGAGATGACGCTGACCACCCCGGCCTGCCCCTCGGCCCAGGAACTGCCGGGCCAGGTGGAGGAGGCGGTTCGCGCGGTCGAGGGCGTGACCGATGCCGATGTCGAAGTCGTCTGGGACCCGCCCTGGGACCAGTCCCGCATGAGCGAGGATGCCCGCCTCGCGCTCAACATGTTCTGAGGAGGCAGCCGATGAGCACCACCGTCGAAGCCCCCCGCACCAGGCGCGCCCTGCCGCCCGTCATGACCCTGACGGATGCCGCCGCGGACCGTCTGCGCGCGCTCTATGCCAGGGGCCAGCACGGCAAGCTGCTGCGCATCGGCGTCAAGGCGAAGGGCTGTTCCGGCCTGTCCTACGACCTGTCCTGGACGGACGAGGCGGCGCCATCCGATGAGGTCGTCACCGACAAGGACGTAACTGTCCTGATCGACCGCAAGGCGACGCTGTTCCTGATCGGCACGGTGATGGATTACGAGGTGAAGGCCATGACCTCCGGCTTCACCTTCACCAACCCGAACGAGAAGGGCCGCTGCGGCTGCGGCGAATCCTTCCACGTTTAGTTTGGCCCTCAGACGGCGGGCGGCGGCCATCCGGCCGCCTTGCCTTCGCGCCCTGCGTTGGTGCGCCGGGGGCAACTGACGGTTTGGGCGCGGTCGCGCTTTGCGCTCCCGGATCGCGGCGGGGCCGCGATCCGGGAAGTGCGGTCAGACGGCGCTCGACCAGTCGGCGGGCACGAAGCGGAAGCCGTTGCCGGCCCTGGCGACATGACCATTCGCCGGGAAAGGGAAGTGGTAGCCGGTGACGCGGATGCGGTCGGTGGCGACCATGTCCAGCACCCGCCGGCGCGTCGCCGCGGCCGTGTCCCCGTCGAAATCGAAGACGATCTGCCAGTCCGGATTCGCCATCATGAGTTCCGGCCGGTTGGTCACGTCCGCGACGAACATCATCTGCGCGTCGCCATCGGCGATGCGGAAAATGGTGTGGCCGGGCGTGTGGCCGGGGGCCGCGATCGCGGTGATGCCGGGAACCACCTCCGCCCCGGCGGCGAACGGCGTCACGCGGCCCTGATAGGGTGCGAAGCGCCGCGCGACATTGGCGAAATTGCCGCGCTGGCCTTCGGGGCTGCGCGTTTCATTGGTGGCGGTCGTCCACCACGCCCACTCGGCTTCCGGCACCAGGATCTGTGCATTGGGGAAGGCCCGGCCCCCGTTGGCATCGAGCAGGCCGTTCACGTGGTCGCCATGGAAGTGGCTCTGGATCACATGCGTCACGCGCGCCGGATCGATGCCGGCGGCGGCCATGTTGGCGATCATGCGTCCTGCCGTCGCCCCGGCCGGCGTGACGCCGTTGCCGGTGTCGAAGGCGATCAGCGAATCGCCCCGCTGCACGAAGGTGATGGTGAAGGGGATGACCTGGCGGTCGGTGGGCAGGAAGGCATTGCTGGCCGCCGCCTGCACCTCGGCGAGGGGGGCGTTGCGGACGAAGCCTTCAAGCGGCCGGGCGAAGAAACCATCCTGGACGGTCGTCACCAGGAAGCCGCCGATCCTGAAGCGGTAGAAGCCGGGGGCCTGGGGCGGCGCGGCCGAGGGCGGGGTCGGCGCCTGCGTGGCAGCGCCCCGCACAAGAGCGGGAGCGGCGATGAGGCTTCCCGCGGCCAGGAGGGCGGTACGTCGGCTCGGAACCATCTGGTGCCACCTTATTGTTGCCGGATTGACCTTGGGATGATCCATGCCCGGTCAAGAGTTGCCGCCGCAACAATGGGTTGCCACCATGCGCCGGGAATGTGAATCTTCGGCGGGGTCGGTACAACCGCGTTCACAAGGTCTAATAGTAGCCGGTGCCTAAGGATAATCCCCTGATGTCGCTTGACGCGGCCGAGCCCCCGAAAGCGGGCATCGTGCCGCGCTTCCTGTCCTGGCTCTTCGCGACGGGCCCGCGCCAGAGCAAAGGCGCGATCCAGGGCACGCATGAAGAATTGTTCCGGATCCGGGGCGAGCTGGCCGTGCTGCGCGCGACCGTCGAGGCTGTGCGCGCCGAGGTCGGCCGGCGGGACATCGCCACGCTCGAGGAACTGCTGCGCACCGGCAACCGCCGCGAGATCGAGGCGCAGATCCGCGACCGCACCCAGACGGTGCCGCTGCCCGATGGCAGCGTGCTCTGCCGTGTGCTCGGGCGGTTCAAGATGTTCACCGATGCGGCCGATGGCGGCATCGCGCCGCATCTGCTGCTCGATGGGTACTGGCAGTACTGGGTGACGGAATTCCTCTGTCGCAACGTCGCGCGCGGCGAGACCGCCTACGACGTCGGCGCCATCTATGGCTACTGGTCGCTGATCCTCGCGGATCTGGTCGGGCCGGAGGGGCACGTCACCGCGCTTGAGGCCAATCCCTGGCTGCATTGGCTGCTGCGGCGCAACGTGCTGGTCAACGGCTTCGGCGGCAACATCACCCCCGAGCGGCTGGCCGCGGCGGAGACGACCTATGAGCAGCTTCGGGTGCCGGCGCTGCTGATCGGCCCCTCGGACGGGCATTTCGCCGGCGCCTTCACCGTCGAGGCCGGCCGGCATTATTGCCAGGCCCCGGCCAAGGCGCTCGCGGATATCGTGCCGGGCAGCGTGGACGTGCTGCGCATCGGCGTCAGCAGCCAGGCGAAGCTGGTGGTCGACGGGATGGGCGGGCTGATCGACCGCAGCCCGGGGCTGCGCATCCTGCTCGACTTCGATGCCAGCCGCTGCGACGACGCGCCGGCGGTCCTCGCGGCCCTCGCCGACCGTTTCCCGCTGCGCTTCATCGACGGCGATTCGCGCGCCAAGCCCTGCACCATCGAGGATCTGCTGGAGCGCCGCCTGGTGACGACGCTCTATCTCTCGCGGGTGGAGCCGCGCTGACGGCGGAAGGCCACCACGGCCTCAAGCTGGCTGGAATGCACGAACTGGTCGATCGGCGTTGCCGATGCCAGGGTCCATCCCGCCTGGGCGAAGGCGCGCGCATCGCGCGACAATGCCGCCGGGTTGCAGGAGACATACACCACCGCCGGCACGGCGCTGCGCGCGACCAGCGCCACCTGCTCCGCCGCCCCGGCATGGGGCGGGTCGAGCACCACGGCGGCGAAGGCGCTGAGCTCGGCGGGCGGAAGCGGCTGCCGCACCAGGTCGCGGCGCGTCGCCGTGACCTTCACCCCGGCACGGGCCGCCGCGGTGGCCAGCGCGGCGACGGCGGCCTGCTCACCCTCGAAGGCGGCCACCCGGCCGCGGGCGGCGAGCGGGATGGACAGCGTCCCCAACCCCGCATGCAGGTCCGCGATGCGCCCCCGCCCGGCGAGGCGTTCGGGCAACGCGGCCAGCACGGCGGCGACGATGGCAGCCTCGCCCTCGGGGCTTGCCTGGAGAAAGGCGCCGGGGGCGGGCGCGACCGAGACGCCCGACAGCGCGATGCCCACCGGCCCGAGCTGCACGGCGATCTCCACCGGCCCATCCTTCAGCGCCCAGGCGATGCGTGGCAGCCCGGCCTGGGCGGCAAAACCGGCCAGCGCCGCCCGTTCGGGGGGTGAGAGCGGCCCATCCGTGCGCAGCAGCAGGTCCGGGCCGGTGTCGAGCAGGTTCACCACCGCCGAGCCTTCCCGCCGCAGGGCAGGCAGGCGGCGCAGCATCTCGCGCAACGGGGCGATCAGGGCGACGAGGTCCGGATCCAGCACGCCGCACTGCGCGAGATCCAGCACCGCCGCGCTGCCGGCCTCGTGAAAGCCGACGGTGACGCCGCCGGCCCCGCGGCGCAGCGCGAAATCCGCCCGCCGGCGCCGGCCGGGGGGCGTGGTGACGGTCTCCGCCACGGGGGCGTCGGGATAGCCGGCACGGGACAGCGCCTCCCGCAGCCGGTCGCGCTTCCATGCCGCCTGGGCGGCGGGGGCCCAGTGCTGCACGGCACAGCCGCCGCAGCCCTCGTCGAAATGCGGACAGGGGGCGGCGACGCGCTGGAGGCTCGGGCGCAGCAGCTCGACCAGCCGCGCATGGACGCCGTCGCGGCGGCGCTGCACGAAGGCGGCCCGCACCAGATCGCCCGGCAGGGCGCGGGGGATGAAGGCCACGCCACCGCCAGGCAGCGCGGCGATGCCGTCGCCGCCGGTGCCGACCGCGGTGACTTCCAGTTCAGCGATGTCCGTCATGCGGTCCCGTTACAGGGGGATCTGACTGTTTCCCAGTACCGCCTTGTAGCGCGTGATCTCCAGAGCGACGAAGTCCCGGAATTCCGCGCCGCGGCGGGAGGAGGGGATGGAGCTGCCGCCTTCGAGCACGCGCTGCATGGTGGACGAGGCCAGCGCCTGGTCGGCGGCGGTCGCGGCAAGCTGCACCAGTTCCGGCGGCAGGCCCGGCGGGCCGAAGACACCAACCCAGCTCATGGCGTCGATCTCGCCATAGCCCTGCTCCTGCAGGGTGGTCATGTCCGGCCAGCGATCGATGCGCGCCAGCGTGCCGGCGGCGAGCGGCCGCAGCTTGCCGTCCCCGATCGGCCCCGCCACCGCCGAGACCCCGTCGATGGTCATGTCCACCCGGCCCGCGAGCAGGTCGGCCATGGCCGGCGCGCTGCCGCGATACGGGACGTGGACCAGCTCCACCCCCGCCTTCTGCGCCAGCGTCGCGCAGGCGACGTGGTGCACCGACCCGATCCCGGCCGAGGAGAAGGAAATGCTGCCCGGCCGCGCCCGCGCCGCCGCGATCAGTGCCTCGGTGGTCTGGTGCGGCGAGGAGGCCGGGACCACCAGCAGATGCGGATGGACGGCGATCTGCGCGATGGGGGTCAGGTCGTTCAGCGGATCATAGGGCAGGTTGGAGAACAGCGCGGCCGCCACGGCATTCGGGGTGGAATGGCCGAGCAGCAGCACCGAGCCATCCGCCGGCGCCTTGGCCACATAATCCGTCGCGAGCGTACCCGAGGCGCCGGAACGGTTCTCCACCACGACATTGACGCCGAGGAGCTGCGTGTACTGCTCGGCGACCGCACGAGCGACGATGTCGCTGAAGCCGCCGGGCGCGAAGCCGACCAGCATCCGCACGGGCCGGCGCGGCCAAGTGGTCTGGGCAAGGGCGGGGCTGGCGAACGCCGTCAGGGCGGCCGCGGCAAGGGTGCGACGAGCAATCATGGGAAACTCCTGGATGCCGGAACCTACGTGCCGTGCTGCAATGCAGCAAGCCGGGTCAGCGTTTCCTCGTGGCGCGGAAGCGGCCGTGTTCGCGGGCGGATAGCAGGATTTCGCCCAGGAACAGGGCGAGCGCCATGGTCAGGAACACCATGCCGGCGATCAGCAGGCCGGCGACATGCGTGCCTGCCTTCACACCGAACAGCGGTTCGATGAAGGAGACCATCACCAGCACGCAGAGCAGCATGCCCGAGATGATGCAGCAGGTGATGGCCGGATAGATGAGCCGGGACCGGTGGACCAGGATGGCGCGAAGGCCCTGCTCCCCGAATTCCTCGTCGCGCAGCGTGATCTCGAGGTCGGCGAGGCGCTGCAGCCGCCCGATCAGCAGGTTGAGGACCGCCATCACGCCGCCCAGCACGAAGGCGGGCGCGATGGCGATCTGAAGGGCACGCTCGATGGTGAGGATGTCGGTCCCCGTCAGCATCCCTTCAGCCCCCCTGGTCGGGCCGGACGCGTCAGCCGAAGGCGTTCAGCCCGGTCTGCGCGCGGCCGAGGATCAGCGCATGGACGTCATGCGTGCCCTCGTAGGTGTTGACCGTCTCGAGATTCACCATGTGGCGGATCACGTGGTACTCGTCGACGATGCCGTTGCCGCCGTGCATGTCACGCGCCTGGCGGGCGATGTCGAGCGCCTTGCCGCAATTGTTGCGCTTGACCAGGGAGATCATCTCCGGCGCGATCTTGTGCTCATCGAACAGCCGGCCGACGCGCAGCACCGCATGCAGGCCGAGCGTGATCTCGGTCATCATGTCGGCGAGCTTCTTCTGGATGAGCTGCGTCTGCGCCAGCGGCTTGCCGAACATCTTGCGGTTCATCGTGTAGTCGCGCGCGCGGTGCCAGCAATCCTCGGCCGCGCCCAGCGCGCCCCAGGCGATGCCGTAGCGCGCGCGGTTGAGGCAGGAGAAGGGGCCGGCGAGCGACTTCACGCCCGGCAGCTTGTTCTCCTCCGGCACGAAGACGTCATCCATCATGATCATGCCGGTGACGGAGGCGCGCAGCGAGAACTTGCCCTCGATCTTCGGGAAGGTCAGGCCCTTCATGCCGCGCTCGAGCAGGAAGCCGCGCAGGATGCCCTCATCGTCCTTCGCCCAGACCACGGCGACGTCGGCGATCGGGGAGTTGGTGATCCAGGTCTTGGAGCCATTGATGATGTAGCCGCCATCGACCTTCTTCGCGCGGGTGCGCATCGAGTTGGGGTCGGAACCGGCGTCGGGCTCGGTCAGGCCGAAGCAACCGACCCATTCGCCGGTGCGCAGCTTGGGCAGGAACTTGTCCTTCTGCGCTTCCGAGCCGAAGGCATGGATCGGGTACATCACCAGCGAGGATTGCACGGAGAAAGCGGAGCGGTAACCCGAATCGACGCGTTCCACCTCGCGCGCCATCAGCCCGTAGGAGACATAGCCGACGCCGGCGCAGCCATGGCTGTCGAGCGTCGCGCCCAGGAAGCCCATCTCGCCGAACTCGTTCATGATCTCGCGGTGGAAGTGCTCCTTGCGGAAGGCTTCCTGCACGCGGGGCAGCAGCTTCTCCTGGCAGAACTCGCGCGCGCTGTCGCGGATCATGCGCTCGTCTTCGGTGAGGACCTCCTCGAGCAGCAGCGGATCGTCCCAGACGAACTGCGCGCGGGCGGGCTTCGAGACGACGTTCATGGCGGGCTCCTCCAGTGGGGACACGGCAATAAAATGGCCGGCAGAATGCTGATCCGCCGGCCCTGGGGCAATCCGGAAAGATGGGCGCCGAAGCGCCCGCGCGATCAGGCGGCCTCTGTCTCGGGGGCCGTTTCGGCCGTGGTCTCGACGGCGGCGGGTTCGGCCGGCTTCTCGCTGCGCGGACGCGGCAGCGGGATGAGCATGAAGGCCGGGATGGCATCGCCGAAGCCCTTCACCGGCGGGCCCAGATCCTCCTGCCGGTAGCGACGGTCGCGATCGCGATCACGATCGCGATCCCGTTCACGCTCGCGGCGCGGTTCGCGATCGCCGCGGGCCGCCTCGGAGGTCTCGCGTTCGATCCGGGCGTCGCGATCACGGTCGCGCTCCCGCTCCCGCTCGCGGCGCGGACGGGCTTCGGTCTCCTCGCGTTCCCGCTCACGCGGGGCGCGGTCGCGTGGCGCGCCGTCGCGGCGGCCACCGGATTCGCGGCGCCCGCTGCTTTCGCGGCGCTCGCCGCCACGGCCCTTGGCGGCGCTGCCGGAAGCACCGCGGCCACGGCCACGACCCTTCGGCGCGTTGCGCGCCTCCTCGATCTCCTCCTCGGGCACGGGGTCGAGGCCTTCGACCGCCATGCGCGGGATGGGCTTGCCGGTCAGCTTCTCGATCGCGGCGACGTTCTTGGCGTCGTCGGCGGTCGCGATGGTGTAGGCGTGGCCCTCGCGCCCCGCGCGACCGGTGCGGCCGATGCGGTGGACATAGTCCTCGTCACGGAAGGGCACGTCGAAGTTGAAGACGTGGGACAGGCCGCCGATGTCGATGCCGCGCGCCGCGACGTCCGAGCACACCAGCAACTGCAATTCGCCGGCCTTGAAGGCGTTCAGCGTGGCGAAGCGGGACGCCTGGTCCATGTCCCCGTGCAGCGCGCCGACGCTGAAGCGGTGCTTCTTCAGCGACTTGTAGAGGATGTCCACGTCCATCTTGCGGTTGCAGAAGATCAGCGCGTTCTGGACCTGCTCGGTGCGGATCATCCGCCGCAGCGCCTCGCGCTTGTCGTGCGGCTGCACATAGACGAGGCCCGCGGTGATCGTCGCGGCCACCGAGGCAGGCGGGGCGACCGTGATCTCCTTCGGATTGGACAGGAAGGCATCCGCCAGGCGCCGGATCTCGGGCGCCATGGTCGCGCTGAAGAACAGCGTCTGGCGCATCGCCGGCAGCAGGGAGACGATGCGCTCGACATCGGGGATGAACCCCATGTCCAGCATGCGGTCCGCCTCGTCGATCACCAGCAGCTTCACATCCGCCATCAGGATGCGGCCGCGGTCGAACAGGTCCAGCAGCCGGCCGGGCGTGGCGATCAGCACGTCCACGCCCTTCTCGAGCACGTCGCGCTGGTCGTTCATGCTCTCGCCGCCGATCAGCAGCGCGTGGTTGAGCTTGAGGTACTTGCCGTACTTCTCGAAGTTCTCGGCGACCTGCAGGGCGAGCTCGCGAGTCGGCTCCAGGATCAGGCTGCGCGGCATGCGCGCCTTGGCGCGGCTGCCGGCGAGGATGTCCATCATCGGCAGCACGAAGGATGCCGTCTTGCCCGTGCCGGTCTGCGCGCAGCCCAGCACGTCGCGGCCCATCAGCACCCAGGGGATCGCCGCTTCCTGGATCGGCGTGGGATGGAGATAGCCCACGTCGTTGACGCCGCGCAGCAGGTCGTCGGATAGGCCGAGATCAGCGAAGACCGTGCGCGGGGGCTCGGGCTCCTCGTCTTCCTCGGTGTATTCGGGGACGTCGTCGGCCACGCTGTCATCGGCCGCGCCGTCATAGGCGTCGGGGGCCTCGGCGGGGGCGGCGGCCTCGGCGGCCGCGGCGTCGTCCGGCGCCGGGTCCGGCGCGGCCTCGGCGGTCAGCGCCGCCGGTTCGGCCTCGGGCGCTTCGGCAGCGAGGGCGATGCTTTCAGGCGCGGCATCCGCCGCGTTGGCCTCGAGGGCAAGGACCGGCTGTGCCGGGGCATCGACCGCTTCCGCGGCCGTAGGGGGAAGCTCGTTCAAGTTCGCTCTGTTCCATGGGCCCGGCAATGCCGGCCGACAGTTGGGTGTTGCGGTGGGTGGCCGAGCCCCGGCGGGGCGCACTCCGGGGCCGGCGATCCGGCCCGCCAATCCACGAGCGCCCCGGATATGCGCTGCCTTGACCAGAAGATCAAGGTTTTCCGCGCCTCGCGGCCCCGGGCGCGGCACATGGACGGCCCGGCGGCGGCGCGATAGAGCGAGGCCATGACCGAGAAGCTCCCTCTGCTGCTGCTGCCTGGACTGCTTTGCGATGCGCGGTTGTGGCGCGACCAGGTGGCCGCCCTCGCGCCGCTCGCCGAGCCCATCGTCGCGGACCTGACCCAGGATGACAATGTGGAGACAATGGCGGCCCGCGCCATCGCCGCCATCGACGGCCCCTTCGCCGTGGCCGGTCTGTCCATGGGCGGCTATGTCGCGCTGGAGGTGATGCGCCAGGCCGGGGATCGCGTCACGCGGCTCTGCCTGCTCGACACCGGGGCGCGGGCGGATACGGAGGAGCAGAAGCGGCGCCGGCGGGGCCTCATCAGCCTGTCGCGATCCGGCCAGTTCCGGGGTGTGACGCCGCGCCTCCTGCCGCAGCTCATCCATCCGTCGCGCCAGGGCACGCCGCTCGCCACCGAGGTGATGGAGATGGCCGAGCGCGTCGGCAAGGAAGCCTTCCTGCGCCAGCAGACGGCCATCATGAACCGGATCGATTCACGGCCGCACCTGTCGGCGATCGCCGTGCCCACGCTGGTCGGCGTCGGCGCCGACGACATGCTGACGGCACCGGACCTCGCGGCCGAGATGGCCGCCCTGATCCCCGGCGCGCGGCTGCGCCACTTCGCCGATGCCGCGCATCTGCCCACCATGGAGACGCCCGAAGCCGTGAATGCGGCGATGGCGGCCTGGCTCATCGCCTGATCTTCAGCCGCTGCCGATCAGGATCCCCGCCGCCAGGACCAGCGCCCCGCCCAGCACCACTTGCGTCACCGAGCGCAGGAAGGGCGTTTCCATGTAGCGGTTCTGGATCCAGGCGATGGCCCAGAGCTCGATGAACACGACCACGAAGGCCACCGCCGTCGCGGTCCAGAATTGCGGGATCAGATAGGGCAGGGCATGCCCCAGCCCGCCCAGCGCCGTCATGCTGCCCGAGGCGATGCCACGCTTGATCGGCGATCCGCGGCCGGAGATGACGCCATCGTCGTGGATCGCCTCCGTGAAGCCCATGGAGATGCCGGCGCCGACCGAGGCCGCGAGGCCGACCGCGAAGGTCGTGTGCGGATCCTGTGTCGCGAAGGCGGTGGCGAAGATCGGCGCGAGGGTCGAGACCGAACCGTCCATCAGCCCCGCGAGACCCGGCTGCACCCAGGTCAGGATGGTCTGGCGGCGGGCCCGCTCGTCCTCCTCCTGCCGCGCATCGGTGGTCAGGTGCTGGGCCTCGGATTCGGCGATGCGGTGCAGATGCCCGCTTTCCTGCGCCGCCAGGTCGCCGAGCAGCTTCCGCGTGCCGACATCGCCGGTCCGCGCGGCGGCGGCGAGGTAGAAGCGCCGCGCATCGTCCTCCATCCGCTCCGCTTCCGCGCGGATGCGATCGACGCCGAGATTCTCCACCAGCCAGACGGGGCGGCGCGAGTAGTAGCCCGCGACATGCTCGCGGCGGATCAGCGGGATGGTGTTGCCGAAGCGGCGCTGGAAATCGGCGATGAGGGTCCGCCGATGCCCGTCCTCCTCGGCCACCATGTCGTCGAACAGGGCGGCGGTGGCCGGGAAGTCGTGGCGCAGGCGCTCGGCATAGCTGGCGTAGATGCGGGCATCGTCCTCCTCGGAGGAGATGGCGAGGGCGAGGATCTCCTTCTCCGAAAGCTGGGAGAACGGCTTTCGATTGCCGAGGAAAGCAAGCATCGGGCATCCCCAAGATCAGCGGCGCGCAGGGCGCGGTTCTTGGAGCAGTCTATAGCGCCGAACCGTGCGGGTCGTCCTATCCGTTCGGATAACAGATGCCGATCTCTTGTGGAGAAGGAATGCTAATCACTCGCAATTTGTCGATCCGACAAGTACTCGTGGCCGGCCTCCGCCGGAATTCGGAAATTGCCCGAGCGGGATATCGGGGCAGCATCGGAAAGATCCGGCCGCTGCGTTCCTGTCGATGATGGCGGCGCGAGGTGGCGAATAGCGCAGGGGAGGGCAATGCCCTCCCCCCGGCGCACCGGCGCCACATCGTCGCGCCATGGGGCCTTGCCCCTCCGGACTTTTCTGCCAAGGACCGGCAGGCCTTCGGAAGCCGTCAGCCGGCGCGGACGATTCCGGGCGGCCGCCACTGGCCCTGGCCGATGGGCAGCAGGGACGGCTGCTCGGTCTTCGGCCAATAGAGGCGCATGACGATGTAGATCGGCCCGTCGGGCGCCGGCAGCCAATTCGGCCGCAGCGCCTCGCCCGGATCGTCCTTCTGGATGTACATGGTCACTCCGCCATCTGCGTTGCGCTTCATCCGCGACAGCATCGGCGTGTTGATCAGGTAGCGGTCGATCGGGTTCTGCACCAGCAGCTGGTTGCCGCCATGGTACATCGTGACCGACCAGAAGGCGTTGACGGGCGGAAGCTGGTTGGGACCGAAGGTCAGCGTATAGCGCCCCTTGCTGCCGTCGAGCTCCCCGCCCGTGGCATCGTGGCGGGTGAAGGGGTAGGTCGCCTCCTCGGTCGAGTTGCCGTAGATGCCGGCCTTGGCGGCGACCGCCCGCAGCAGCCAATCGCCATTATAGGCTTCAGGCGAGCCCGGGATGGGCGTGACGCGCCAGCCATTCATGGCGACGCCCGCCGCGGCGACGGCGGCATCCACCTTGCGCTCGCCCTCGAAGGCCGCGCCCAGCAGCTCGAGCCGATCGAGGAACGAGTTGGGCATCGGCGTTCCGCGGCCGTCGATGCCGATGGAGGCGAGTTGCGCGCGGATCGCCGCCTCGTTCGGCTGCGGCGTGTTGAATTGCAGCGCGAAAGCCAGGTAGTCGAAGAAGTGGTGCTTCGCGAGGTCGGCGGTGATGCGCGGCCAACGGATCTCGGGCGCGGCTGGTGGGGCCGGCTGGCGCAGGAAGGCGGAAAGCGGCTCGACCTTGTAGCCGCGCTGCACGGCGACGACGTTGGGCATGTCGTCGGCGCCAAGGAGCTGGGTGCGAAAGATCGTCAGCGCGAATTGCGTGGTCGAGCGGATCACGCCCTTGATCCCGGACGGCATTGCCCCCTGCCATCCGGGGCCGGCGATGATCCAGGATCCAGCGCCCTGGCCCGTGGTGCGGCTGCCGATGTAGCCGACATTGTAGGTGTTGCCGTCGCAGACCTGGACCGAGAAGTAGCGTCCTGCCGGCACGTCGGGGACGGAGATCACCACCGGCTCGGCGCGCAGGTCGAGCCAACTCATCGAATAGGGCGTGTCGCTGTTCGGCGTCGGGACGGCCGTGTCGCGCCAGGTGAAGACCTGCTCGTCATTCCATATGGTGTTGAAGGGCGCCTTGAATTGCCCACTGCTCCGGTCGATCGCGAACGCGTACATGACGGCGTAGTTCATCACGATCGGCAGGCCGAAGATGAACGCGGCCTCGGCGATTTCCGCCGCCCGCAGGATGTCTGGCCGATCCGCCTGGGCTGTCGCAAGGCCGGGCAGCGCCAGGACAGTTCCGGAAAGCGCCGATGCGCGCAGAAGGTCACGCCGTCTCATGAATGCCCCTTGGGGTGTGGGAAGAGGCGGATTCCGTATCCCGGCTTCGGCTGACGCCTCCTTCAGAATCGTATCAGAACGATCGCCCGGTCGTATGGGCCGGGGTGTATCCGTTTCCGGCGAGCAGCGGCCTTCAGGCCGCCTGGGCCGCGGGCCGCAGCAGGCCCGCGAGGTGCCGCACCACCGCATCGGTGGCGGAGATGCCGGCGCGGCGTTCGGCCTCCGGATTGTAGTTGGTGTTGGTGTTCACGTCGTAGGCGAAGGTCTGGCCCTCGGCGTCGGTGATGAACTCGATGGCGCCGACGCCGATGCCATTGGCCGCGAGGAAGGTTTCCATGCGCGGGATCAGCGGGTGGGTGAAGCCCTCGACGATGCGGAACTTCTCGCCCGGCGCGACGGCGGGGCATGCCGCGCCTTCGGGGATGGCGCAGGCATCCGCGGGGCACAGCTCGAAGCCTTCGGAGGTGTCCACGCGCACGGCATAGAGGAACTTCCCGCCGACGAACTCGGCGCGGGTGATGAAGGGTTCCGGCGCGGCGATGTAGCGCTGCGCCAGCCAGATGCCGTCGCGCGGCCGGGCATGGGGATCCCGGTTCGCGGCCAGGCGCTCGACCGCTTCTTCCAGCGCCGCCGCGCTGCGGACGAGCTGCACGCCGAGCCCCTTGCCCGCGCGGTTGTGCTTGAGGATCAGCGGGAAGCCGAGCTGCGCCGCTGCCTCGCGGATATGCTCCTCGCCGATGGCGGCGATGGTGGGCGGGGTGGGGATGCCGAAGGCGGCCAGCGCTTCGTACTGCGCGACCTTCGAGACTTCGAGCTGCAGCGCGCGGCGCCCGTTCACCACGGTGCGGCCGTGGCGTTCCAGCCATTCGATGACGGCTCCGGCATATTCCGGCGCGAAGGTGTGCCCGCGCGTGTGGGAGGAAGCGGACATGCGGTTGTAGAAGACGCCGGGCGGCGGCGGCCGCGTCAGGTCGAGCACCCCGCGGTCGAGGAACCATTCCTCATGGCCGATGCCGGCGGCGGCGAAGGAGGCGCGCAGCGGGGCAAGCCAGGCGTCGTTTTCGTGGATGACGAAGATCTGGGGCATGGGGGTATTCCGGCGGTTCTCGCGGAATGGAGAAAGAACGTTCTCCACTGGCCCGCAAGAGGCCGGTGTGAAGATAGATTTTTCTACCTTCTGGGCCGCGACCGGCGCGATCCCGTGCCAGGAAGCCGCTCACCCGCGCCAAATCCATCCTCGGGCGACGAGGCGGTCGGCACCGGCATTCCCACATGGGCCGTCAGCGGATGCCGGCCTTCTCCAGTTCCGGCCCCAGGCGCCCCGTCGCCATCAGCCAGGCCATCCGGAAATCCGAAACCAGCGACCAGGTGGGGTAGGTGAAGGTGGCGGGGCGGTTGCGTTCGACGAGCATGTGGCTGCCCCAGGCGAAGGCGTAGCCGGCAACGACCGCGAGCAGGAACAGCCACCACGGCCCGACCAGTACCGCCGCGGCCAGCAGCAGCAGCGCGACCGCCGTGCCGAAGGCGTGGATGGCCCGGGTCCGCGGATGCCTGTGCTCCCGCAGGTAATAGGGCCAGAACTCGGCATAGGTCGCGATGCGCTCAGCCATGCCGACGAGGCTAGAGCATTTTTCGATCGGACGGCACCGGCATGCATCTCGCCCGGCGCCCCGTTCGCCAGGCTGTCGCCGTGGCGCGGGAGGGCGACGTTTCGGCGCAGGCGTCCGGCCGGGGCGGCGCATGCCCGGCCAGCGTTTGATACCGTTCCCGTTCCCGGCGGCTTCTGCCAGTTTGGCAGGATGCCCGCTGCTTTTGCTCCTCTCCGCCACCCGGCCTTCCGGCTGCTCTGGTGGGCCAACCTCGCCGCCAATATCGGTCTCTGGGTGCAGAACACCGGGGCGGCGTGGATGATGACCAGCCTCGACCCGTCGCCCGCCATGGTCAGCGCGGTGCAGGCGGCCTCGATGCTGCCGGTCTTCCTGATGGCGCTGCCGGCGGGTGCGGCCGCGGACATCATCGACCGCCGGACCTATCTGATCGGCGCCCAGGCCTGGGTGCTGTCGGTCGCGGCGATGCTGGCGCTGCTGACCTGGGCGGGGTGGATCGGTCCCTGGGGGCTGCTCTTCTTCACCTTCTGCATCGGGATGGGCAATGCGCTGAACTTCCCGGCCTGGGCCGCGACGACGCCCGAGCTCGTGCCGCGCGAGGACCTGGTGCAGGCCATCGCGCTGAACGGCATCGGCTTCAACCTCTCCCGCGCAGTGGGCCCGGCCATTGGCGGCTTCGCCATCGCCATCGCGGGGACCGAGGCCGCCTTCGCGCTGAACGCGCTGTGCTTCCTGTCCCTGCTGCTCGCCCTGCTGTTCTGGAAGCGGGAGACGCCGCCGAACCCGATGCCGCCCGAGCATTTCCTCGGCGCGATGCGCACCGGCCTGCGCTTCGTCACGGCGAGCCCGGCGATGCGCGCGACCATCCTGCGCGCGGTGGTGTTCTTCTTCTTCACCTCGGCGGTCTGGGGGATGCTGCCGCTGGTCGTGCGCGGCCGGCTCGGACTGGGGCCCGAGGCCTATGGCCTGATGCTGGGCGCGATGGGCATCGGCGCGGTCGCGACCGGCTTCGCCCTGCCGGCGCTGCGCGTGCGGCTGCCGACGCGCGGGTCGATGGTGCTGGTCTTCTCGCTGGTCTCGTCCGTCTCGCTCGCGCTGCTTGGCCTGTCGGTGCACTGGACCATCGTCGTGATGTCCATGCTGCTCTTCGGCGCGGGCTGGCTCGCCGCGGCCTCCACCCTGCAGGCGGCGGCGCAGTTCGCCGCGCCTGGCTGGGTGCGGGCGCGGGCGATCGGCATCTATCAGCTCTGCTTCTTCGGGGCGATGACGCTGGGCGCGGTGCTGTGGGGCTGGGCGGGATCGCAACTCGGCGTCGGCCCGGCGCTGCTGCTGGCCGCGGGCCTGGCGGCCGTGGCGGCGATCGGCGTGAAGGGCTGGGCGCTCGATGCCACGCCATCGGCCGAGGGCCCGAGCGTCCCGATGCCGCGGCCCGAGGCGCCGGCGGATGAGCTGCGCCCGCTGCTCGGCACCGATTCCGGCCGGGTGATCGAGGCGGTCCGCTACACCATCGACCCCGCGCGCCGCGACGAGTTCCTCGCCGCCATGCGGGAGGTGCGGCATGTGCGCCGGCGCAGCGGCGCGCATGGCTGGCAGTTGCTGGAGGATGTCGCGCATCCCGAACGCTGGGTCGAGCTGTGGTCGGTGGAGTCCTGGACCGAGCACCTGCGCGAGGCCGGGCGGCTCGATGCGGCGGACCGCGCCGCGCTGGCGCGCGCGGCGGCGTTCCAGGCGAAGGAAGGGGCGCCGGAAGCCGCGCGCTACCTTGGCCTGCAGCCCTGATCGCGCGGGCTTGCGGCAGGACAAGGACGTCCGGGTCGGCCCGGGCGATGATTGCCATTGAACCCGGCATGCAGCCAGGCGCTGCATTCCGCGTTATGGTCGTCACCTGATCAGTCGAGGAGAGCCGATACCGATGGCCAAATCGAAGACCGCCAAGCTGCATGCCACCCACAACGACCTTGGCGCCAATGCGCGCGAGGTGGCGGTGTCGGTGCTGAATGCGACGCTGGCCGACACGATGGACCTGACGAATGCGACGCACATGGCGCACTGGACGGTGCGTGGGCCGCATTTCGCCGGGCTGCACAAGCTGTTCGAGGATTTCTACAACCAGCTCAACGAGGTGACGGACGACGTCGCGGAACGCATCGTGCAGCTCGGCGGCACGCCGGACGGCACGACCCAGGCGGTGGGCGAGAAGACGCGCCTCGAACCCTATCCGGCCGATCTGCGCGACGGGATCGAGCATGTGAAGGCGCTGACGACGCGTTATGCCGCGCTCTCCAAGACGGTGCGCGAGGGCATCGACACGACGGACGAAGCGGGCGACGCCGATACGGCCGATCTGCTGACGGGCCTGTCGCGCACGCTCGACAAGGCGCTGTGGATGCTCGAGGCGCATCTCGACTGACGCAGGCCAGTACCGGCCCGGTGGTGAACGCCGGGCCGATTGGGCTTCCTGCCCTCCGGTCGTTGCGGCATGATCGCGACCCGCGACGATCCGGAGGAATTGGCGATGGGTAGCCTGTCATCCGTCTTTGCCAATTGGCGCCAGCATGTCTCGTCGGGCGTCAACAAGACCCCGAGCATGCAATGGTCCTCGGGCGGTGCGCCGGTCATCACCTGCACGAATTTCTACATCGTGGGCGATACCACCAATGCCACGGAATGCTATCTGACCGGGCATGGCGGCATGAATGACAGCAACTACTTCTTCGACAATATCAGCTTCACGGTACCCGCCGGCGTGACCATCAACTTCTACCAGCCCCATGGCTACATACTCGGCTTCCACAGCGGAGCCCTGCGCGACCAGGCGCCGATCGCCCATGGCGGCACGGACGACCAGACCTATACCGGCGGCGACAAGTGCGAGAACTACATCCTGACCAAGGATCAGGGCCAGCGCCTGAACGGCAGCCAGCAGGACGCCGAAACCTTCGAGATGACCTATGCCGCGACCCAGAGCCTCGCGCAGGACCTGGGCATCGTCATCGTCACGGTGCGGAACCGCTGGTTCCATGCCGGGGTAACGTTGAAATCCGCGGTCAGCGAGGTGACGGCGGCCGCTCCGGGCATCAAGACCTTCAACTGCCTGTTCTGCCGTGCGATCGACGGTTCCACCGATGACCGCTGGAACGCCGTCGGCGGCATGTGGGACAAGGGATGAGGCTGGCGACCATCAGGATGCTTTCCCCAATGAGGGTGGTCGCGGCCTTGGCCGGTGCGGTCGTTGTGGCCGGCTGCGTGGCGCCCGGCGGCGGGACCGATGCGGCCGAGGGCTGCCGCAACCAGGTTTCGAGCTTCAACGGGTCGGGAGATGCGTTCCTCGGCCCCGCGGCGGCCGGGCGTTGGACTGATCCCGGGCAGATGCCACGAGGTACGGTCCAGACCGATTTCGGCCGGGGCGGCGGCGGCAATACGGGGTTGGACGCGACGCTCCGGCAGGAGAACGCCGACCTCGACGCGCTCCAGATCGCCTTCGATGCCTTGCTCTACTGCCGCTGGATCGAGGCGCGGACCATCCGCGCCGAATACGCCGCGAACCGCGTGCCGCGGGCCACGGCGGATACGCGGATGGCGGCCTTGCGGGCGCGGCTGGCGCGGGACCTGGCGCGCGCCCAGGCGGTGCTGGACGCGATGGAGGCCCGTGCCCGCCAGCGCGAGCCCGCCCTCGAGGCCGCGGCACCGGGCACGGCCGCCGAGGCGCGACGCGCCCGGGCCGAGACCGGCGCGACCCGGCGCGTCGTCGCCGCCGCCACCGTGACCCTGCGCCTGCGGCCCGAGGCCGGCGCGCCGGAGATCGGGCGCGTGGCGGCCGGGCAGGCGGTGCAGGTGCGGCCGGCGCAGTCCGGCTTCGCGCTGGTGGAAGGGCAGGGGCTGCGCGGCTACGCGCCCACCGGGGCCTTCCAGATCGCCGAGCGGGCGGCCCCCGCGGCGACGGGCGGAGCGGTGCGGCAACTGGCGGCGACCAACATCGCCCGGCGCGACAATTTCGCGGAAAGCCTGGCGCTGGCCAGGGATGCGGCGGCCTCGGGATTCGAACTCGGGGCGTGAGGACGGAAGGGGCGCCGCCCCGTCCGCACCACCCCCGACCAAAGGCCGACCGGCTCGGGGCCCCACTGACAGGATCAGGGCCGAAACCCGCGTTGCGCCGGAAGCGCGCCTGAGGCGGCGCGACCGCCGCGCCCGGCGCCAAATGCCGGCTTTCCAAATGACACGGTCATTTGGTGGGGTGGGTTCGGGAGGGGCAAGGCCCCGCCCGTTCTGTCCGTCGCGACGAAACCCCGGTCTCCCCGTCGAATCGCCGCCCGCGTTGTTTCCGGCGCCCTGGGCCGGTATCCTGCCGGCCATCAAGGGAACAAGACATGAACGATCTGTTCGGCCGAGGCGGTGCCCGCAAGGCGGCCGCCGGGCAGGGCGAAGGCTATTCGGCCAAGGACATCGAGGTGCTGGAGGGGCTGGAGCCCGTCCGCCGTCGCCCCGGCATGTATATCGGCGGCACCGACGAGAATGCGCTGCACCACCTCGCCGCCGAGGTGATCGACAATGCGATGGATGAGGCCGTGGCCGGCCATGCCGATCGCATCGAGGTCAACCTCGCCGCCGGCAACTGGATCACGGTGCGCGACAATGGCCGCGGCATCCCGGTCGATCCGCACCCGAAGTTCCCGAAGCTCTCGGCGCTGGAAGTCATCCTCACCACGCTGCATTCGGGGGGCAAATTCTCAGGCAAGGCCTATGACACCTCGGGCGGCCTGCATGGCGTCGGCTCCTCGGTGGTGAATGCGCTCGCCGAGCGGCTGGAGGTGGAGGTCGCGCGCGACCGGACGCTGTTCACGCAGTCCTACGAGCGCGGCAAGCCGCTGACGAAGCTGAAGAATGCCGGGTCGGTGCAGAACCGCCGTGGCACCATGATCCGCTTCAAGCCCGACCCGGAGATCTTCGGCGCGCTGGAATTCCGCCCCGCGCGGCTGTTCCGCTTCTGCCGGTCGAAGGCGTATCTGTTCCGTGGCGTCGAGATCCGCTGGTCCTGCGACCCGGCCCTGATCAAGGACGACACGCCCGCCGAGGCGGTGCTGCATTTCCCGGGCGGGCTGTCCGACTTCCTCGCCTCCGCGATCGAGGGCCAGGCGACGGTCGTGCCCGCCCCCTGGGCCGGCCAGGCGGACTTCCCCGACGGCGCCGGCCGCGTCGAATGGGCGGCGACCTGGGTCGAACGTGGGGACGGCTTCCTCAACACCTACGCCAACACCATCCCGACGCCGCAGGGCGGCACGCATGAGGCGGGCTTCCGCGCGGCGCTGGTGAAGGGCCTGCGCGCCTATGGCGAGCTGAAGAAGGAAAAGCGCGCCGCCAATGTCACCGCCGAGGACCTGCTTGGCGGGCTTGCGGGCATGCTCTCCGTCTTCGTCCGAGATCCCCAGTTCCAGGGCCAGACGAAGGACAAGCTGACCAGCCCCGAGGCAGCCAAGCTGGTCGAGAGCGCGCTGCGCGACCATTTCGACCATTGGCTGGCGGGCGACCCGGCGACGGCGGACAATCTCCTCGCCTTCGCGATCGAACGGGCCGAGGAACGCCTGCGCCGGCGCGCGGAAAAGGACACGCCGCGCAAGAGTGCGACGCGCAAGCTGCGCCTGCCGGGCAAGCTCGCGGATTGCTCGCGGGAATCCGCGGAAGGAACGGAGCTGTTCCTCGTCGAGGGCGATTCCGCCGGTGGTTCCGCCAAGCAGGCGCGCGATCGCGAGACCCAGGCCGTGCTGCCGCTGCGTGGCAAGATCCTGAACGTGGCGTCCGCTTCGACCGAGAAGCTGCGCCAGAACCAGGAGCTGAAGGACCTGATCGAGGCGCTGGGCTGCGGTGTCGGCGACCGCTTCGACATCGCGCGGTTGCGCTACGGCCGCGTCGTCATCATGACCGATGCCGATGTGGACGGCGCCCACATCGCTGCCCTGCTGATGACCTTCTTCTACAAGGAATTGCCGGAGCTGGTGCGGCAGGGCCGCGTCTTCCTCGCCCAGCCGCCGCTCTATCGTCTGCAGGCCGGCGGGGTCTCCGTCTACGCCATGGACGATGCAGACCGCGAGCGCGTGCTGAAGAAGCGGTTCAAGGCGAACCAGAAGGTCGAGGTCAGCCGCTTCAAGGGCCTGGGGGAGATGCCGCCGGCCTCGCTGAAGGAGACCACCATGGACCCGAAGAAGCGCACGCTGCTGCGCGTGGTCCTGCCGCCCGAGGACCGGGCCCGCACCTCCGAACGCATCGAGGCGCTCATGGGGCGGAAGCCCGAATTGCGCTTCCAGTTCATCCAGGAGAACGCGGCGAGCGTGGAGGCGGAGGCGCTCGACGCCTGACGCGCCGTCATGTGCCGTGCGGCCGGGATTGAGGCGCTGCGGGCGCAGGGGGGGGGGGGGGGGGGGGGGGGGGGGGGGGGGGGGGGGGGGGGGGGGGGG
>JAYSDS010000028.1:0-52342 GCA_041914265.1 Roseomonas sp.
GCGCCCCGGGGCCCTGGCCGGGGGGCCCCTGGCATTTGGGGGGGGGGGGGGGGGGGGGGGGGGGGGCGCCCCCCCCCCCCCTGCAAGTTGTCAGGAGGTCTTCCTCCAATCCGTCATCGGCACCGACGCCGCACCGCGCGCCCCAGCTTCTCCGCCGCCCGTTTCAGCGACCCCGCCTCGTGCCCGGAATAGCCGATCACGAACCCATCCGGGCCTTCCGGCGCCAGCCGTGTTTCCGACAGCAGCCAGCCTTCGACGCCGGCTTCCTGCTGGATCTCGCGGGCCGTGCTGGGGGGCAGTCCCTCGGGCAGGGTCGCGAGCAGGTGAAGGCCATGGTCCGGTACATCGACCGTCAGTGCAGGGCCGGCCGCGCGGGTTAGCGCTGTCGCCACATGGTCGCGCAGGCCACGATAGAGCGTGCGCATCCGGCGCAGATGCGCGGCGAAGTCGCCATTGGCGATGATCTCGCCCAGCGCGCCGCCGATGAGCGGGGAGGGGAACCGGTCCGAGACCGCCCGCGTCGCGACCACGCGTTCCGCCAGGGCCGCCGGCACCACCACGAAGCCGACGCGCAGCCCGGGGAACAGCGTCTTGGAGAAGGTGCCGAGATAGATCACCCGCCCCGCCCCATCGATGCCCGCGAGAGCCGTCAGCGGCGCACCGGCGAAGCGGAACTCGCTGTCGTAGTCGTCCTCGACGATCCAGGCGCCTTCCGCCCGCGCCCAGTCGAGCAGGGCGAGGCGACGGGCCATCGTCATCGTCACGCCCGTGGGGAATTGATGGGAGGGCGTGACATAGGCCATGCGGGCGCCGGGTTCCCGGATGCGGCCGGCGGCGACGTCGATGCCCGCGCCATCCACCGGCACGGATACCAGCCGCGCGCCGAGCGCCCGCAGCGTGCGCTGCGCGGTCGGGTAGCCGGGGTCTTCCATCCAGACGGAATCGCCGGGGGCGAGCAGCGCCTCGGCGCACAGCCGCAACCCCTGCTGCGTGCCGGAGGTGATGAGGATGCGGCTTGGGTCGCAGGCCATGCCGCGCGTCGCGGCCAGGTGATCCGCGATGGCCGCGCGCAGCGCCGCGTGCCCGCGCGGGTCGCCATAGCCGAGATCCGTTGGATCGGCCCGCACCACGCGGTCTCGCAGGGCACGGCCGAGCTGGCGCAGCAGGATCGGGTCCGGCGTTGTGCAGCCCACCGCGAAGGGACCGCGGTCGGATTGGAATTCGGGCAGGCGCACGCGATCGGGCGTGGCCGGCCCGCGCGGGACCTGGGCGGCGACATAGGTGCCATCGCCGATGCGGGCCTCGGCCAGGCCGTCGCTCAGCAGCAGTTCATAGGCGACGACCACGGCGTTGCGCCGCACGCCGAGCTGTTCCGCCAGCGCCCGGCTGGAGGGCAGGCGCAGCCCGGCGGCGAGCCGGCCCTCCAGGATGGCCGCGCGCAGCCCCGCATGGACGCGCGCCGACTGGCTGCCGCCGCTGTCCATCGGCAGGGGCAGATCCAGCACGGCACCGCGGATTTCGCGATTGGTCGGCATATGGCGGCTCGAATTGGTCCTCGTGCCGACCAATTTCCGGAGGCAGAAGGGGCCTGTCAATCAAGGGTGCAGCCATGCCCGACACAGCCATCCCGCCCAGCTATCCCGTCACGCCGGTCAACCGGGTGAAGCGCGTCCACCAGCGCGGCCACTATGACCATGAGACGGTGCACCGCATCCTCGATTCCGCGATGATGTGCCACGTCTCCTACGTCATCGACGGCCAGCCCTATTGCACGCCGACACTGTATTGGCGGGAAGGGACGACGCTGTACTGGCATGGGTCGAGTGCTAGCCGGATGCTGCGCAACCTGTCGGAAGGCCAGCCGGCCTGCCTGACGGTCAGCATCATGGACAGCCTGGTCATGGCGCGCTGCGGCTTCAACCATTCGGTGGACTACCGCGCGGTGATGGCGTTCGGCCAGGCGCACCTCATCACGGATCCGGATGAGAAGCTGCAGGCCCTGACGATGATGGTCGACCGGTTCTTCCCCGGCCGCACCGCGACGCTGCGCGAGAGTTCGAAGCAGGAGGTCAAGGCGACCGCCGTGGTGAAGATGGAGATCGAGACGGCGTCGGCGAAGGTCCGCGACAAGGGCCTTGGCGACGAGGAGGCGGACTACGCCCTGCCGATCTATGCGGAGCGCGTCCCCGTCACCACCGTGCTTGGCGTGCCGCAGCCTTGCGACCGGCTGCTGCCGGGTGTGGAGCGCGGCGCCGACCTCAAGGCCTACCAGCCCTTCCGGCTGCTCGAGGAAGCGCTGCGCGACGCCTACGACGAGGCCTATCGGTAACAGTGTCCCTTCGGCCCGAGGCTCGGCCTCGGGCCGGGGCTGCAAAAGCGACCTGCTGGCAGCCGGGCAAACCGGAACCCCAGCGGTCGAAGCGTTCGACGGTCGGCAGTCAGTCGCCCAGCCAGGCGATGACGTCGAATTCCACCATCAGCTCAGGCATGCCCATGCTGCCGGTGACGCTCGCGCGGCTGGGCAGCGAATCGCCGTGGAAGAATTCGCGGTAGACCTCGTTCATGCCGGCGAAGTGGCGCATGTCGGTCAGGTAGATCATCACGCGGGCAACGTCGTCGAGGCTGCCGCCGGCAGCTTCCAGCAGGTGCTTCAGGTTGGTCAGCGCCTGGCGCGTCTGGGCACGGATGTCCCCGATGCCCACCACCTTGCCCTCCACATCCAGTGCGACGGTCGCGCAGTAGAAGGTCCCGCCGGCGACGGTCGCCTGCGAATGCGGGTTGGTCGGCGTCATCACCAGCGGTGAGTAGACGGTGGTCTTCGGCATCGGCACTGCTCCCCTTGCGGGCAATGACACTGCGATGCCTTCGTCGGTACGGCAACTTGCCATCCGGTGGATCAATCTGGCGCGACATTGGGCAAGGCTGACGCGCTCGTGAGGCCCGACGCCCACCCGTGGCGTGGCACTCGCCTTGCACATCCCCCGTCGTCGCATCGATCAGCGCCTTGGGGGATCTCCGCATGGTTCGTCTCCGTCTTCTCGCCACCGCCGCGGCTGCCTGGATGGCCGTGGCCGCGCCGGTCCTGGCGCAGGAACTGCCGCCCGGACCGCGGGTGAACATGACCGCGGTGACGCAGCCCGGTCCAACCCTGCCGCAATATTCCCAGGTGGACGTGCCGATGCTGCGCGATGGCCTGGCCCAGCGCAGCGGCGGGCGCGTCAACGTCACCCTGCAATCCTGGCCCGAGCGCGGCGTCGGTGGCCCCGAAGTCATCCGCCTCGTCCGCTCCGGCCAGGTCGAGATCGGCGGCGCGACGCTCGGCGTCGTCTCGGGCGACGTGCCGATGCTCGATGCGCTCGACCTCGCCGGGCTGAACCCGACGCTCGAACAGGCGCGGCGCGTGGCCGATGCGATGACGCCGGTGCTGAACCGGGACCTGGAGCGCGTCGGCGTGCGGCTGCTCGCGGTCTATCCTTTCCCGGCGCAGGTCTTCTTCTGCCGCCGGCCGGTCACGGGCATGGCCTCGATGCGCGGGCTGCGGGTGCGCACCAACGGACCCTCGGTCGCCGATTTCGTGCAGGCCTATGGCGCGCAGGCCGCAGCCATCGCCTTCCCCGAGGTCTATGCCGCGCTCGAACGCGGCACGGTCGATTGCGCCATCACCGGCACTGGCACCGCGAATGGCGTGAAGTGGTGGGAAGTCACCACGCATATGTACACGCTGCCCTCGACCTGGTCGCTGTCGGGGTACTTCGTGAACCTCGCCTGGTGGAACCGCCAGGCGCCGGAAGTCCGCACCTTCCTCGAAGCCGAGTTCAAGCGCATCGCCGATGCGCAGTGGCAGCTCGGCGCGGTGGCGACGCAGGACGGCATCGACTGCAACCTCGGCCTTGCCGACAAGTGCCGCATCCATTCCGTGGTGCCCGAGGCGCGCCGCATGATCGAGGTGGTGCCGACCGCCGAGGACCTCGCTTCCATCCAGACGACCTTCCGCGACGTGGTGCTGCCCGCCTGGGTGCGCCGCTGCGGCGCGCGTTGCGGCGAGATCTACAACCAGGTGATCGCCCCGATCTCCGGCGTGCGGGCGAATTAGTGGAGCCCTCGGCCCTTGGTCCCTGGCGGCGCGGTGCGGACCGCGTCGCGCTGGTGCTGATGCTGTTCGGTGGCGGGCTGTTCCTCGCCGCCACGCTGCTGATCGTGGGCGACGTCATCGCGCGGAACTTCCTCGGCTTCTCGACGCGGTCGACCATCGAGCTGTCGGGCTATTTCCTCGCCATCGGCATTTCCTGGTCGCTGTCCGGCGTGCTGGCGCGCCGGGCGCATATCCGCATCGACCTGCTGGTGCGGATGCTGCCGCCGAAGCCGCGGGCCTTCGCGCATCTGATGGCCTTCTGCCTGCTCGCGGTCTTCGCCGCCTTTCTCGCCTATGGCGCCTACACGCTGGTGGATGAGAGCCTGATGTTCAACGCGACCGACATCTCCGCCCTGCGGGCGCCGCTGTGGATCCCGCAGACGCTGTGGGGGGTGGGGCTTGGCCTGTTCCTGGTCTCGGTCGTGCTGCGCACGATCGACATCCTGTTGCTGATCATCGCCGGTCGCTTCGACGACATCGACCGCATCGCCGGGGCGCGCAACGACATGGACGAAGCGGAAGAGACCCTGGAGGCGATCGGCGCGAAGGGCGCGCTGTCCCGGTGATCGCGATCGTCTTCATCGTCGCGGTCATTGCCGCCTTCGGCTACGCGACCTTCATGGGCGCCGGCCCGGCGCACCTGCCCTGGGCCGAAGCAGTGATGCTGATTGGCCTCTTCCTCGGCTTCTTCGGCGCTGGCGTGCATGTCGGCGCGGCGCTCGGCTGCCTCGGGCTCGTCGCCGGCTTCGTGCTGTCGGACCGGCCCTTCTGGCTCTACATCGGGCAGACGCTGTGGGGGACCAGCACGAATTTCGTGCTCGTCTCCGTGCCGCTCTTTCTGCTGATGGGCGAGATCATGCTGCGCGCCGGGCTGTCGGGGCGGCTGTATCGCGCGATGGGGGTGTGGCTGAATCGCTTCCCCGGCGGGCTGCTGCACACCAACATCGCGTCCTGCGCGGTGTTCTCGGCGATCAGCGGGTCGTCGGTGGCCACGGCGGCGACGATGGGGTCGGTCGCGCTGCCCTATTTTCGCGGCACGCATTACGCGCCGCGCATGGTGCTGGGGTCGCTCGCGGCCGGTGGTGCGTTGGGCAACCTCATCCCGCCGGGGATCACCTTCATTGTCTACGCGTTGATCACCGAAACCTCGGTCGGGCAGTTGTATGTCGCCGCGATCGGGCCGTCGCTTCTGGTGGTCGCGCTGTTCGCGCTGGTGATCCTGGTGCATGGGAAGCGCAATCCGGCGCCGCCCGCGCCCAAGCCGACGCGCGCGGAAAAGATCCAGTCGCTGTTCGACCTGATCCCGACCCTGCTGCTGATGGGCCTCGTGCTCGGCACCATCTACGCCGGCGTCGCGACGCCGACCGAGAGCGCGGCCTTCGGCGTCGTGGGTGCGATGGTGCTGGCCGTCATCGAGCGCAAGATGAACTGGCCGCTGCTGCGCGACAGCCTTTCGGCGACGGCGCTCGCGACGTCGATGATCGGGCTCATCCTGCTCGGCGCTTACCTGTTGAACTTCGTGCTGGCCTCGGTCGGTGTGCCGCAGGCGCTGGCGAACGCGATGGCGGAACTGCCATTCCCGCCCTGGGTGCTGATGCTGTTCATCATCGGCTTCTACATCGCGCTCGGTACCTTCATGGAAGGCTTCTCCATGATCGTGACGACCATCCCGGTGATCTTCCCGCTGGTGAAGGCGCTGGGCTACGACCCGATCTGGTTCGGCGTGATCGTGACCATGCTGGTGGAGATCGCGATGATCTCGCCGCCCGACGGGACGGTGCTCTACGTGCTGCAGGGGATGCGGCAGCCGGCGGGACCCATCGAGGATGTCTTCGCGGGGGTGATGCCGTTCCTCGCTGTCTACATCCTGGCGGTGTTGCTGCTGCTGTGGGTGCCGGGGATCGCGCTGTGGTTGCTGTGATGCGGGACCGGAGAGGGGCGCCGCCCCTCTCCGGACCTCACCCCGCCAGGGGCTTGGAGCCCCTGGACCGCAATCTGTTGGCGATGGGCGCCGCTGTCCGGAATCAGTGCGGAGGCCCGCATTTGCGCATCATGGATTCAGCGAGCCAGCAATGCCCGGCACCGGACGGAGGTTTCCAAAGGCCTTCCGGCCTTTGGTGGGGTGAGGTTTGGGGAGGGGCAAAGCCTCTTTCCAACCTACCGCTGCGCCCATGACCGCCCGCGACCGCCGCGGCTACGCCGACACCCGCCCCGACCCCGCCTGGCCGGGCGGGGCGCGCGTCGTGGTGAACTTCGCCATCAACATCGAGGAAGGCAGCGAGTACTGCGCCGAGAATGGCGATCCCATCACCGACTGGGCGCTGACGGAATCCGTCGGCATGGATGTCGGCATCAAGGGCCGCGACCTCGCCGCGGAATCCATGTTCGACTTCGGCAGCCGCGTCGGCATATGGCGCCTGCTGCGTGTCTTCGCCGAGCGGGACTTGCCCTTCACCGCCTTCGCCTGCGCCCAGGCGCTGGAGAAGACGCCCGAAGTCGCGCAGGCCATCGCCGCATCGGGCGCCGACCTGTGCTGCCATGGCTGGCGCTGGGTGAAGCACTGGACGCTGACCGAGGCCGAGGAACGCGACCACATCGCCCGTGCGGTCGAGAGCCTGAAGCGCACGGTCGGCGCCGCGCCCACCGGCTGGTGCTGCCGCTATGGCCCGTCCGAGAACACCCGCCGGCTGCTCGTCGAACATGGCGGCTTTCTCTACGACAGCGACGCCTATGACGATGAACTGCCCTATTGGACGCGCGTCGCCGACCGGCCGCATCTCGTCGTGCCTTATTCGCTCGTCACCAACGACTGCAAGCTGAGCCCCGGCACCATCGACACGGGGGGCGAGTTCTTCGCCCTGCTGCGCGATGCCTTCGACTGGCTGCACCGGGAAGGCTCGGGCGCGATCATGTCGGTCGGGCTGCATCCGCGCATGGTCGGCCATGCCGCGCGGATCGGCGGGCTGGCGCGGTTCCTCGACCATGTGGCGGCGCATCGCGACAGCGCCTGGGTGACGGGGCGGGAGGCTATCGCGCGCCATTGGATGTCCCGCTTCCCGCCGGGCTAGGCGTCACGGCTGGCTCCGCCTACGCTTCGCGCGATCAGGAGGAAGCCCATGGATCTCACCGGTGCCGTCGCCCTTGTCACGGGCGGCAATGGCGGGCTTGGACAGCGCATCTGCCACGCCCTGGCGGCCCAGGGCGCGCATGTGGCGGTGATGTATGCTGCGAGCCGCGACCAGGCCGAAGCCGTGGCGCAGGATCTTGCCGCGACCTACGGCGTGCAGGCAGCAGCCTATGGCTGCGACATCACCGATTCCGCCGCCGTCGCCCGCCTGGTGGCCGAGGTGACGGCGCGTTTCGGCCGGATCGACATCCTGGTCAACGACGCGGCCTACAACAAGGCGATCCCCTTTGCCGACCTCGACGGCCTGACGGAGGAGGTGTGGGAGAAGATCATGGCCGTGAACCTCACTGGTCCCATGCGCCTGACCAAGGCGGTCGGGCCGCTGATGAAGGCGCAGGGATCCGGGCGCATCGTCAACATCGCCTCGGTGGCGGGGCTGGGGCCGACGGGGTCCTCGATCGCCTATGCGGTCTCCAAGGCGGGGCTTATCCATCTGACGAAATGCATGGCTGTCGCCCTGGCACCGGAGGTACTGGTGAACTGCGTCGCGCCCGGTCTTCTCGAAGGCACGCGTGCCACCGCCAATCTTCGCCCCGAGCAGGTGAGCAATGCCGCCGGTCAGGCGTTGCTGAAGAAGCCGGCCGACAAGGATGATTGCGCCGACATGGTGGTGACCATGTGCCGCACGGAAACGATGACCGGCCAGACGGTCGTCATCGACGCCGGGCGGATCTTCCACTGACCCACGCCTGACGCATGTCAGACCCCCGGGTGCGGGGTCTTTCATGTTGCCGGGTGGCCGGCGAAACCTTTCTCCATGGAAGCGCCATCAAAGCAGATTTCACCCCTGGATCGCCGGACCCAGGCGAATCTGTTCCTTCTCGCCTGTTGCCAGGCACTGGGACAGGCCAGCAACACCATGATGGTGGCGGCGACCGCGCTGTCGATCGTCAGCTTCTATCCCAATCGCGACCTTGCCACCCTGCCGGCGACGCTGACGCATCTCGGGGTCATGCTCTCGGTCTTTCCGGCGGCGCTGCTGATGCAGCGGCGGGGACGGCGGCTCGGCTTCCGGGTCGGGTCGAGCTTCGGCATGGCCGGGGCGACGGTGATGGCGCTCGGGCTGCTCAACGCGAATTTCTGGGTGATGTGCGGGGGCGGGCTGCTGCTGGGCTATGCGGTCGCGAGCCTGCACCAGTACCGCTTCGCCGCGGTCGAGCTGGTCGCCGGGTCTTGGCGCGCGAAGGCGATTTCCTGGGTCACGGCGGGGGGCGTGGTCGCGGGCATCCTTGGGCCGTCGCTGGTGCGGGTGACGCATGATGCCTGGGTGCCGATCTACCTCGCGACCTATGCGGCGATGTTCGCCCTGCACGCGATCGTCTTCGTCGTGGTCGGCTTCATCCGCTTCCCCGCGATCCCGGTCGGCAGTTCCAGCGCGGCCGAGGTCCTGCCGCCGCGGCGTCTGGGCCTGATCGCGGCGCAGCCGCGCTTCGTCGCGGCGGTGATCTCGGCCATGGTCGCCTTCGGCGTGATGTCCTTCCTGATGAGCGCCTCTCCGCTCGCCATCGTCGGTTGCGGCCTGCCGCATGCGGAAGCGCATTGGGTCATTTTCCTGCATGTGATGGGGATGTTCGTTCCCGCCTTCTTCACCGGCAGCCTCATCACGCGCTTCGGCACCACGCCGGTGATGTTCGCCGGCGTCGCCGTGCTGTCCGTGGGCGTGGCCGCCGGCATGCTCGGGCAGGATGCGTGGAACTTCCGCGTCGCCCTGACGCTGAACGGCGTCGGATGGAACTTCCTTTTCGTCGGGGCGACGACCCTGGTGACGTCCTGCTATCGGCCCAACGAGCGTGGCAAGGTCCAGGCGTTGAACGACTTCCTGGTCTTCGGCACCACCGCGACGGCTTCCTTCCTCGCCGGCTTCCTGCTGGAGCGGATGGGCTGGCACGCGCTGAACGTCTTCGCGGTCGCGCTGCTGGCGGCGGCCCTCGCGGCGGTGACCTGGCTGTGGGTGCAGGAAAGGCGGCCGGCGCCGGTGGCCGCCTGATCGTCTTGCCGTGGCGCCGGGGTCCGGGTCACATGCCGCGACCGCACGGGAGTCCCGCATGACCGATCTCGCCCGTCGCCGCGCCGCCGCCGCGGCCATTGCCATCGACGCCGCGGCGCTCGCGGCGCGCCTGCGCGCCGAGGGTGGCGGCGTTGCCAGCATGAAGGGCGCGCAGGACTTCGTCACGGAAGCCGACAGCGCGACGGAACGCTTCATCCGCGACCGCCTGGCGCAGGATTTTCCTGGCGAGGCGGTGCTTGGCGAGGAAATGGGCGGCGCCGTGGACGGCGCGGGTCCGCTCTGGGTGTTGGACCCGATCGACGGGACGTCCAACTTCGCCCGTGGTGGGGACCGCTGGTGTGTCTCGATCGGGCTGGTGATCGGTGGTCGTGCCGTGGCCGGCGCCATCGCCCGCCACGCCCCGGCGGAGGTCTTCGCCGCAGCCGAAGGCCTTGGCGCCATGCTGAACGGCGCGCCCATGCGGGCGGCGGCAACGAGCGACGTGCGTCGTGCCATCATCGAATGCGGCTGGTCGCTGCGCCTGCCGATCGCCGAGTTCCACCGCATGGCGCAGGGCGTGACCTCGCTCGGTGCGGGGCTGCGCAGCGGCGGGTCAGGGGCGCTGGGGTTGGTGGAGAGCGCGGCGGGGCGGATCGACGGCTATCTGGAGCGCCACATCAATGCCTGGGACGCGGCGGCGGCGATCGCCATCGCGCGGGAAGCCGGGTGCTGGACGAACGACTTCGACAGTGGGGATTGGCTGGCGTCGGGCAACCCGGTCGGGGTCGGGTCGCCGGGGATCGGGACGCATCTGGCGGCGCTGCTCGACGGGTGATCGGAGGGGACGCCGTCGTTCGGGCGCCTTTCATGCGCCAGGGCGGGTTGCGGCACTCGTCCTGGTCGTGGCGAGAGACGCCAGGTTGCGATCCGTAGCCGTTTGCTTGAGCTGCGGAGCCGAGAGGGGCTTTGCCCCTCTCGGGCTCTCCCCACCAAAGGCCGAAGGGCCTTTGGAAACCTCAACTTGGCGCCTTGCCTCAGCGTCAGCCGGCGCGTCTAACCCCACCTGCGTGCACAACGGGTGCTTTGGGGGCAGGCGTACGGACGTCGCGCCCAGCGCCGGGGGATGGCGGTCCAGGATGCCCAGCATGCTGGCGGGGTGGTTTGGAGGGGCGGCGCCCCTCCAATGGCGACAGTCGCAGAACAGGCGCAATTCGGATCGCCGTCCGGCCCCATACCGGCGAACGGCACGGCTTCTCCCCCGAAGTTTCAGCCGGTTCTCAGCCGCGCCCCGCCTGGAACGGCACCAGCCCGTATTCCAGGCTGCGCGCGATGCGGCGCGCCCGGTCCAGCACGTGCTCCGCGCCGGCCGGTGAGAAATGCTCGCGCGCCGTTGCCTCGAAGATCGACAGCCAGCGCGTGAAATGCGCGGGCGTCAGGGTCAGCGCCGTATGGGCGCGCATCGGCTGGCCGTGGTACTCGCCGGTCATCAGCGCGACGGAGCTCCAGAAGCGCGTCAGCGTCGCGATATGCGCCTCCCAGTCCGGCACGGCGGCGAAGGCGGGGCCGAGCAGCGCATCGACGCGCGCCGCGCCGTAGAAGGCGCGCAGGAACCGCTCGATGCCGTCCGGCGTGAGCCCGGTGCGGGCCGACACCTCCGCGGTCAGGGCGGCGCGGCGTTCAGGGCCTTCGGGGATGGGCTGCATGGGGCTTCCCTGCGCCTGAATTGTGGTATGGTCAATACCAATTAACCTCTGGAGCAGGACCATTGCGCCTCCTCGCCGCCACCGATGCCGCGCTGCGCCTGCTGATGCGCCTGGGTGCGGAGCCCGCGTGCCTGCGCAGCACGGAGGAACTGGCGATCGCGACGGGCGTGCCGCGCAACCATGTGCAGAAGATCGTGCAGGACCTGGCCGAAGCCGGCTTGGTGCGGACGCGGCGCGGGGCGGGCGGCGGCGTGCTCCTCGCGGTGGCGCCAAGCGCGATCCGCCTCGGCGCGGTGGTGCGGCGCTTCGAGGGCGGCCAGGCCCTCGTGGAATGCTTCCGGCCCGATGGCGGCGCCTGCTGCCTGTCGCCCGATTGCCGGCTGCGCGGCGTGCTGGGGCAGGCCCGCGATGCCTTCCTCGCCCGCCTCGACGCGACGACGCTCGCCGATTGCCTGCCCCCGCCTGCCGCGTGAAGCGACCGCATGCTATCGCGTTTCCCGAACGCGGGAGGAACGCATGACGGCAACATTGTCGGGGAAGGTCGCGCTGGTCACTGGCGCGGGGAAGAATATCGGGCGCGCCATCGCGCTGACCCTGGCGCGGGATGGCGCGACGGTGGTCGTGAATGGCCGGTCGGATGCCGCGGCCATCGAGGGCGTGGCGGAGGAGATCCGTGCGGCGGGCGGCGCTGCCTCCGCGATGCTGGCGGATGTGTCGGTCGAGCAGGATGTGACCGGCCTCGCGAACCGCGTCGCGGAGCGGCATGGCGGCGTGGACATCCTGGTCTGCAATGCCGGTCTGCGGCGGCAGACAGCGTTTCTCGACATGCCCTATGCCGAGTGGCGCGAGATCCTCTCCGTCGCGCTCGATGGCGCCTTCCTGCTCTCGCGCGCCTTCGCGCCGCAGATGGTCGCGCGGGGCGGGGGTTCCATCGTCGCGTTGTCGGGTATCTCGACCCATGTCGGCACGCCGAACCGGGCGCATGTCTCTGCATCGAAATCGGGGCTGGAAGGTCTGATGCGGGCACTCGCGGTGGAACTCGCGCCGCATGGCGTCCGCGCCAATTGCGTCGCACCCGGGGCGGTCGACACGGCCCGCGGCGCCAGCGCCGGCGCCATGCCGCAGAGCCTCGGCCGCGATGAGGGCATTCCCCTGCGCCGCAAGGCGGGCGTGCAGGAAATCGCGGATGTCGTGCGGATGCTGGCGGGTCCCGAGGGCGGCTATGTCACCGGCCAGACCATTCATGTGAATGGCGGCGCCTTCCTCACATGAGGCGGGACGGCCCGGCGCTGCAACGCGATTGATAGTCAGACTCGCTTGCAATATAGCGTCCGGGCCGGAGCCATCCCATCCGAGAGGATGCCCATGTCATCCCATCCCCCCGCCGCGCTGTCCCGGCGGCGCCTGCTCGCCTCTGGCCTCGCCGTGGCCGGGCTTGTCGCGCTGCCGCGGCCGTCGCTCGGCGCCGATGCGATCACCGCCACCGATCTCGCCGGCCGGACCGTCACGCTGCGGGCGCCGGCGCGGAAGGTGATCCTGGGCGAGGGGCGGCTGATGTACGGCTTCAGCACCCTGGTTCCGCGGGCGCCCTTCGAACGGATCGCCGGCTGGGCCGACGACATGATCCTCTACGATCCCGGCACCTGGCGGAAATACCGCGCGGCCTTCCCGCAGGGGGAGCGCGTGCCGCGTTTCTCCTCGGCGGTGAATGCGGATTTCAGCACCGAGCAGGCGATCGCGCTCGATCCCGATCTGGTGGTGTTCCCGCTATCGGCGCATCAGCGCATGGAAGCGACGAACACCTACGACAAGCTGGCGCGCGCCGGCATCGCGACCGCCGTGGTCGATTTCCGCGAGCAGGCGTCCCAGAACACGGTGCCGAGCATCGAGCTGCTCGGCCGGTTGATGGGGCTGGACGCCGAGGCACGCGCCTTCAACGACTACTACCTGCGGGAGACGCGGCGCGTTTCCTCCCGCGTGTGGAACCTGCCGCCCAATCGCCGCACCACGGTGTTCATCGAGCGCGCCGGCGGCTTCGACCCCAACAATTGCTGCATGACCTTCGGCAACGCCAATCTCGGCGTGACCTTGCAGGAAGCGGGCGGCATCAACTGGGGGGCGGGTCGCTTCCCGGGTCTCGGCGGCACGGTGAACCCCGAGACGATCTTCACCGACGACCCCGAGGTCATCATCGGCACCGGCGCGGACTGGTCGGAAGCGACGCCCGGATCGCGCGGCGTGCCCTTCGGCTATGAGGCGACGCCCGACCGCGTGCAGGCGGCGCTGCGCGCGCTCGCGGAACGGCCCGGCTGGCCGTCTCTGCGCGCGGTGAAGACGAAGCGCTTCTATTCGATCTACCACCAGTTCTACACCTCGCCCGCGCATCTGGTCGCGCTGCAGGTCTTCGCGAAGTGGCTCTATCCGCAGACCTTCGAGGGGCTCGACCCCGACGCGACCTGGCGCGCCTATCACGAGCGTTTCTCGCCCATCCCCCTCAGCGGCGTCTTCTGGGCGCAACTCGCGTGAGCGTCGCGATGGCTGCGGCCGGCGAGGCGGTGCGCAGCGCCAGTCGCCTCGCCCTGCGGCGCAGCCTGCTGCTGGGCCTGGGGGCGCTGGCGGTGGTGGCGCTGTTCATCGTGGATCTCGGCACCGGGCCGGGCGCGCTGTCCTACGGTGACATCTTCGGCGCGCTGCTGCACCCCGACGCCGTTTCCCCGCGCCATGCGGTGATCGTGTGGGATATCCGCCTGCCGGTCGCGCTGCTCGCCGTCGTGGTGGGCGGCATGCTGGGCCTCGCGGGGGCGGAGATGCAGACCATCCTCGACAATCCGCTCGCCGATCCCTTCACGCTCGGGCTGTCCTCGGCGGCGGGCGTCGGAGCCTCGGTCGCGATCGTGACGGGGATGTCGGTGCTGCCGGCGGCCGGGCCGACGCTGGTGACGGTGAACGCCTTCGCCTTCGCCTTCGGGGCGGCGATGCTGGTGCATGTCTTCACCCTCGCGCGCGGGGCGACATCCGAGACGATGATCCTCTTCGGCATCGCGCTGATGTTCACCTTCAATGCGCTGCTCGCCCTGCTGCAATACCGCGCGTCCGAGACGCAGCTCGTGCAGATCGTCTTCTGGATGATGGGGTCCCTGCAGCGCGCGAGCCTCGAGAAGATCGGCATCGCCGCCGGCGTGATGGGCATCGCCGGGCTGCTGCTGTGGCGGCGGCGCTGGGCGCTGACGGCGATGCGCTTCGGCGACGATCGCGCGGCGAGCCTGGGCGTCGATCCGCGCCGGCTGCGGCTGGAGGTGCTGGTGATCGTCGCCCTGCTCTCCGCGACGGCCGTCTCCTTCGTCGGGGTGGTGGGATTCGTGGGCCTGGTCGGCCCGCATGTCGCCCGGCTGCTGGTGGGTGAGGACCAGCGCTGGTTCGCCCCGTTGTCCATGTTGTCCGGCGCGGCGATGCTGTCCGCGACCTCCATCGTGTCCAAGGCGCTGTCGCCGGGCATCATCTACCCGATCGGCATCATCACCGCGCTGGTCGGCGTACCCTTCTTCTTCTCCCTCGTCATGGCCCGCAGGAGCCCCGCGCGATGACCGGCCTTGCCATCGAGGGGCTGCGCGTCGGCTATGGTCGCCGCGCCGTGCTGCGCGACGTCACCATTCCCGCGCTGCGTCCCGGCACGGTCACGGCGCTGCTGGGGCCGAACGCGTCGGGAAAGTCGACGCTTCTGCGCAGCATCGCCGGCCTGAAGCGGCCGGAGGCGGGGCGCATCCTGCTCGACGGGCGCGCGATCGAGGGCATGAAGCTCGTCGAGCGCACGCGCCATGTGCGCTACGTGCCGCAGGTCTATGCCGCCGCGGCGCGGCTGACCGTGTTCGATTCCGTGCTGGTCGCCGCGCGCACCGCGGGTGCGGCCGGCCATGGCGCGGCGATCGCGGCGCGGGTGGAAGCGATCCTGGCGCGCACGCGCATCGGCCATCTCGCGCAGCGCATGATCTGCGACCTCAGCGGAGGGCAGCAGCAGCTCGTCGCACTGGCGCAGGGGCTGGTGCAGCCGGCGCCGGTGCTGCTGCTCGACGAGCCCACCAGTGCGCTCGACCTGCGCCATCAGCTCGAGGCACTGGCCCTGCTGCGCAGCATCGCGCTGGCGGATGGCCATGTCGCGGTGGTGGCGCTGCACGATCTCTCCCTCGCTGCGCGGCATGCGGATCGCGTGCTGCTGATGGACCAGGGCGCGGTGGTGGCCGATGGCCCGCCGGCCGAGGTCTTCGCCGACCCGGTCTGCGGCCGGACCTATGGCGTCGACCTGGTCGCCGAGACCTCGCGCCGCGGTACGCTGATGATCGACGCGGCGCTGCCATGAGCCACGCCGCGAATTTCGACCTGAAGGAGGAGATCCGCGACCACTGGTCCGGTCGCGCGGCGAGCTTCGATGCATCGCCGGGGCACCGGATCGACGATGCGGATCTTCTCGCCTGGCAGAAGCTGATCGTGGGGGGCCTCGGGCCGCTGTCCGGACGCACGGTGCTCGACCTCGCCTGCGGCACGGGGGAGGTGAGTCGTGCGCTGCTCGACCTCGGCGCGACCGTGACCGGGGTGGATTTCTCCGAGGCGATGCTCGGCCTCGCGCGCACGAAGCTTGCCGGCATGGCCTGGCAGGGACGGCTGGCGGATGCCGAGAGTTTGGCCGGCCTGCCCGGGAACAGCTTCGACGGGGCGGTCACACGGCACCTGGTCTGGACGCTCACCGATCCGCAGGCGGCCTTCGCGGCCTGGTTGCGCGTGCTGAAGCCCGGCGCGCGGCTGCTGGTCGTGGATGGGGACTGGGTGACGGAGACGTTGCGCGGCCGGGTGCTGCGACGCGTCGCGGCCCTGATCGGCGGCCCGCCGCCCGCGCCGCCACCGGGCCAGGGGGACGCGCACCAGGCGATCCTCGCGCGCGTGCCCTATGCCGCCGGGCTGACGCGGCAGCGGCTGACGAATGATCTGCTGCGCGCCGGCTTCGTCGATCCGCGGCCTCACGGCGTCGGTGCCATCTATTGGCGTGGGCTGAGCGGTGCATCCTTCCCGCAGAAGCTGCGGCTGTTGGCGCCGACCCGCTTCGCGGTATCGGTTCGGAAGCCGGGCGGGTGAGCACCGGAGAGGGCAGGCATGCCCTCGCCGCTGCGCGGGCGTGAAACCCGCCTATTCCGGCTGCACCCGGGCGATGCGCAGCAGTTCCTGCGCTCGCGCGAAGTCGCGCTGCACATAGTTCTCGAAATCCGTCCCCGTCTCGAAGAGCGGCTGGATGCCGGCGCCGGTCAGCCGGGCACGAAGTTCGGGCTCCGCGATCAGGGCCCGCAGCTCCTCGGCGATACGCGTGGCGAGCGGTGCCGGCAGGCCGCGCGGACCCCAGACCGCCCACCAGGAATGCAGGTCCACGCTCGGATAACCGGCCTCGGCCATGGTCGGGACCTCCGGCGCGGACGCCAGGCGCTGCGGCGCCGTGACCGCCAGGCCGCGCAGCGTGCCGGCCCGCACCGGCGGCAGCATCGCAAGCACCGGATCCATATGCGCGCCGATATTGCCCGCGAGCAGATCGGCCAGCGCCGGTGAGGTGCCGCGATACGGCACGGTGGTGAGGTCCGCGCCGATGCTGCGGATCAGTTCCACCGTCGCCAGGTGCCCTGCTGAGCCGAGCGAGCCGACGCCGAAGGACCATTCCTGCGGCTTGGCGCGCGCACTGGCAGCGAGCTCCGCCACGGTCTTCTCGGGGCGTTGCGGATTGATCGCCAGCAGGACCGGCCCTTCGCCGAGCCGCGCAATGGGCGTGAGGTCGGTCAGCGGATCATAGCCCGGATCGCGCATCACCAGCCGCGCCACGGTCTGGATGCTGGCGGAGACGAGGAGCGTGTGCCCGTCAGGCGCGGCCTGCGACACGGCGATGCCGCCGACGGCGCCATTCGCGCCGCTGCGGTTCTCCACCGCCACCGGCTGGCCGATCCGTTCCTGCAGCCGCTGCGCGACGGCGCGACCCATGATGTCGACCGAGCCGCCCGGCGCGAAGGGCACGACGATGCGGATCGGACGTGACGGCCAGGCGGGCTGGGCGATCGCGGGCGCAGCGAGGATCGCCGCGGGCGTGGCGAGGAGGATGCGTCGTGTCGTCATGCCGGCACCTTTGCAAGGAGATCGCCATAATGTCGTTCAGCGACATCCGGGTGCGAGCGCAATCTGCCCTTCAGGTAGTTCTCGCCCACCTGGCGGAAAAGAGGGTTCAGCGGATCCGCGGTCGGGCCCTCCGCCTCCGCGGCGAGATGCGGCGGCAGGTCGAGCAGGGGCACTTCGGCATCGAGCCGCGCGCCGAGGAAGAAGGCGACGGAGACCCGGTCGCGCGACGCCGGCGGGCTCACGACGCGATGCACGGTCGCCTTGAGGTAGCCGTTGGAAGCGAGTTCCAGCAGTTCCCCGATATTGACGACGAAGGCGCCGGGCAGCGGCGTCGCGTCGATCCAGCCATCCGTCCCCTTCACCTGCAGCCCGCCGACCTCATCCTGCAGCAGCAGCGTCAGCAGGCCGCTGTCCTTGTGCGAGCCGACGCCCTGGTCGTCCTCGCCGGCCGCCCGGCCGGGATAGCGGATGATCTTCATCGCCTGGTTCGGCAGGTCGCGTGCGATCGGGGCGAAGATCCCGGCGGGCTGTTCGAGCGCCTCGGCGAAGGCCGAGAGAAGCCGGATGGCGACCGCGGTCAGTGCCGCCTGCCATTCCAGCAGCGCGGGACGCAGGCCCGGTTGCGCCGCGGGCCATTGGTTGGGGCCTTGCAGGCGGCGCCATGCGGGGTCGCCCGCCCGCCATGGCAGGGTCTGCCGCTCCGAATGGATGTCGAATTGCTCGCGCCAATCCGGCCGGCCCCGCGTGATCTCCCGCCCCGCGCGGGTGTAGCCGCGAAAATGCGGGGAACGGACCATCTCGACGGCGAGCTTCTCGGCATCGGGCAGGGCGAAGAAGGCGCGGGCCTCGCGCCAGAGATCCGCCTCCAGCGCGGCCGGCACGCCGTGGCCGACGAGGTAGAAGAAGCCGACGTGCCGCGCGGCGTCGCGCAGGTCGCGCAGGAAGCTGTCGCGATCCGGCCCGTCGATGCGGGACAGGTCGAGGACGGGTAGTCCGATGCTGCTCATGGCAATGTCCGTGGCGTCATGTGATGTGTCGGTCGCGATGCCTGCCGCGGCAAGCGAGGGCGGGCCGGGGTCATGCCGCGAGCCTCTCCCCCTTGACGGTGACGCGCGATCCGCTGCGCGTCTGCGGGAAGTAGTCCCAGATCGCGAGGTGCTGCACCGCGCGGTTGTCCCAGAAGGCGACGGCGTTCTTCTGCCAGCGGAAGCGGATCTGGAAGTCCGGCTTCTCCGCATGCCGGTAGAGGAAGTCGAGGATCGCGTCGCTTTCCTCCTCCGGCAGCTCGTTGATGCGGTAGGTGAAGAGCCGGTTCACATAGAGTCCGCGCCGGCCCGATATGGGATGGCGGATCACCACCGGATGGTTGGCGCTGGGGAAGCTGCGGCCGGTGTCGTCGATGCCCTGGATGCGGTTGCGGTTGCGATAGTTGCGCTCGCCGGAATGGAAGGCCGTCAGCCCGTCGAGATAGGCCTTCAGCCGGGGCGAGAGCGCGTCATAGGCCGCGGAGAGGCTGGCGAAGAGCGTATCGCCGCCGGTCTCGGGCAGCGTGTGCAGATGCAGGATCGAACCCAGCGGCGGCTCCTGCCGGCAGGAGACATCGCTGTGCCACTTCTCCCCCGCGACGATCTTGCTGCTGGCGTCGGCGTGGATCGGCAGGATCTCCGGATGGCCATCCGGGCCGGGCGTGTTGGGGTGGATGTCGAGCTCGCCGAAATAGCGGCCGAACCGCTTCTGGCTGTCGTGGTCGAAGGGCTGGTCGCGGAAGAACAGCACGCCGAACTCGCCGAGCGCCGTCCGCAGCTCCTCCACCTGGCGATTGGTCAGCGGGCGGGTGATGTCGATGTCGTCCACCTCGACGCCGAGATGGGGCGAGACGCGGCGCAGCCGCAGGGCTTCGTAGGACATGATCGCTGCTCCCGGTCAGTGGGCGGGCGTGACGCCCTGGGCGAGGGTCTGTTCGTCGGCGCGGGCCTCGATCTGCAGGTCGGCGCGGCTGGCCCAGGCGTTGCGCAGCAGGAAGAGCGGCAGGAAGCCGATGTCCTCGCTGGCGAGGGCCACGGCCTGCCGCAGTACCTGCTCGCGCTGCGCGTCATCGAGCGTGGTGATCGCGCGTTCGGTCAGCGCGTCGAGCGCGGGGTTCGAATAGCGCATGTGGTTCGCCGTCCCCGTGCCCGCCGCGCGGTCATAGGTGCCGATGATGTTGCGCAGCAGGGCGGATGCCTCGCCCGAGGAACTTCCCCAGCCATGCAGCCGCACCGCATAGGCCTGGGTCGCGCCGCGTGGGCTGTAGACGGCCCAGGGCAGGGCCTCGACCTCGGTCTTCACGCCGATGCGGGTCCAGTATTGCGCGACAGCCTGGGCGACCTTGGCATCGTTCGGATAGCGGTCGCTGGGGCTGCTCAGCACCAGGCGGAAGCCGTCGGGGAAGCCAGCCTCGGCCAGCAGGCGGCGCGACAGGGCGGGATCGTAGGCAGGCACGCCGACGTCAGTATTGTAGGAGAAGGTGCCGGCGGGCAGCCACTGCCCGGTGGGCACGGCGGTGCCTTCCATCACGCGCTCGGCCAGCGCCTGGCGGTCGATCGCATGGTTCAGCGCGCGGCGCACGCGCAGGTCGAGAAACGGGTTGCGCGGCAGCGGCCGACCCTGGTTGTCGGTGACGCGCGGCACCTCCCCCGTGCGTGAGAAGTCGGGCTGCAGGAAGATCACGCGCACGCCATCGGCCTCGCTGATCCGGAGCCTTGCATCGCGGCGCAGGCGCGGCAGGTCCGAGGACGGCACCTGGTCGATGACCTGCACATCGCCGGAAAGGAGTGCGGCGGTGCGGGCGGGATCATTCGCGATGAAGCGGTAATCCACCCGTGCCCAGGCCGGCTTCGGACCCCAATAGGCATCGTTGCGCGCGAAGACGGCGCCGCTGCCCGATTGGTAGGAGACGAAGCGGAATGGCCCGGTGCCGATAGTGGCGCGGCCGCTGTTGAAGGCTTCGGGCGCCACGCCGTCGCCGAGCTGGCGCGGAATGATGGCGACCTGGGACAGGTCCGACGGCAACAGCGGGTGCGGCGTGGCGCTGTGGAAGCGGATGGTCAGGTCGTCCACCACCTCGACCTGCGTGATGCGCCGTACCGCGAAGCTGAAGCCGCCGGTGCTGCCGGGGACATTGGGCACGCGACGGATCGAGAAGGCCACATCCTCGGCCGTGAAGGGCCTTCCGTCGTGCCAGGTCACGCCCGGGCGCAGCCTGAATTCCCAGACCGTGTCCGACACGGGGCGCCAGGATTCCGCGAGGCCTGGAACCGGGCGTAGCTGCGCATCGCTGTGCACCAGCCGTTCGAACACATGGTTGCCCATGGCGATGTTGGAGGTGGTGTTGGTGAAGTGCGGATCCGCCGAATTCACCGGGTTGCCGACGCCGATCGCCAGCGTCTGCGCCATCGCCGGCGCTGTGGCGATGGCCAGGATGGCGCCAAGAAGTGTCCGTTGCATGTCAGGCATCCTCCGCCCGGATTCCGGCCGCGGCGATGGCGGCGGCAAAGCGTTCGCTGGAACTGGAGAGCGAGGCCTCGAATGCCTCGGGCGTCGATCCGTCGACGATGAAGCCGATGCCTTCGAGGCGCTGCTTCACCGCGGGTTCGAACAGGGCACGCCGCCAGGCGGCATGCCAGGCCTCGACGACCACATCCGGTGTGCCCGCGGGCAGGAAGGCACCCTGCGTGCTTGGTATGTCGAAGCCTGGCGCGATCGTCTCGGCGAAGGTCGGCACCTCCGGCAGGGCCGGATCGCGCTGGAGCGTGGATACGGCGAGTGGCACGAGGCGCCCCTGCCGCACGTGCTCCGTCACTGCCGGCAGGGTGATGATCATCGCGTCGATCTGGCCGGCCAGCAGGTCGATCGTCGCCGGCCCACCGCCCCGATAGGGAACGTTCACCACCCGCAGGCCGCCGAGTTGCCTGTTCAACATCTCACTGATCAGATGCGCGATGCCGCCATGGCCGGGCAGGGCGAGCGTCAACGCGCCATCCCGCTGGCGGACCGCGTCGACATAGCCGGCCACATCCCTGAAGCCGGAATTCGGATGCGTGACCAGAAGCTGCGAGGCGCGCACCGTCAGCGAGACCGGGCGCAGCTTCGGCCGCAACGGGCCCTCGCGCCCGCGGAACAGAAGGTCGGCGATGGCAAGACCGTCGCCCGAGCCCACCAGCAGGGTGTGGCCATCGGGCGTCGCGCGTCCGACCGCCGCGGCGGCGACGCGGCCACCGCCGCCGCCATTGTTCTCCACCACCACCGACTGGCCGAGCACCTGCGCCAGCACGGGCGCCGCGGCGCGGGTGTGGATGTCGAGCGTGCCGCCGGCGGCCGCGCCGGCGACAACACGGATCGATTGCGCCGGGCGCCAGCCCGCATCGGCGAGAGCCGGCGCGGCGAGCGCGGCCCCCGCGAGCCCGAGGAGGGCGTCACGACGAGAAAGCATGATCGCTGCTCTCCTCACTGCGGGCGCAGGACGCGGAAGCGCGCATCCCCATCGCGCGCGATCTGTGCGGGCAGGCCGAGTTCCCAGGCGATGTAGCGCCGCTTCTCCGCATCGCGTTCCTCCGGCGCGACCTGCGCCGGAGCAAGCCATGAATCGCCCTGCGACAAGACGCGCTGAGCCCCCGATTCGAGCGGCAGTCCGGCCGCGCGCCACGCGTCGGTGCCGCCCAGCAGCACGCGGACATCGCCATGGCCGGCGGCGGCGAGATCCGCCGCGCCGAAGGCCGCCAGCACGCCGTCGCGCGAGGTGACGATGACGGTCGCACCGGGCGGCACGTGCTCCGCGGCCGCGGCGACCAGCGCGCCGCGCGTGGCGAACCACGCGCCGGGGAGATGCGCAGCGCGGAAATCGCGGCCATTGTCGATGTCGAAGATGATGGCGTCCGGCAGCGCGGCGAGGTCGGCCGGTGCGATCCAGTTGGGCCGTAGTTCACCCAGCAGCGGTACGTTGCGCGGTTCGGGGCCGGTCTCCAGCGTACCGGAGAGGCCACCATCGAGGACATAGACTTCCGGCCAGCCGAGCTGGATCAGCCAGGACGCGGTGACCGGTGCGCGGACATCCTCGCCATCCACGAGCACGATGCGCGAGCGCAGCGTGCCGACATAGGAATCCGTCGCCTGCACGAGCTGACCGCCCGGCGCGGAGCGCGCGCCGGGCAGGTGGCCGGCGCGGTACTCCTCCGGCGTGCGGACATCGAGGATGTAGAGGCTGCGTGCATCGGCCTCGGCGCGGAAGCGGTCGAGCGTCGCGCGATCGATGCGCGTCACCGCGGCGCGGCGTGCGAGATCCGCTGCCGCCTGCCGCGCCCAGCCGAGGGTCGCCGCATCCGGCCAGGGCAGGTGCCGGGCTTCCCCATGGGAGAGCGCCAGCCCGGCCCATTCCCATCCCATCGTGCCGTTCTCGAGCGCGGCGACGCGGTTCGGCAGCCCGGCGTTGATCAGGATCTGCGCGCCGATGATGGAGCGCGTGCGGCCGGCGCAATTCACCACCACCAATGTCTCGGGATCCGGTGCGGCCTGGCGGGCGCGCAGCACGAGTTCCGCACCCGGGCAATCCACCGCACCCGGGATGCTCATCACCTGGAATTCAGGCAATGGTCGGCTGTCGATCACGACGAGCTTCTCGCCCGCCTGGCGCCGCGCCTCGACCTCGGCGGCGGTCAGATGCGGCGTGCCGGCTTCCTGCTCGACCACCTCGCCGAAGGCCTTGCTTGGCACATTGGTGCCGGTGAAGACTTCATAGCCGGCCTCGGCCCAGGCCCGCGTGCCGCCGCCGAGCACCGAGACATCCGTGTAGCCAAGACGCAGCAGGCGCGATGCCGCGCGGTGCACCAGGCTGCCATCCTGGTCGGCGAGGATGATGCGCGTCGAGCGCCGCGGCACCAGGGCGCCGATGACGAGTTCCAGCCGCGACAGCGGTGCGGGCACGGCGAAGAGCAGATGGCCCTCGGCCGCGAAGGTGCCTTCCTCCCGAACATCCAGCAGGGCGAGCTCGGCATCGTCGCGGATGGCGGCCTTTACCGCCTCCGGCGACAGTGCGGGGGTGCGGATCTCGACGGGCACGCCGAAATGGCGCGACCGGCCACCCTCGATGTTCTCGAAGGTGACACGACGGTCGAGGCGATCCAGCGCGAGGCCGTAGAAATGCAGATGCAGCCCCGGCGTCGCGCCCCGGAGCTGGATGGTGTGGACATCCTCCGGCAACAGCGTGATGGCGGTGCCGGGGAGGATGGTCTTCTCGAAGCGCGGCGTCAGCGTCTCGCGCCCGGGTTCGGCGCCGGGCACGCGATCATAGACGACATTGTGCTCCTCCCCCTGAACGCCGGCGATGACGGCCCAGGTGGTGTGGTCATGCGGCGGCACCGGCCCCCCGGGCGGCTTCGCGGAGAGATAGAGCGCGAGGCGGCCATCGGGATCCTCCGCGAGCCGGAAGATCGCGCTGCCGTTCTCCGGCAGCGGGAAATGTTCCGCCGGAAACAGATCGCGCCGCAGGCCGAGCGCGATCAATTCCGCCGCGATGGCTTCCAGCGCGGCCCGGGTCACGCCCTGTTCGGCCTCGATGCAGCGTGCGGCGGTGATCACCGCGCGGATATGCGCCGCGCGCGCCTCGGCGACCGGCGGCGATATCGTCTGAAGGGTCATGGGATTGCCCTTGTTCGTCAGCCGGCGACGGCTTGCTGCGCGAAGGCGCGGCGTGCGTCGAGATCGCGCTGGAGACGCGCGGTGGCCTCGGCGCCGCGGAGCAGGATGGCGCGATTGCCGTTGCCGTTGGTCACGGCGCGGAAGCTGTCGTTGCGCGTGGCCTGCACCAACGCGGCATCGAGACGCGCGAGCACCGGTGCCGGGAGTCCCGTCGGGGCGAAGAAGCCGTTCCAGACAGTGAAGTCCGGCTCGGTCAGTCCGATCTCGGCGAAGGATGGGACATCGGGCAGTTCCGGCAGGCGCTGCGGCCCGATCACGAGCAGCGGCACGAGCCGGCCATCCCGGTAGTGCGAACCGGCGGTGGGGAAGTCGGCACCGCCGATCTGCACATGCCCCGCGACCAGGTCGACGATCTGCGGCGCCGTGCCGCGATAGGGCACCTTCAGCAGGTCGAGGCGGAACTGGCGCGCGAGCTGCTCGACCGATTGCTCCGAGACCGAACCGCTGCCGGTCGTGCCGAAGGACAGGCGCGGTCGCGCCGCGTCTCGCGCCCGATCGAGGAACTGTTCGAAGTTGCGCACGCCGAGGCCGGGATTGGCCCAGATGACGCTGGAGGATTCGGTGAAGAGGCCGATCGGGGTGAAGTCGCGGATCGGGTCGAACTGCACCACGTCACCGAGGGCGACGACGCTGCCGATCATGGCGGTGACGTTGGCGACGAGCAGCGTGTGCCCATCCGCCGGAGCGCGCGCGACGAACTGCACGCCGATTGTCCCGGTCGCGCCGGTGCGGTTGTCGATGACGAGGGGCTGGCTGATGAGGGGCGCGATCTCCTTCACCAGGGCGCGGGCATAGACATCGGTGGGGCCGCCAGCCGGCCAGGGGACGACGATGCGCACCGGGCGGTTCGGCCAATCGACCTGGCCCTGCGCAAGGGCAGGGGTGGTAAGCGCCGCGCCAGCGGCCAGGAGAAGGTTTCTGCGGAGGAGCATCGGGGTCGCTCTCGATGAGGGAAATCGTGGCCCGCCGGCGGCAGCCGAGCGTGCCGGCGTGCCCGCCTTTGGCGGCAGGAGGCGTCAGCGCGAGGCGCGCCGCCGACATCGATCGCGATGTGGGTCAGAGGTGTAGTGCTGAAAGAAGCGGCTCTTCATGGTGGAATATAAACACTATTTCCAGTCGTTTTTCAATTCTAAATTACATATAAACATTAGAAAATGTGGTGCGTTCTGATGATGGTAGGGAGGCAGGAATTCCGAAGAATAGGATAGTGAAGGGTATCGAAGGTCAGTCCTTCAGATGGCAGAATTAGACGACAAAAAATTGTATAATTAGTACCCCGTATCGCCGTGCCGCCTCACGATGGCGAGGTGCTGGGTCGCGCGATACGCCGCGACGGGCGCGCACGGCGACTGCACCGCCAGCACCGTCAGTCGCTACAGCCTCATGCCGCAACGCTTCCGGATGCCTGGCCGATGTCAGCCCGACGGATGGCGACAGTGGAGGAGGGTCGATGCACCCTTCTGCCGCCGAGGCAATCAGCGCGCCTGGTCGAACAGCGCCTGTCGGAAGGTGAGCCCCTCGGCGGTTGGCGGGCGCAGGATGCCCTTCGCGCGCAGGATCGGCAGGACCTCGTTCGCGACGCGCGCGAAGGAGTTTCCGCCCTTGAGTACGAAGCCATCCGCGGCATGGCTCTCGAACCAGGTGGCGATCTCGCCCGCCACGGTCTCGGGTGTGCCGATCAGTGTCAGGTGGCCGAACTCGAAGATCTCCGCAAGGATCTGCCGGAGCGTCCTGCCTGGTTGCGCGAGGTGTTTGCGCAGCAGCAGCCCACGGCTGCGGCGCCGCTCGACGCGCTGCAGCGCCTCCTCGGATGGGATGGCACTGGCCGGAATGGGTTCGTCGAGGGACAGGCCCTCGAGCCGGAACAGCGGCGCCTCCCGCACCAGCTTGTCGCGATATTTCAGCAGGGCCCGATCGGTGAACTGGCTGTGGTAAATCGCCTCGGCCTCTGCCTGGGTCGCGGCGACGAAGACATTGAGGCCCGGCAGCACGCGCAGATCCGATGCGCGTCGCCCCTGCGCCACCACGCGTCGCTTCAGGTCGCGATGGAAGGCGATGCCGGTGTCGATGTCCGGTGCGGCCGCGAAGACGATCTCGGCATGGCGGGCGGCGAAGTCGAGCCCTTCTTCCGAGGCGCCGGCCTGCACGATGACCGGGCGGCGCTGCGGTCCCGGTGGAATGTCGAGCGCCTGCTTCACGCGGAAATAGGTGCCGGCGAAGTTGGTCTCCTCGATCAGCGCGCCCTCGATGCGGTGGCCCTGATCCGACACGGTGACGGCGCCGGCCTTCCAGCCCTCCCACAGGCGATAGGTCACCTGCATGAACTCGTCGGCCTTCCGGTAGCGCTCGGCGAGCGGCAGCAGCTTGCCGTCGCCGAAATTCTCCTCGCCGTAATAGGACGTCACCACATTCCAGCTCGCCCTGCCGCCGCTGATGGCGTCGAGCGACGTGAAGTAGCGCGCGATGTTGTAGGGCTCGGTGAAGGAGGTCGATTCGGTCACGATCAGGCCGACGCGCGTCGTGTGCTGCGACAGGGCGGTGAGCAGGGTGAGCGGCTCGAAGCCCGCGCGTGGCCGCACATCGCCCTTCAGCGTGTCGAGGCCCAGGAAGTCCGGCTTGAAGATCGCATCGAAGCCCGCGCCTTCGGCAAGCTTCGCATGAGCAATGAAGTTGCCGAGGCTGAAGCGGTCCGGTGCACGGACGAGGTCGGGGTTGCCAGCGACGAACAGGTTCGGGTCGGCGAAGGCGACAAGGGTCAGGCGGTCGTGGCGGACGGACATGCAGGCTCCAGCGGCGTACGGGATCAGAGCGGCGAGGCGGGTTTCGCCGTGCCGGGGTGCGGGATGGAATCGATGAGGTCCCGCGTATAGGCCTCGCGCGGATCGTCGAAGATGCGGGCGACGGTACCCTGTTCGATGATGCGGCCGTGACGCAGCACCGTCACCGTGTCGGCCACCTGCCGGATCAGCGCGAGGTCGTGCGAGATGAAAAGGTAGGTCAGGCCGAGGCGTGCCTGCAGCGCGCACAGCACATCGAGGATACCGGCCTGGACGCTGACATCGAGAGCCGAGGTCGGTTCATCGAGCACCAGTACGCTCGGCCGCAGTACCAGCGCGCGGGCGATGGCGACACGCTGGCGCTGGCCCCCCGACAGCAGGGCGGGGCGACGGTCCAGGAGATCTTCCGACAGGCCGACCGCGGCGAGGGTTTCCTGGATGCGGGCTTCACGTTCCGTGCGGCTGCCGACACCGTAGCGATCGAGCGGTTCGCGGATGATGCCGCGGACCTTCCATGTCGGGTCGAGCGACGTGAACGGGTTCTGGTAGACGAGTTGCAGGTTGCGACGGAGGCTGCGCAGCGCATCGCGTGATGCGCCATGCACCACCTCTCCACCTGCCAGCAGCCGACCCGCATCCGGCCTCTCAAGGCCGAGCAGCAACCGCACCAGCGTCGTCTTGCCCGATCCGGATTCGCCGACCAGCGCATGGGTCCTTCCGCGATCGACCGAGAAGGTGACGTCGTCCACGGCGCGCACCGCCTGGCCATCGACGTGGAAGGTCTTCGAGACACCCTCGACACGGATACCGGCATTGGCTGCGGCCGGGACACGGCGCGCGAGCATCGCGGCGCGGTAGCGGTCCGGGTTCAGCGCCGGCACATCCGCCTGGAGCTGGCGGGCATAGATGGAGGCCGGGGCGCGGAACGCCCGATCCGCGGTCCCGGATTCCTGAACGCTGCCGTCCTTCAGGAGCACCACCTCGTCCGTTCGCTCCGCCGCGATGGCGAGGTCATGGGTGATGAGCAGCAGACTGAGGTCGTGCGCGCGGCGCAATGACGTCAACAGATCGAGGATGCGCCGCTGAATGGTGACGTCGAGAGCGGAGGTCGGCTCATCCGCGACGATGAGCGCCGGCCGCGGCAGCACGGCGAGGCCGATCAGCACCCGCTGTAGCATACCGCCCGAAAGCTGGTGCGGGTAGGAACGATAGACGCGCTCGGGATCGGCGAGGCCGACTTCGGCGAAGGTCTCGAGGATGACGCCGCGTTCAGCGGCGTGGTGGCCGAGGTCGAGCAGGCGCGCCGCCTCATGCGCCTGGGAGCCGATGCTGCGAACCGGGTTCAGCGCATTCTGCGGATCCTGCGGCACGAAGCCGATCGCGCGGCCGCGCAGGCGGCGTAGCGCCGCCGGTGGCAGCGTGAGGAGATCGTCGCCCTTGAAGCCGATCCGGCCGGATACCCGCGCATGATCGGGCAGCAGCCCCAGCACTGCCTTGGCGATGGTGGATTTGCCGGAGCCGGACTCGCCGATCAGCGCGAGTGCCCGCCCCTGGCCGAGCCTGAACCCGGCGCTGTGGACCGCAGGCTGGCGGCCATAGGCGATGGAGAGGCCTTCGACGCTGAGGATGTCAGGGACGACGCGCGCCGGCGCCGTCCGCGCCGCAGGGAGAAGGTCAGTGAGCATGACGGATCCAGCGGCTGATGCGGTTGATCCCCAGCACCGTGATCACGATGACCGCGGCGGGCGCGAAGACTAGCCAGGGAGAACTCGGATAATCCTTCCCCGCCGAGACCAGCAGGCCCCAATCCGCCGCCGGCGGTGGGTCGCCATAGCCGAGGAAGGCGAGGCCCGCGATGGTCAGGATCGAGGAGCCGAAATGCAGCACCGCCAGGGCGAGAACCGAGCGGGAGGAGTTGGGCAGCACATGGCGCAGCAGGATGTGCCAGCGCGATCCGCCAAGCAGGCCGGATGCCTCGACGAAGACCGCGGTGCTGGTCTTCAGCACCTCGGCGCGCATCACGCGGGCGAAGACCGCGACGGCGGATACGCCGGTGGCGATGGCGATGTTCACCGTCTCGAAGCCGAAGACGCTGACGATGACGACCGCGAGCAGGAAGCTCGGGATTGCCAGCAGCACATCGACCAGCCGGGCGATGACGAGATCGGCCCAGCCGCCGAGGAAGCCCGCCATCAGCCCCAGCAGCCCGCCGAAGACCAGCCCCACGACAACGGCGAGCACCGCGCTGCTGACCGAGGACCGCGAGCCATGGACGACGCGCGTGAAGAGATCGCGGCCGAGATGGTCGGTGCCGAACCAGTATCGCAGGGATGGCGGCAGCAGTTTCTGCGAGGTCTCTCCGACATAGGCGTCGTAGTTGCTGAACAGGCCCGGGGCGAGCGACCAGGCCGCGATGACGAGCAGGACGGCGAAGGACAGCGTGACGGCCGTAGGCGTCTCGCGAAGGGCGGCGCGGATGTCGCGCAGGGGCAGGGCAGCCGTGGTGCGGAAGGCCGACATCAGGCGGCCCTGCCCGCATCGGCGCTCGGGCTGCGCTTGCGCAGACGCGGATCGAGGAGGGGATAGATCAGGTCGGCCAGCAGGTTCACCACGACGAAGACGACCGCGGCGAGGGACACCACCGCCAGCAGCACCGGATAGTCCTGCGTGGCGGCCGCGCCCTGCACGAGCGATCCGATGCCCTTGCGTCCGAAGATCGCCTCGGTGATCAGCGAGCCGCCGAGTAGCTCGCCGACTGCGAGCGCGATCATCGTCACCACCGGCAGCGAGGAGGGGCGCAATTGATGCCGCGCGAAGAGGTCGCCGCGTGTCAGCCCGCGGGACCGCGCGACAGCGAAATAGTCCTGCCGTGCCTCATGGTCGAGGTTGGTGATCAGAACCTCCGCGATCTGCGCCGATACCGGCAGGCCGAGCGTCACGGCAGCGAAGAAGGTCGCCGCGGCGCTGTTCGGGTCGGTGATGCGGAACAGGCCGAGCTGGAAGGCGAAGACTTGGATCAGGAAGATGCCGATGATGAAGCTGGGCACGGCGAGCGAGACGGCGGGGATGGCGCGCAGCAATCCCTGGCCCAGCCGGGGCGGCAGGTTCTGGGAGGCATAGGCGATCAGGAAGGCGAACAGCAGCGCGACCACGAGCGCCGAGGAGGCGAGGGTGAGTGTCGAGGGAAGTGCCTCCAGGACCAGCTTCGACACGGGCAGGTTGGATCGTAGCGAGAAGCCGAAATCGCCGACCGCGAAGCGCGACAGCGCTGCCCACAACTGCTCGACCACCGGACGGTCCAAGCCGTAATAGGCGATGATCGGCGCGATCTCCTCCTCGGAGAATCCGTTCTCCGGATCCAGCAGCATGTTGGAGATGGGATCGCCGGGCAGGACGTTGATGATGAGGAACGTCGCCGTGTAGGACAGCACGACGACGACAGCCGCCTGCGCGATCCTCCGCAGGATATGTTGGATGGTGTGGCGCATCGTGCCTTCGCGGGTCCGGGGGAGCGCGAGGGTTGGGGCGCCGCGACGGGCGCCCCACCCGGGATCAGCCTTCGAGCCAGGCGCCGTAGTAGAGCGGGTAGGCGGCGCCGGTGTAGACGTCGCCCTTCAGCTTCGGCGATTGGATGTAGACGCGCTGCAGAAGCTGCGCGGTCGGGATGAACAGCCCCTGTTCCAGGACGTGGCGCTGAACGGCATGCAGCACCCGCGCCCGCGCGGCCCGGTCGGTGGCGCTGCCGATCTCCGCGGCGAAGCGGTTGAGCGTCTCATTGGTCTGGCCGTATTTGAACCAGTCATCGCCGCGGTCGGTATTGGTCAGCACATTGCCGACCACGCCGGCATCAAGGAAGCTGCGGCTGACCTCGATCAACGGCACCGCGTTGTTGTTGCGGACCCGCGCGTTGAAGGTCGGGATGTCCACGACCTGAAGCGTCGCCGCGATGCCCACCTTCTGGAGCTGCTGCGTCACCACTTCGTCCACCGCGCGGGAGGTGCTGACCCAGGGGCTCGCATAGATGTTGAAGCGCAGCCGCCGACCATCCTTCGTGCGCACGCCATCGCCGCCGGGCTGCCATCCGGCGTCGTCCAGCAGTCGCTTCGAACGGTCCGGATCGTGGGCGAGAAGGTCGCTGAAGTCGCCCGCCTCCGGCACGTTGGGCTGGAGGAAGCTCGTCGCCGGCTTCCAATCGGGCGTGAAGACCGTGTCGAGGATCTCCTGCCGGTTGATCGCGTGCTGGATCGCCTGGCGCACGCGGAGATCGTCGAAATTCGGAGAGCGGGTATTGACTGTGAAGCCGCTGACGAAGCCAAGGCAGTCGGGAACGACCACGTTGAGCCCACGCGAACGGAGAGGTGCCAATTCGTGCGGGGCGATGTTGAGCACGATCTCGGCCTGGCCGGCCTGAAGCGCCGCGCCGCGCAGCGCGGCATCCTTCACCACCTTGAAGGTGATGCGATCGAGGTTGGCGGGTCCGCGCTGGTCGATCGTGGCCGGGCCCCAATTGTAGTCCGGGCGCCGGACGAGAACGACATTGTCGCCTTCCTGCCAGGACTGGACGACGAAGGGACCGCTGCCGAGCTGCTTCGTCAGGTCGCCCAGTTCATTGCCGGGCAGGTTCAGGCTCGACAGCGCGCGCAGCACCGTCTTGTGGTAGCCGAGCGTGGGGATGAAGCTCAGTGTGGGCCCGCTGAAGCTGACGCGCACGGTGCGGTCGTCGATCGCTTCGGACCCCTTGTAGCCGGCCGACGGGAACAGCCCCAGCCGCCCCACCCCGCGCGAGGGATCGCCCTTTGCCCAGATGTCGATATTGGCCACCACGGCGCGGGCATCGACCGGCGTGCCGTCGGAGAAGGTGACGCCGCGCTTCAGGTGCAGCGTGAACTCAGTCTGGTCGGCATTCTCGTCCCAGCGCTCGGCGATCCAGGGCGTGGGATTACCGCGCGCATCGACATGCACGAGCTTGTCGGCGATCTGACCCCAGACCATGCCGGTATAGTTGTCGACCCGCTCATTGAGGCTCCAGCCGCTGTCGAGGCTGGCGAGGAGGAAGGTCACCTGGCCACCTGGCCGGCGATTGGTCGCCGCCGGGGCGGTCTGGGCCTGCGCTGAGAGGCCGAGTGGACTGGCGAAGGCGGCAAGGCCGCTGCCAAGGAGGAATGCGCGGCGATCCGGATGCATGGCGATGTTCCTGGGTTTTTGATGACGTGCCCTCAGCGCGCTGGCCGAGTTGGCCGCCCTGCGCTGGGTTCAATCGTGTGTCGGCAATGTGCCGCTTCGGGTCAGGCCCGACAGCCGAAGGGCACCGCGTCAGCGACCATTAGGAAGAGGGCGCGGACTGTGCGGAGGCGGAAGGCTACGACCGCCGCCTTGGTGAAAACCATCATGAGGGGAACGTATGGCGCAAAAAATAACAATGCAATGCGTGGAATATGAGGTGCTATGCATGTTCCTCGTCGTGGATATGCCGCCAGGGAATCAGCGCAAAAATGCTTTATCGAAAGTCAGAGAGATAGAGATTCCAATGGCCGATTGGGTCGGTGTGGAAGGATGGTTTGATAAAAAACGAAAGGAGAGTGTGAAAAATTAAAATGAGGAGCGGCACCATCCAGCAATGGCGGCGCCTGTCAGCCTGTCGAATCGCGAAGGCCGCCTCTCACGCCCCGGAAGGTGCCGTTGGCTTGCGGCGTGGTCGGCTCCAGCGGAGCGCGCATCTCCATCGGGTGGAAGGCAAGCGCGCCAGCACCTTCACGCGGTTGTCGCCGTCTTGTGGAAGGCCGATGTTACGATCGGCCGCGGCTTCCCGGCCTTCAGCCGCGCGATGCCAGGCCCTCGGCTACCGCGCTCTGCTCCGTATTGCCGGCGCTCCTGCGGAGATGAACTCTCAGGAGATGCTCCTCCATCCCGCGCCGCACCTCCTCCTGCGTGCCAGGCGCGACGATCTGGCCCTGGATGAAGCGCAGCAGATCCTGGTGGTGGCTCACCACGGCGGAGAGGTCGTCGTCGCGGTAATCCGGGCGGCTGAAAATGATCAGCACATGGCGGGCGATCGCCTCCCACAGCGTCAGCGCGATCCCGTTCTGCGCGGCGCGTCCGATCGCGCGATGGAAGGCCAGGTCGGCGCGAAGCGAGGCCGCCCTCTCGCCGCGGCGAGCTGAGGCTTCGAGGCGCGCGATGGCGTCGTCGAGTTCCCCGACATCGGCCACGCCGGTCCGCCAGTTCGCCACCGCATCGCGCAACAGCAGGCTTTCCAGCATCAGCCGGAGTTCGAAGATGCGCGCGATGGTCGTCTCGTCGAAGACCGCCACGCGATAGCCGCGCCGGCCGCCGGTCAGGATGCCCTGCGTGTGCAGCACTTTCAGGGCTTCGCGTGTCGGCACGCGGCTGACGCCGAGATCCTCGGCGATCGCGGTTTCCACGACCCGGTCGCCGGTGCGCAGGCGGCCCATGGCGATGGCCTCCGCGACCGCGTCCGCGATCATTTCCGGCAATGATTGGCCGACAGCCTTGCTTGCGGGCTTGCTCCGCCGGAAGACCGTCATCGGCGATCCCGGGGGATGGCTGGGCGCGGCCAGGCCTGATGGCGACGCGGCATGTCGGCTTCTCCCACCGCAGAACGCGGATGCCCCCGGCCTCTTAGCCGAAGCCGCGATCCTCGGCCACTCGCCCTGTCATGCTGCGTTGCAAAACATGCTTGCCCGAACACGGATAGGGCGACATTGTATAACAATCTTGGCGCGCACGCCGAGGCCGTTCGACGATGCGAATGACAGGTGGGCGATGCTGATCAGGGGTGGATGGGTCGTCACCGATCCGGCGGCCGGGATGGTGTTGCGGGATGCCGCCGTGCGGGTGCAGGGCGGCAAGGTGGCGGAGGTCGGCGACGCCGCCGCGCTGGTCGCCGCGCATCCGGATCTGCCGGTGACGGGCGGCGCCGATGCGATCGTCATGCCCGGTCTTGTCGATGCGCACTCGCATGGCCGCGGCCTGTCGCCGATCCAGAAGGGCGTGCTCTACGACTATCTGGAGAACGCGTTCCTCGACTGGTCGTCGATGGTGTATCTGCCGAACGACCTTTGCGCGGCGCTGTCCGCCGTGCGGCATTTGCGCATGGGCGCGACCGCCATCCATCACACCGGCTGGAACGACGAAGGTCCCCGCGCGCTGGAGGAAGCGCAGGCGGCGATCGACGCCTATCGGCGTTCCGGCATTCGCCTCGCCTATTCCCCCGCGATGCGCGACCGCAACCGCTTCTGCGTGGATGAGCAGGGCTTCCTCGAAACCCTGCCGCCCGCCCAGCGCGCCTTCGTCGAGCCGATGACGCGCTACGAGCCGAAGGCGATCCAGGACCAGTACATGGCGCTGTTCGATGCGCTGCATGCGAAGAATGACGGGCCGATGTCGCGCATCTTCCATGGGCCATCCTGGGCGCATGGCACGACGGATGCCTTCTTCGCGCGCATCCGCGAGAGCGCGGCGGCCCATGGCGGCCTGCCCATCCACATCCATACGCAGCAGACGCCGCACCAGCGCGCCTGGAGCATCAAGACCTACGGGCACTCCCTGATCACCCACCTCGACCGGCAGGGCATGCTGGGGTCCAACACGACGCTCGGCCACGCGGTCTGGCTGTCGGAGGATGACATCGCGCTCATGGCCGAACGCGGTGTCAGCACCACGCATCATGCATCGTGCAACCTGCATGTCCGCAACGGCATCTCGCCGATCTGGTACATGATGCGCGCCGGCGTGAACGTCGCGATGGGCATCGACGACAAATCGCTGAACGACGACGACGATCCCTTCATGGAACTGCGGCTCGCCGCGACGCTGTCGCGCGTCCCGGGCTTCGACCTCGGCGGGACCCCGGCGCTGACGGCACCGCAGATCCTGGCCATGGGGACGGTGAATGCCGCGCATACCCTTGGCTTCGCGCCGGATCATGGCAGGCTTGCGCCCGGCGCGCCGGCCGATCTGGTGGTCCTCGGCACCGCATCCCTGCTGCGCGATCCCTGGACCTCCGAGCGGCTGTCCATCCCCGACCTGATCCTGTGGCGCGCCAAGGGGCAGGACGTGACGGACGTGATCGTCGATGGCCAGGTCGTGATGCGCGACCGCACCATCGTGACGATGGATGTCGAGGCCCTGTATCGTGAGGTCCGCGGCTATGTCGCGCGTCACGAAGCCGCGCCGCCGCCTCAGGCGCGGATCGACGGCATCAATGCCGCACGCCCTTATTTCCACGATTGGCATCGCAAGATGCTCGCGCATCTCGATGTCAGCGAGCCCTTCTACGCGATGAACGGCCGGCGATGATCGACTGGACCTTCGTCGCGACCTACGGGCCGCATCTCGTCGCGGCCTGCTGGGTCACCCTGACGGTGAGCGCGGCGTCGCTGCTGCTGTCCACCGTCGTCGGCCTGCTGATCGCGCTGATGCGCATCGGCCCCGGGCGCGTCCTGCCGGCCTTCGCCTGGTTCTATGTGTGGATCGTGCGGGGCACGCCGCTGCTGCTGCAGCTTTTCGCCATCTACTACGCGCTGCCGGCCGCCGGGCTGCGGGTGGGTCCGTGGGAGGGTGGCATCCTCGCTCTCTCGCTGAACTCCTCGGCCTATTTCGCCGAGATCTTCCGCGGTGCCATCCAGGCCGTGCCGGCCGGCCAGCGGGAAGCCGCGCTCGCCGTGGGCATGATGCCCTCCCAGGCGATGCGGCGCATCGTGCTGCCGCAGGCCGCGCGCCCCGCCCTGCCGCCTTACATCGGCCAGGCGACGACGCTGCTGAAGAATTCCTCGCTGGTCTCGGTCATCGCGGTGCCGGACCTGATGCTGACGGCGCAGAGCATCTACTCCTCCACCTACCGCGTGGTGGAGGTGATGCTGATGACCGGCCTGCTCTACCTGCTGATGACCAGCCTGCTGCAGATCGCCCAGACGGTGCTCGAGCGCCGGCTCGGCTACTACACGGTGAAGTAGCATGAGCGTCGTCTCCTTCCAGGGCGTCGGCAAGCGCTTCGGCGACCACGAGGTGCTGCGCGACATTTCCCTCAATATCGAGGAAGGCGAGGTCGTCGCCGTCATCGGTCCTTCGGGGGCCGGCAAGTCGACCCTGCTGCGCTGCGTGAACCAGCTCGAACAGCACGACACCGGCCGCATCCTGATCGATGGCGAGCCGATCGGCGCTGGGCAGCGCATGCGCGACCTCGCGCGGCTGCGCCAGCGCGTCGGCATGGTGTTCCAGTCCTTCAACCTCTGGCCGCATCTCTCCGCGATCGGCAATGTGATGGAAGGGCCGCGCCAGGTGCTGAAGCTGCCGCATGCGGAAGCCGAGGCGCGTGCCGTCGCGCTGCTGGACCGCGTCGGATTGTCGGCGCATGCACACAAATATCCGGCGCAGCTTTCGGGCGGGCAGCAGCAGCGCGTGGCGATCGCCCGCGCGCTCGCCATGCAGCCGCGCGTGATGCTGTTCGATGAGGCGACCAGCGCGCTCGACCCCGAACTGGTCGGCGAGGTGCTGGCCGTGATGACGCAGCTCGCCGCCGAGGGCATGACCATGATCGTGGTGACGCACGAGATGGGCTTCGCACGGGAGGTCGCGCATCGCGTCGTGCTGATGGCGGACGGCCAGGTCGTCGAGGAGGGCGATCCCCGCGCCTTCTTCGCCGCCCCGCGCGAGGCCCGCAGCCGCGCCTTCCTGGGCAAGGTACTGCATCCGTGACGCGCATCGCAGCGGTCGAACCCCACCCGCTGCGCCTGCCGCCCGCCACGCCCGGTGGGCGGGAGGAGGAATGCTTCCTGCTGCGCATCGTCACCGAGGACGGCACGGAAGGCTGGGGTGAGGCGCATGGCAGCCCTTGGCTGACCCGTGCCGTGATCGAGGCACCCGTCACCCATGTCACGGCGCAGGGGCTGCGGCACATCCTGCTGGGCCAACCCGTGGACGACGTGGCGGCGCTGCGACGGCGCATGGAGAAGGGCACGCAGTGGATCGGCCGCGACGGTGTCGTGATGCAGGCTATCGCCGCGGCCGAGCTGGCGCTGTGGGACATCGCCGGCCAGCGCGCCGGGCTGCCGGTGGCCAGGTTGCTTTCCGACGCGCCGCGCACCGTGCTGCCTTGCTACGCCAGCGCCAAGGTCGCGCCGACACCCGAGGGCACGGCCGGGCGCATCGCCGCGGAGCGCGCAGCGGGCTTTGTCGCCCATAAGATCGGTTGGCCACCCTTCGGTGCCTCGCTCGAGGGCGACCTCGCTTTCCTCGAGGCGGCGCGCTCGGCGGGACCCGATGCGCTGCTGATGGTCGACGCCGCCCAAGCTTTCGACGAGGCGACGGCGCTCTCCCGCGCTCAGGCCTTCGCGCGCTTCGGCCTTGCCTGGATCGAGGAGCCGCTCGATCGCGACGACCTCGCCGGCCAGGCGGCGTTGCGCGCGGCGAGCCCGGTGCCGATCGCGGCCGGGGAGGGGGAGTGCTCCCTCGCCGGGTTGCGCCGCATCGCCGCGGTCGTCGATGTGCTGCAGCCCGACGTCACGCGCTGCGGCGTGCTTGCCGCGATGGCCGCTGCGCCGCTCGTCCCGCGTGTGTGCAGTCATTCCTTTACGACGCTGCTCAACGTTGTGGCGCATGCCCACGCGCTCGCGGCCATGCCGAACGGCTGGATGCTGGAATGGCCGGTAAAGGGGCTCGCCGACTGGGCGATGCTGTTCCCTGGCGCGCCGCTTGCCACGAATGGGCAGTTCACCATTGCCGAGGCGCCGGGCTGGGGCCTGCGGCCCGACGCTGCTGCGCTCGAACGTTATCGCATGCCGCGCGAGGCATGAGCCGTGAGGACATGATGCAACAACGACAGATGACCCTGGGTCTCTTCGTCGAACCCTATGGCCGGCACGTCGCCGCCTGGCGGCATCCCGGCGCGACGCGGCTCGCCGGCGTCAACTTCGGCTACTATCGCGACCTCGCGCGGCTGGCGGAATCCGCCAAGCTGCATTTCATGTTCATCGCCGACACCAACAATGTCTGGGAGAACATGGATTTCTTCTCGCGCAGCGACCGCGGCGCGGTGATGGATCCGCTGCAATTGCTGCCGGCGCTGGCGATCTCGACCGAGCGCATCGGGTTGGTCGCGACCACCTCGACCACCTATACCCAACCGTATCACGTCGCGCGCACCTTCGCGTCGCTCGACCAGATCAGCAACGGCCGTGCGGGGTGGAATCTCGTTACCTCGATGTTCGCCGCCGAGGCGAAGAACTTCTCCCTGCCCGCGCCGGTGCCGCATGCCGACCGCTATGTGCGCGCCGAGGAGTTCGTCGATGTCGTGCGCGGCCTGTGGTCGAGCTGGGATGAGGGCGCCTTCCTACACGATCAGGAATCCGGCCTGTTCTTCGACCCCGCGAAGCTGCATGTGCTGAACCATGCCGGCCCGCATTTCGCGGTGCGCGGGCCGCTCAACGTGCCGCCCTCGGCGCAGGGCCAGCCGGTGATCGTGCAGGCGGGGTCGTCCGATGCCGGGCGCGACCTGGCCGCGCGCACGGCGGAGGTGGTCTTCACCATCCAGCAGACCCTGCCGGCGGCACAGGCCTTCTACGCGGATCTCAAGGGCCGCATGGCGCATTTCGGCCGGACGCCCGACCAGATGCACATCATGCCCGGCTGCTTCATCATGGTCGGGCGTACCGAAAGCGAGGCGCGCGAGAAGTATGAGGAGCTTCAGGCCCTCGTGCATCCGAAGGTCGGGCTGTCGCTGCTGTCCACGCTGATCGGCGGCATCGATCTCTCCGCCTATCCGCTCGATGGGCCGCTGCCGGAACTGCCGCAGACCAATGCCGGCAAGGGCCACCAGAACGCGCTGGTCGATCGCGCGCGCCGCGAGGGGCTGACGATACGCCAGCTCTACCTCGCGACCGTCGGCGGGCGCGGGCACTGGGAGCTGGTGGGCTCGCCGGAGCAGATCGTCGATCAGATGGAGGAGCGCTTCCGCAAGGGCGGCGCGGATGGCTTCAACATCATGCCGCCCTTCCCGGGCGCGCTGCAGGACATCGTCGATCTGGTGATCCCGGAACTGCGCCGGCGCGGCCTGTTCCAGGACGACTACGCCGGCACGACGCTGCGCGCTAATCTCGGCCTCGCCAGGCCGAAGCGGTCCGTGCCGGCTGTCGCGCCAGCCGCCGAATAGCGACCCGACCCCTTCACCATGGAGCCGACACGATGATCCTCACCAGGCGTTCCGGACTGCTCGCCCTGGCCGCCCTCGCCGTGCCGGGCATCGCCCGGGCCGATCTGCGCTCGGTGCGCGCGGCGGGGGTGATGAAGATCGCCACCACCGGCACGCGGGTGCCCTGGACCTACACCGACCAGAACAACCGGCTCACCGGCTACGATATCGCCTGGGGCGAACTGATCTGCGCCGATCTCGGCGTGAGGCCGGAATGGGCGAAGCTTGATTTCCGCGGCATGCTGCCGGGGCTGCTCGCCGGGCAATACGATGCGGTGATGTCGGGCGTCACCATCACCGAGCAGCGACTGCAGACCTTCGCCTTCTCCGAACCCTATGCCTATGACGACACCGTCGCGATGGTGCGCGCCGACAATGCGCGCGTGCGGGAGATGAGCGACCTGCGCGGGCTCATCGTCGGCGCCGGCACCGGCTCGCAGCAGGAAGCGATCGCCAAGGCCATCCCGGGCGTGCGGGAGGTGCGCAGCCTGCCGGGCTTCACCGACCTGATCCTCAACATCCGGTCCAATCGCGTCGATGCCATCGTCACCAGCGGCCTTGCGGCATCGCATTACCTGAAGACGGTGCCGGATTCCGGCCTGCGCATCGCCGGTGCCGGCGTCGACCCGGCGTATCAGGGCGTGGTGCTGCGTAAGAACGAGACGGAACTCCAGGAAGCGATCAACGACGTCATCCGGCGGCGCAAGGCCGACGGGACCTATGCGCGGCTGTTCGAGGAGCATTTCGGCGCCGCGCCGACACGGTGACGCCGCGCAGGGCGATCCTGCGCGCAGCCGGCATTGGTCAGGCCAGCCCTGACCAGCGTCGGTCGAGTATCTCGACATTCGTCTGTCCGGGCAGCGGGGCGCGGAAAACCGGCACCGCCGCTGCGCCGGCCATGCCGCGCGGCAGCGCCACGCACCAAGTCTGCTCATCTTAATTGCATATGCTTCGCAATTGCATTATCGGCTGTCCGCTCCGCAACCTTTCTTGATCTCGGACGCCGCGCTCGCATGGAGCATCGAAGCCGGGTGGACCTGATCCGGGCGTTCCTGGCGCAGTACCAGGATCTGACCCGGCATTTCGCCCGGCGTTTAGGCTCCGCCGCGCGCGCCGCGGACGCCGTCCAGGACACCTATCTCCGCCTGCTGGAACGCAGCCTGCCGCCCGTGCGCGACCCGCGGGCCTATCTGCGCGTCGTCGCCCGCAACGTCGCCTTCGACCATGCCGCGCGCGACCGCCGCGAGTGGTCGGTGCTCGGCACCCCGGCCGAGATGGCGGACCCGCCAAGCCCCGAACCGCTACCCGATGCGGTCCTGCATCATCGCCGCCGGCTGGAACGCCTGGCCGAGGCCCTGAACGAATTGCCATCCGCCTGCCGCACCGCCTTCATCCTCAACCGCATGGAGGGCATGGACCACGCCAGCATCGCCGGGCGCCTGGGCTTATCGCGCAGTATGGTCGAGAAGCACATCATGCGGGCGCTGGCGCATTGCCGCGACCGGCTGCGTGACAGCGACATTTGACACCGCATGCCGGCGAAAGGCGGCTGAGGGAGGACAGGGAGCCGACAGTCCCTGAGAGATGTGGCATGAGCCCAGCATCGAGACACGAGCCAGCGCCCTTGCAGACCCCTTCCTCAGGACCGCACGCCAAGGATGCCTCCGAGGCCGCCCTCGCCTGGCTCGTGCGCCGGCATTCGGGCGAGATGGGCCTGGCCGAGCAGGCCGCCTTCGAGGCCTGGCGCGCCCATCCGGTCCATGCGGCCGCCTGGCGGGAAGCCGAGGCACTGTGGCGCGACGCCGGCGCATTGCGCGTCACGGCGGGCCACGGCTTTGCGGCGCCTGGCATGCCGGTCCCGCGGGCGCGCGCGATCGGCCGTCGTGGCTGGGTGGCGCTGGCGGCCTCGGTCGCGGCCGGCGCCGTGCTGGTCGGGCGCAGCGGCGACCTCCTCGCCGATTATGCGACGGGCATCGGCGAGACGCGCCGGATCGACCTGCCGGACGGTTCGACGCTGCATCTCGGCGCCGATAGCCGCGTCGATCTCGCCTTCTCGGCCGACCGGCGGCAGGTTCTGCTCGGGCGCGGAGAGGCGATGTTCGAGGTCGCCGCGGATCCGCAGCGGCGTCCCTTCATCGTCGAGGCCGGCCGCATCGCCTGCAGCACGGCCGAGGCTCGCTTCGATGTCCGCCTCGGCGGTGATGGCGAGGTCCGGGTCGCGGTTGCCGAGCACGCCGTGCACGTCGCCGCGCTGGCCGGGACCACGATCATGCCCGCCTTGCCGGCCGGCCAGGCGCTCACCATTGACGCCACGGGTCGGGCCGCCGCGCCGCGGCGCATCTCGGATACGGCCGTCGGAGCCTGGCGGCGCGGCCTGCTGGTCGCCGAAGGGCTCACCCTCGCCGAGGTCGTCGATGCACTTGGCCGGTATCATCGCGTCTGGATCCTGCTGCGCGGCGCCGAGCTCGGGAATCGACGCGTGAATGCGGTGCTCGACCTGCCGGATCTCGATCGCTCGCTGCAGCTTCTCGCCGCGGCGCTGCCGCTGCGCATTCGCCGGCCCTTGCCGCTGCTGGTGGTGATCGAGCCCACGGCCTGACATCGCGAGTGAGGACGCGACGAAAAAAAACATCGCGATGCATTGAGGATTGCACGGCCTCGATCGGTCTTCTGTCCCGAGGCGGCGTGATCGCCGCGGGGTGAGGGGCTTGTGCATGACGCGTGAGGCGTATCTTTCCGCATTGGCAAGGCTGTGCGGCGGCGGTGTGTTGTCGGCCGTGCTGGCCGCCGCCGTGCCGCCGCCCCTGGCGACGGCGCAGGGCCTGTCCGGGACGGCCGCCGAGGCGGCGCGGGGCTTCGATATCCCGGCCCAATCCCTGACCACGGCGCTGAGCGCCTTCGGCGCGCAGTCCGGCATGCGCCTCGCCTATGATTCCAGCCTTGCCGAGGGGCGGCGCTCACCAGGGGTGCAGGGCAGCATGACGCCGGCCGAGGCGCTCGGGCGCCTGCTCGCCGGCACGGGCCTGACCTGGCGCAGCACCGGCCCGTCGATGATCACCCTGCTGCCGCAGCCGACGACGTCGGAGGCCACTGACGCCACGCTGCCCGAGGTGCAGGTTACCGGCGCCGCAGGCAACGGCATCGGCCCCGGCTACATCGCGCGCGGCAGCAGCGCGGCGATGGGCACCGACACGCCGCTGATCGAGACGCCGCAATCGCTGACCGTCATCCCGCGCGAGCAGGCCGTGGCGCAGGGTGCGCAGACCGCCGCGCAATCCCTGCGCTACGCGCCCGGCGTCTCGCCCGAGGTGCGCGGATCCCCCACGCGCTTCGACTTCCCCTATATCCGCGGCTTCGGCTCGCCGACCGATCCCGTGCTGTTCATGGACGGGATGCGGCTGCTGCGCGGCGCCGGCTATGCGGTGCCGCAAGTGGAGATGTACCTGCTCGACCGGGTGGAACTGCTGCGCGGTCCGTCCTCGGTGCTCTACGGCCTGTCCACGCCGGGCGGCCTCGTCAACCTCGTGCGGCGGCGGCCGGAGGCGACGCCATCGCACGAGGTCGAGCTCAGCTACGGCACCAACAACTGGTTCCAGGCGGCGGCGGACATGACCGGCCCGCTCGATGAGGAGGGGCATTTCCTCTACCGGATCACCGGGCTCTACCGGCAGTCCGACACGGATGTGAACTTTACCGAGCAGCAGCGCATCGCCATCGCGCCGCAGGTCACGTGGCGGCCGGACGCGGCGACGAGCCTCACCCTCTACGGCATCTACCAGCACGATCCGCAGGGCGGGTATTACGGCGTGCTGCCGACCATCGGCACGGTGCTGCCGAACCGCAACGGCCAGATCCCGCGCAGCTTCTTCGAAGGCGATCCGAACTTCGACAAGTTCATGCGCACCATGACGGCGGTCGGCTACGAGTTCCGCCACGATTTCGACGAGACCTGGTCGATCCGCCAGAACCTTCGCTACATGAATCTCGAAGCGGTGTCGGATTCGGTCAGCACCGCGGGCCTCGCGGCCGACCAGCGCACCATCCTGCGCTATGCCTTCGGCAGCCGGGAGCATTTCGACGGGCTGGTGGCGGACACCGCCGCCGAGGCGCGCTTCACCACCGGTCCGCTGCGCCACACCGCCCTGTTCGGCGTGGACTACCAGTGGATGAACTGGGTGCAGCGGCAGACCCACGGCTCGGCACCCTCGATCGACTTCCTCAACCCGGTCTATGGCGTGACGATACCGGGCCTGGCGCTGATCACCGACCAGCGGCAGGTGATCCAGCAGCTCGGCGTCTATGCGCAGGACCAGATCCGCTGGGATCGGCTCATCCTGACGCTGTCCGGCCGCCACGACTGGGTGGATGCGACGACCGACAACCGGCTGCGCAGCACCACGCTCAGCCAGGATGACAGCGCCTGGAGCGGGCGTGCCGGGCTGCTCTACGTCTTCGACAACGGCTTCGCGCCCTATGTCACCTGGTCGACCTCCTTCCTGCCGGTGCTTGGCACGGATTCGGCGGGCGATCCCTTCGTCCCGAGCACGGCGCAGCAGGTCGAGGCCGGGCTGCGCTACCAGCCGCCGGGGCTGCCGCTGATGCTGTCGGTCGCAGCCTTCGACATCACCCAGACCAATGTCGCGACCTACGCCTCCGCCACGCTGCGTTACCAGAATGGCGAGGTGCGCTCGCGCGGCGTCGAGCTGGAGGCGCGCGGCGAGGTGCTGCCCGGCTGGAACGTCACCGCAGCCTATACCTACCTGAATGCCGAGGTGACGCGGGCGAACAACGCCGAACAGGGCAACCGCCCGATCGGGGTGCCGGCGCATACCGCCTCGCTGTGGTCGGACTATACCATCCAGGACGGGCCGCTCGCCGGCCTTGGCTTCGGCGCGGGCGTGCGCTGGATCGGGTCGACCATCGGCGGCTACATGCCGAACGCCTATGTCGCGACCGCGCAGCGGATCGACGTGCCGTCCTACACGCTGTTCGACGCGATGGTGCGCTACGACCTCGGCCAGCTCAGCCCGACGCTGGCCGGGATGGAAGCGCGGGTGAACGGCACCAATCTCGGCGACAAGACCTACGCCTCCTGCCTGGTCAACAATTTCTGCAACTACGGGGCGGGGCGGACGGTGATCGCCTCGCTGCGCTACCGGTGGTGAGTGCGGCGCCGGCGCCACGGCCATGGGTGCTGCTGGGTGCGCTGAACGCGCTCTATCTCGGCTTCGGCAGCATGGGTGGCCTGATCCAGGGCGGCCTGCCCGCGGTGCTGCGCGCCGAAGGGCTCGGCATCGGGGCGGCGAGCGCCGTCTACGTGCTCTACCTGCCCTTCGGCCTCGCCTTCCTCTGGGCGCCGATGGTGGATCGCTGGCGGCCATTGGCGACCCTGCCGCGCCTCGGCTGGATCGGCCTGATGCAAGGCCTGGCAGTCGTGCTGCTGCTGGCGACGGCCCTGGGGCAGGACCTGCCGCGGATCCTGCTGCTGGCCCTCGTCTTCCTCGTCGCGGCGGCGATGGCGACGATGGATATCGCGCTCGATGCCCTGGCCGTCGCGCTGGTGCCGGCACGGCTGCGGCCGGCCGCGGCGGCCTGCAAGATGGCGGCGCTCGGCCTGGGGGCGGTGTTCGGCGGGGGCGTCGTCGTCGGGCTGTTCGGCGTGCTCGGCTGGATGCCGGTGTTCCTGCTGGTCGCGGCCTGGCTGGTGCTGACCGGCCTGCCGGTGCTGGCGCTGGCCCGGGCGGAGACGGCGCAGCCGCCGGAACCGGTGCCGCGCGCGGGCCTGCGCGCCGCCTTGCGGCAGCCGGCGCTGCGCGCGCGGCTGCTGGTGATCACGCTGATCTCCTGCCTGATCTTCGCCCTGTCGGGGCTCAACAGGCTGATGCTGATCGACCTCGGCGCGACGCTCGAACAGGTGGGCTGGATCGCCGGCACGCTGGGGCCGGTCGCGATGCTCGCGGCGGCTGGCGCGGTGCCGCCGGTGATGCGGCGCGCCGGGTCGCACGGTGCGCTGGCGTTGTTCCTCGGCGTTCTGCTGGCCGCGTCGGGCGCGCTGCTGGCCGGTTGGACCGGCCATCGGCTGTGGCTGGCGATGGCCGGCACGGTGCTTGCCGGAGCGGCCGCGGCGGCGACCCTCGGCGTCTTCACCGCGTTGCTGCTGGGTTGGGCGCGCGGGCCGCAGCCGGCGACGGACTACGCCGCCTTCTGGGGCATCAGCCGCCTGACGGCGACGCTCGCCACCATGGGCGCGGGCCAGCTCGTCGCCGTGGTGGGTTGGCCCGCCTTCTACGCAGCCGGCGTCGCGGGGCTGGTCATCGCCATCCCGCTGCTGCGCCGCGCCCTGCCGTTGCTGGACCCCGATGCTGCGAACCCCAGCCGATGACGTCGTCGGCCGGGCGGCGTGACGCATGCCAAGCGAGACCAACATGACCGAGCCCGATCCCGCGATCTTCGATCTCTCCCAATGGCCCATCGTGCAGGCGCGCTTCCCCGAACTCGGCCTTGAGCGCAGGGTGGAACGCGTGCTGGACGGCTTCGACCGGCTGATCGCGCGGGGGGAGCCCTTCGCCATCATCTGGACGCTGGCCAGCCATGAGATGGAAGAGGAACCGCATGAGGACGAGAAGCGGTCCAATATATGGCTCAGGCGCCGGCGCCTCGATCTTGCGGCCTGCTGCCGGGGCTATGTCTACATCGTCGCCGATCCGGTGTTCCGGACGGAGCTGGAGAAGCATCTGGTGAAGGTCGCCCGCGTGTTGCCTTTCCCGAAGCTGGTCGTCGAGACGCGCGAGGCCGCCGAGGCGGCGGCGGGCGCGATGATGGCCGCGTGAGCGCCGCGCCCGCCACGGTGGAAGGCGGGTTGCGCCTGGCGCCGCTGCTGCTGGCGAACCTCGCCTGCACCATGGCGATGATGGCCTTCGTCGCGCTGCTGGGGCCGCTGTCGCGGCTGCTCGGCCTGGAGCCCTGGCATGCCGGCGTCGCGGCGACGAGTTCGGGCGTCTTCTGGATGCTGATGGCGCGGCCCTGGGGGCAGGCCAGCGACCGCTTCGGCCGCCGGCGCGTGCTGCTGGCGGGCGTGGCGGGCTTCGCGCTGGCCTATGGCGCGCTGTGCCTGTTCCTCCATTGGGCGCTCGGCGCCGCCCCGGCGCCGTGGATCGCCTTCGTCGGCCTGGTGGCCGGCCGCGCGATGATGGGCGGCTTCTATGCCGCCGTGCCGCCGACGACGGCGGCCCTGGTGGCAGACCACCTGGAACCGGCACGGCGCGCGGCGGCACTCGCCACGGTCGGAGCGGCCGGCGCGGTCGGGATGGTGGCAGGACCGGCACTGGCCGGGTTGCTGGCGACGGGCGGGCTGACCCTGCCGCTGCTCGTCACCTTCCTGATGCCGGTGCTGGCTGTGCTCGCGCTCTGGCGCGGCGTGCCGGCCGGGGTGCCGGCCAACACGGCCGGACCGCTGCCGGCCTGGATGGATGCGCGGCTGCGGCGGCCCATGGCGGCCGCCTTCGCGGCGATGTGCTGCGTCGCCATCGCCCAGCTCACCGTCGGCTTCTATGCGATGGACAGGCTCGGGATGGATGAGACGGCGGCGGCGGGAACGGCCGGCATCGCGCTGACCGTGGTGGGCGTCGCGCTGATCCTGTCGCAGATGCTGGTCGGGCGCGTGGCGCTGGCGCCGGAGCGGCTGATCGCCATCGGTGCCGCCGTGGCCGCGCTGGGCTATGGCGTCGCAGCGTTCTCGGCAACGGCGGTGCAACTCTGGCTTGGCTACCTCATCGCCGCGGCGGGGATGGGATGGGTGTTTCCTGGCTTCGCGGCGATGGCCTCGAATGCGGTTTCGCCGCGTGAGCAGGGCGCGGCGGCCGGTTCGGTGGCGGCGGCTCAGGGCCTGGGCATGGTCCTGGGGCCGCTGCTTGGCAGCCTCGCCTACGCGCTGTGGCCGAGCCTCGCCTATCTGCTCGGGGCCGCGCTGCTGCTGCCGGTGGCGGCATGGTGCGGCAGCGCGGCGAGGACAGCGGAGCCGGCGCGGCGATAGCAAGCGCGGCCGGCCCACACCGATGACGCCGGTCGAAGGGGGAGGCTCACGCGCCCGGCGTTGCGGCCGCGCGAAGCCACCAGGCTGGCGGCATCAGGCCGTGGCTGGCAGGGCGAAGCGCAGGGCTGGCCCGATCGCGGCATGCACGACCGAACCATGGTTCTCGCCTGGGAAAAGGCGGAATTCCGTGCCGGGCAGGCGCGTGGCGAAGTCCCGCGCGCGCGTGACCATGCGGGCGGCGCGACGACGCACCGCATCGGGACTCTCGCCCTCGCGCTGAGCGGGTTCCTCATCGCCACCCACCGCGACGAAGACCTCGGGACGCGCGGGCGGCAGGCCGGCGATCAGCGCATCAAGCCGCTCCATCATCGCGGCCCCGTCCCACCACAGCGACGGGCTGATCGCGGCGATGCGCGCGAAGGCGGAGGGCTTCGCGAAGAGCGTGGTCAGCGCGAAGAGCCCACCGAAGGAATGGCCGAACAGCGCCTGCCGCGCCGGATCGACGGGCGCGAGGCCGGCGACGAGCGGCTTCACCTGCGTCTCGATCACCTCAAGGAAGGCGGCGGCCCCGCCGGTGGGCGGCCAGGGCGAACCATCCGGTCGCGCGGCAAGATTCTCCGGCGCGGCGGGAGGGGTGTAGTCGAGCGTTCGCCGTCGATGATCGAAAGGCCCGTCGATCGGATAGCCGATGCCCACCACGATGCCCGGTGCGACGCCCGTCACCGTGCCGCGCAGCGTCTGCAGCCGCACCGCGTCGACCAGGCTGCCGAAGACCGCATTGCCGTCGAGGTGGTAGAGCACCGGAAAGCCCGCCGCGGGTGCCGGGCCCGGCGGTACCGCGACCATGAGGCGGTACTGCCCGCCATTGGCCCCGGCGATATCGAAGCGTCGCGCGTTCGGCACCTCGACCGGCACCGCGGATGGCGTGTCGGCGGCGGCGGCCGCTGCGACGCCCGAAGCGGCAATGCCGCCCAGCACGATCCTGCGCTGCATCACCTCACCACCGATACCGGAGGCCGGCCAGGAAGGTCCGCCCCAGGCCCCAGTAGCAGCCGGTGGTGCTGCTGCAGGCGGAGACGTACTGCTTGTCGGCGATGTTGGTCATGTTGAAGGTGGCCTGCATGCCGCGCAGCTCGGGGCTGAGCTGCCCCAGGTCGTAGCGCAGCATGGCGTCGAACAGCGTGTAGCCATCGACCTTGAAGGTATTGGCGGCATCGCCGTAGGTCGAACCGATGTAGCGCACGCCGCCGCCGACGGTCAGGCCGGCGAGCAGGTTGCCTTCCTGGATGGTGTAGTCGGCCCAGGCATTGGCCATGCTGTTCGGCACGCCGGCCGGGCGGTTCCCGACCAGGCCGGCGTTCGAGCGCGTCACTTCCGTGTTGAGATAGGTGTAGGAGGCGATGAGGTTCAGCCCCGGCACCGGGCTGAAATGGCCTTCGACCTCGATGCCGCGCGATTCCACCTCGCCCTGTTGGACGCTGTAGTTGGTGTAGACGGGGTCGGTGGTCAGCACGTTGGTCTGGGTGATCTGGAAGCCCGACAGCGTGACCAGCATGTCCCGGCTGGGGCTCTGATAACGAAGGCCGACCTCGTATTGCTCGGCCTCGGTGGGCGAGAAGCCCGTGCCGCCGCGCTGCGGCGCCATGGTGCCGCTCACCGGCTCGAAGGAGGTCGAGTAGCTGGCATAGGGCGCGATGCCGATCGGCGTCTCGTAGACGAGGCCGACACGCCAGGAGAAGCTGTCCGCGTTGATCGAGGTGGTCGTGCGCGTCAGGTTCTGCGTGGTTTCCTGGTCGAGCCAATCCTGCCGGATGCCGAGCAGCAGATGCAGTCCTTCCCAGCTGATCTGATCCTGTGCGAAGACGCCGAACTGGTTGTAGGTCTGGTCGGTGTTCTGCGTGACCGCGGGCCGCGCGACATAGAGGCCATAGACCGGCGCGAAGACGTTGAGCGACGGCGCGGTGCCGCCGAAGCCGAGTTCGGCATGCGACCGCGCGCCCTGGTAGTCGACGCCGGCGAGCGCGACGTGGCGCAGCGGACCGGTGTTGAAGCGCGCGACGACGGAGGCATCCGCGTTGTAGCCGTCGACGCTTTCGTCCGCGGCGGTGGCGGTGCGCGCCATGACGCCGGTGCGGTTCAGCGTGGCGATGGCCGCGGCGGTCGCGGTGCGCGTGACCACCTGGAAGTCGGTCTCGAGCCGCATGTAGCGGAAGTTCTGCCGGACCGACCAGGTCTCGTCGAAGGCGTGCTCGAAATGCCAGCCGGCGAAGGTCTGCGTCCGGCTGAAGCGGTCGAAATTGGGCTCGCCGATATTGAAGTCCGCGGTGCCGACGATGGCGCGCGCCGCCCCGGTCAGCACCGTCGGGCTGAAGGTGTTGTTGTAGTAGCCGGCATCCGGCTCGTTCATGTAGCTGGCGTAGAGGGTGAGGTTGGTGCGCTCGGTCGGCCGCCAGGCGACCGAGGGCGCGATGGCGAGGCGGTACTCGGTGACATCGTCCCATTGCGAGCCCGAAGCGCGGCCGATCCCGGTGACGCGGTAGGTGAACTCGCCGGCCGGGTCGATGCGCCCGCCGATGTCGAAGCCGCCCTGGACGCGGCCATAGCTGCCGCCTTCGAGGAAGACCTCGTTGGTCTGGTTCAGCACCGGCCAGCGGCTCGACTGGTTGACGATGCCGCCCGGGTTCACCTGCCCGAACATCACGGCGGAAGGTCCGCGCAGCACCTCGACGCGGTCGAGCAGCCAGGGGTCGATGGTCGGGATGGCATAGGCGATGCCGCGCTGCAGGCGCATGCCGTCGAGGAAGGAGATGTAGTTCGCGTCGTTGCCGGCACCGCCGAAGCCACGGATGTTGATGGTGTCGTAGCGGCCCGCGCGCGGTTCCGAGACGACGCCTGCCACGTAGCGCAGCGCCTGGTTCACCGTCTGGACGTTCTGCGCGTCCATCTGCTCGCGCGGGACGACCGTGATGGATTGCGGCGTCTCGATGATCGGCGTTTCGGTGCGGGTGGCGGTGCTCGCCTCCGTGACGACGACGGTGCCCCGGCCTTCGACGCTGATCTGGGGCAGGGCGACCGCGGAGGCGGCGGTGTCGTTCGCGCTGCCCTGTGCGCTGGCAGGGCTGGGCCAGGTCGCCACCAATCCGAGGCCGAGTGCGACAACGCCGACCGGCGCCGTCATGGCACCGGTTCTGCTGGGGAAAATGGACATTCGGGACCGGAATCTCGGGTAGGTTCAGTGATAATTGCTAATGAGACGCATTATCACTTGAGTCAAGGAGAGCACAGGCGGAATGGATTCCGCTGGGCAGCCGGCATGAAAGGGGGGGTTCGGCCGGGGTGCGGAAGACGCGCTCGGAGCGGGCCGCCATGCGCGCGGAACCGCATCCCGGCGCTGCCATGCCGCGTGGCGCCTATCGGCGCCACGCGTGTCGCAGGTGTCGGGGCGCGCGGCCCCTTCCTGTTACTGCGCCGGCCGGACGCTCATCGCGACGGTGCGCTCATCCATGCGGGGATCATGCGCGAGGCCGCGGCGCAGCGCCCAGGTATTGACGTACTGGATGAGCTGGATCAGCGGCTCTTCCTCGGCATACAGCGCCACGGCCTGATGCCAGATCGCCTCGCGCGCCGGGTCATCGAGAGTCGCGGAGCCCCGTGCTGCCAGCTCGTCGAAGCGCGCATCCGAGAAGCGCGCATTGTTGTTCGCCCCGGTCAGCCGCGCACGGTCGCGCGTGGCGAGCGTATTGATCAGGAAGTTCGAGGCTTCGCCGCTCGAGGAGCCCCAGGCGGCGACCTGAACCGCGAATTCGAAGCGTGACCGGCGCGCAACGAAAGCGGTCCAGGGCATGGCGTCCACCTGTGTCCGCACGCCGATGCGCGTCCACATCTGCGCAATCGCCTGGGCAATGCGCGCATCGTTCGGCCAACGATCATTCGGCGCGCCCAGCGTGACGCGGAAGCCGTCCGGATAACCGGCCTCGGCCAGCAACCTGCGGGCCCCGGCGGCATCGAAGGCGCGGGGCGGCGCATCGGCATTGTAGCCGAACGCCCCTTCGGGCAGCCATTGCGCCGTGGCGGTCGCGGCACCTTCCATCACCTGGTCGACAAGGCCCTGGCGGTTGATCGCCATGGAGAGCGCGCGACGCACCCGCGCATCCTTGAAGGGATTGGACGGCAGCGGGGTGCCCGCATTGTCGGTGATGAGCGGCGATCCGCCGTCCAGCCCGTAATCGGGCGCGAGGAAGACCGTGCGCAGGCTGGGGATGGAGGTGACAGTCAGCCGCTGGTCCCGCCGCAGCCGCGCGAGGTCCGATGTCGGGATCTGCTCGATCATGTCCACATCGCCGGCCAGCAGCGCGGCGGTGCGCGCCCCGTCATTGCCGATGATGCGGTAGGAAACCCGGGCCCAGGGCTGGGCGGGGCCGAACCAGTTGGCGCTGCGTTCGAACTCCACGCGGTCGCCGAGGCGGTAGGAGACCTGCCGGTACGGCCCCGTGCCGATGGCCGCGCGGCCGCTGTTGAAATCCTCGCTCGTTGCGCCTTCCGCGGCGTGGCGCGCGATGATGGAGACCGAGGCAAGGTCGATCGGCATCAGCGGATGCGGCTGGCGCGTGTGAAGGCGGATGGTCTCGGCGTCCACCACCTCGACGCGGGTGATGGCCCGCAGGAAGCCCCCGAAGCCGCCCGGGCTGTTCGCCACATGGGGCACGCGGGAGAAGGTGAAGACCACGTCCTCGGCCGTGAATGGCTTGCCATCGTGCCAGGTCACGCCCTGGCGGAGCTTGAACTCCCACACCGTATCCGAGACGGCCCGCCAGGAGGTGGCGAGCGACGGATGCGGCCTGGCGTGGCCATCGCGTTCCACCAGCCGGTCGTAGACATGCATGGTGGCCGCGTTGTTGGGCCCGTAATTGTGATAGTGCGGATCCATCGACGTCACGGGCGCACCGGCGCCGATCGTGAGCGTCTGCGCCGTCGCGGACGCCCCGGCAAACAGGGCGAAAGCGCCGACGACGCGGGCCATCGTCTTGATGTTGTTCATGGAAGACCTTTCCCGGACTCAGGTGCTTCGACGAGCGTTCCTCGATTCAGCACCCATGGTCGCAGCCATGGGACGCGGGCGAAAGTCCAAAGACGTCGGGACGGGAGCTTGAACCGGGTTCGACACGGCAAATGCGTTACGTGACCGCCCGGCTGTGGCGGAAGCCGGAGAGGCGCCGCCCCTGCGTTCGCCAGGCCTGGAACGCCGGCTTTTGGCGCCAGTGAAGCGAGAGGGGCTTTGCCCCTCTCGAACTCTCCCCAGCAAAGGCCGAAGGGCCTTTGCAAACCTCCACTTGGCGCCGTGCGCCGCTCCCGGCATGACGCCGAGACCCACTCTTGCGCACGAAGGATGTTTGGAGCGACTGTCTTAAGGGTCAAGTCGTGGTTGTTCCCCATGGTCTCCTGT
>JAYSDS010000029.1:0-16516 GCA_041914265.1 Roseomonas sp.
AGGCGGTTAGGACCGTCCCTTCCTCTCCGGCCAGCGGATTGCCCTCGGTCGGGTAACCGGCGGTGCCGTAGTCGTCCACGGGAGGTGGCGTGGCAAGGGCGCTGGGATGATGGATTCGGTCCATCAGGCTACCTTTCGGAGTGAGAGTTTGCGGAGATGCCGTTCGCCGGCAGCAAGCGCCGCGGCGGGCCAGGCGAAGGCGCCGCCGCGCCCGGCCACGGCGGTGAGCTGCTGCGCGTATTCGGTGCCGGAAGCGGCCAGTGTTCCGGCCAGCACCGTGGCGTCATAGGTGCCGTCGGGCAGGTCGAGGCGCAGCGCGTCTTCGGCGCCGGCCGCCTCGCCCGGCGTGCCGATGGGCGGCAGCACCGGCGCGGTGACCAAGGGCGAACCGTGTTTGCGGTCCGGGAACCCGATGAACAAGGTGAAGTCCACCGGCGTAACGGTGTCCGAATAGGCCCAGCGCAGCAGCGTGGAGGCAGCCGTTGAGGTCGTGGTCTGCACGCAGAACCGGCGCGTGATGGCGCCGGGCGTGAAGGACAAGGCCCCCGTCGCCTCATTGGCGCAGCGGAAGATCCAGCCGGTCGTGTTGGTCAGGGTGCCGGAGAACAGGCCAATCCAGGCCTGATTCGCAACGATCGTCCCGGCCGGCACCGTCGTCACCTGACCACCAACGCGCAGGGTCTGCACGGTCGTCGCCGAGGGCGTGCCGTAAATGCGCAGTAGCAGCCCAGTGACGCCACCAATGGTGGTTACACCCACCACCTCACGCGTCATCGTCGCCGCGACGACGGCACTCCAATCCGTCGGCATCACCCCGCCGGCCCCGATGATGCCGGGCGTGGCGCCCTCGGCCCGCGGATTGGTGTTCAGGTTGGTACCCGCCGATTCCACCAGCATCCCGCGCAGCCCTGCCTGCCCCGCCAGCAGCGTTGCCAGCGGCACCAGGTTCGGCAGCGCCACCGCACCCCGCGTGGCGGTCGGCAAGGCAAGGTCGATGGTGAAATCCACCACCTCCCCCGGCAGGATCGGCAGGCGGAACTGCGGGCCGTGCCGTCGCGTCGCTGCCTCGGTCAGCGTGCGCGTGACGGCGCCGAGCGCCGAGGTCAGATCCCCGCCATCCTGCACCGGCAGCGCGGTCAGGGCGCTGGTCAGGGCGGTGCCGGCCGCATCCCATTCGAACACCGCCAGGCGCGGCACGCCGGCCAACCCCGTGAAGCTGCCCGCGACACGCCGGCAGAACAGGCCATAGGTCCATTGGTCCCCGGCGCGGCCTTCCGGCGCGGTGCCGTCGGTGCCATTGCCGAAGCGCACGACCAGCGACACCGCGGCCGTCGCGGTGCCGGAGAAACGAACCCGCATATACGGCACGGTGTCGGTGCCGAAGCCGACGATCTCATGGGTGATGCCGGATCCCGAGAAGATCTCGACCGCCGTCGGCGCCGTGCCCGGCGCGCCTGCCGCGCCCCCGGCCAGCAGCGGGTTGCGGATGGCGTTCACCGGCCCGACCGGGTCGAAATCCAGCCGCGCGGTATCGACCACATCCTCGGCCAGCGTGCCGGTCGCATCGATATGCGTGGCGGCGCTGTCCCGGGCCCGCGTGGCCCCGGCGGGCCGCCCGGCGGTGAAATCCCAAACCCCCTGGAAGGTGGCGAACAGCAGCGTGGTGTGCGCGGGCTTCAGCCGCCGCATCACGCATTCCAGGTGGTCGTTCCCCCAGGACCGCAGCGGTTCGCCCACCGCGCTGCGCCTCAGGCGAAAGGCGGCGATGGTGCTGGCGGCGGTGCGGATGCGCCAGGCGCTGGCCCAGTCCTGCCCATAGATCGGCGTGCCGACGCGGCCCGCTCCGACGCGGAAGGGGCGGAATTCCTCGACCAGGATGTCGTAGCCGAGCGCGGCCGCGACCTCGGTGAAATAGGCGATGGACTGCCCGCCACGCGCGGCGATGCGGGCGAGCAGCGCGGCGCGGCGCTGTTCGATGGTCGCGTTCAGCGGCAGGCACGGGTCCGGCAGGCCATAGGCCGCTTCCCAGTCCGACAGCAGTTCCAGTGCCTGGGCCGGGTCGCTTTCACGTTCCGACAGATCCCCCGTGCGGGCGTGCTGGCGCGCCTGGGTGGTGGCGAGGCCGGCGAGCAGGTCGGTCAACCGCGCTTCCGGGTCGCGCGGCCAGGCGAGGCCACGCGGCAGCAGGCGCTGCAACCCCGCCAGGAAGTCGTCCGCCCCCAGATCCGCGACGGTCATGCGAAGGTCACCGTGCCGAGCGTGGCGAGCGCGCCCGCCGCCTGCGTCACATCGCCGGAGGGCACGGCCATGCTGTGCCAGTTCTCCCCCGCCGCGCGGCTGGTGGCTTCGATCAGGCGGGACCGGCGGATGGTGCCGCCCGGTTCGGCATCGCGCGCGATCTGCGCCGCGAGCTCCGCCGCGATGGCGGCCCGCACCGCGGTCGTGTCCGGGTCCAGGCCGGTTATCGTCACGGCGATCGGCGCGGGCGTCGGCGCGAAGACCAGGCAATCGGCGGTGACCGGCCGGCGCGCGTCGATATGGGCCTGGACCGTCGCGACGTCCCCGGCCTCCGGGAAGATGTCGTCGCGATCATCCATCACGAAGGCCACGTCCACCGTGCCGACGCCGCGATTGAGCGGCAGGCACCAGGCGCGCGTCACGCCCGTGATCTCGAGCGCCCAGGCGACATAGTCATGCGCCGCACCGCCGGCGGGCGGTTCGGACAACCGCGCGATCAGGCGTTCCCGCAGCGCGGCGTCCGTCTCCGCCGGGCCACCGCCCCGCAGGCCATCGGCGCCCACCGTGGCGGTGCCGGTGACGCCGGGAATGGCGGTGACGAAGGTGAGCGCGGCGCCGGCATCGAGGTCCCCATCCGCGCCGGCGGTCTGCGCCAGCACGGTCAGTGTCGCGGTGCCGGCGGTGATGGTGGCCCCCGCCGTGACGGCATAGACCACGCCGTCGCTGCGCGTGAGCGTGGCGCCGGCCGCGATGGCTGTGCCATCCGTGCCTGTGGCGATGACGGCCCCGCCCGCCGCCGTGGCGGGCTTGCGGGTCAGGCCGACCAGCCGGCACCAGCGGTCAAGATAGGCGCCCTCGGCCGTCGCCGGGATCACCTGGCGCACGATCCAGTCGAGGTAGCCGTACTGATGATGCGTGAGGCTGGCCATCGCATCCGCCAGCACCCGAAACACCGCGCGGCGCAGCGCCGGATCGGTGCCGGCCAGCTTCCCGGCGATGTCCGCCCGCGCCTGCGTCCGCAGCGCCGAGAGAGTCGGGCGTTCGAAGCTCACCGCGTCGCCTCCGCGTTCCACTGCACCGTGAATTCCTCCCGCGCCGTGCGGCCCGCGCTGCGGCGTTCAATGGTGACGAGCAGTTGCAGGTGATCCCCCCGATCCCCGCCCCAGGCGGCGGAGACGGTGACGGCGGCGGCGACGCCATCGGTCACCATCCAGGCGAGCGCGTCGCGGGCGTAGGTTTCGGCCCGGCGGCGGGTTTCCTCGGTGCGCTTCGCGCGGGCGAGGAGCCAGAGGCGGGAGCCGATCGGGTCGGCTGATTCCCCTTCGACCGGCGTGTCGCCCCACCAGCCGCGGCGGTCGTCGGTGCCGTCCGGGATCTCATCATCCGGCCGGGCGAGCGCATCGCTGAACAGGCTGACCAGGATGGCGGTGCGCAGGCCGGCATCGGCGACCAGGTCGCCCTTGGCGACGGCGATGTCCGCGCGGGCGAGCAGCGGGTCCCAGACCAGGGCGATGTCGGTCATGCGGGCGGGTCCGTCAGCGCGCCGCCCCGCACGATGCCGCCATGGACGTGGGTGTCCCCGATGTTCTTCCCGTTGTGCGTCAGGCTGGCGGAGGTGATGGCGACGGTGCCGCCGGCCGTGATCTCGATATCGCCGGCGCTGACGATGGTCAGCTTGATGGCGCCGGAGACGGTGACGCCTTCTGCGTTCAGCACGACCTGCTGGCCGCGCTTGTCGCGGAGGGCGATGTCGCCGGCGCCGAGGCCCGTCGCGCGCAGGCTGGCATCGTCCGCCTGCAGCGCGACCAGGTGGTCGGGCCCGCCGAGCTGCAGCACCAGCACATCCGCCCCGGCATCCGGCACGGCGGACATGCCCATGGGCAGCAGGATCTCGACGCGGGTGCGCAGCTCGCCATCCGCCATCTCGATGTCGGCAAGCGTGCGCCCGCCCCGGACGCGCGCGGAGCGCACCCGGCCACGGGAGATCATCTCGGTCATGGTCAGAGCCTCCCGGACCCCGCGACGACGTCGTTCCAGGACCCGCCGCCGCCGCGCCCGCTGCGGGCCGGCTTCAGCGGTTCGGGCGTCATCGCTTCCTTCGGCGTCAGGGTCAGGACGGTGCGGCGCCCATCCTGGCCCAGCGTGAATTGCGTGCCGATCACCAGCAGGTCGTGATCCAGGCGCAGCCAGTCGGCCTTGATCTTCACCAGCTCATTCAACCGCCACAGCGCGCCATCGGCCTTGCGCCAGCCCTGCACGGTCGCTTCCACCTGCAGGGACTTCGCCCGCGCCGTCGCCGCCGCCCACACCGCGCGCTGCTGCGCGAAGGCGGTGTCCCCTGCCCCTTCGGCACGGAAGATGCGCGGGCGGTACCGCGGCACGTCCGGGTCGGTCGCGACGCCGGTGACGGACACCTGCACGCCGGCATTCGGCCGTTCGGCCTCATCATCGTCGGCGGCGTCACCATCCCCATCGCGGGCGACGGCCGCGCCGGTCTGCCGCTGCGTCATGGAGACGTACCGGCTGAAGCGCTTCGAGACATCGATGCGCGCGGAGGCCGCGAGCAGGTTCCGCCCGAGCTCGAGGCTGCCGGAAGCGCGCCGGTCCCCCGCGCGGGTCAGTACCAGCCGGCCCCGTTCGTCATCGTGGCAGATGACGCCGCGCAGGCGGCCCAGCCGTTCGATGGTGCGCCAGGCGGTGTCCGTCTTCTCCTTCGCCTCCACGCCGAAGGGCGCCCCGTCCGGGGCTTCGGTGACGACGTCGATCCCGAAGGGCTGCGCGAGGGCGCGGGCGATGGCCGGCAGGGTCGAACCCCGGAACTCGGTGCCGCGCAGTTCCGGCGTGCAGTCCACCAGGTCGGCCGTCTTGCTGCGGCCCCGGATGCGGACGCGATGCGTCCTGGCGTCGGTTTCGGGTTCGACGACGTCGACATAGCCGGTCAGCACGGGATCGCCGCCGAGGCGAATCACGACCTCGGCGAAGGGCAGGATGCGCCAGGCCTCGTTGCGGCCGGGCCAGCGTTCGGAAACGGTGAGGTCGAAATCGCCCGCCGCGCGATCCATGGAGCGGGTGACGCGGAATTCGGTCCAGCCCGCATAGATGCTGCCGCCGACGAGGAGTTCGACGGTGTCACCCATCGCGCAGCATCCTCCCCTCGGCCGGCATGAACAGCGGGTGCGGCACCTGGTTCAGCGTTACCAGCGCATCCGCCTGGTCCGCGGTCGCGTAGAGCCGCTGCGACAGCGCCGCCGCCGGCATCACGCCCGGCAGGGCATAGGCCGCGATGCGCGGCAGTTGCGCCGCGCGGTCGGTCAGGTCCGCCTGCACCGCCGCCGCCAGCGCGCGCCAGCCGGCGAACAGCGCGTCCTGCCCGGCATCGGCCGCGGCATCGCTGCGCGTTTCGATCAGGGCCAGCAGATCATCGCGCGCCGTCAGCGCCGCATCCGCGCTCGGCCAATCGGCCTGGGACGCGGCCTGCGCGGCGGCGAGCGTCGCGGCATCCATCGCCAGCCCATGCGCCGAGATCAGCGCCGCCTGTTCCGTCGCATCCGCGCTGGCGGGCGCCGGCAGTGCGGCGGCGACCATCAGCACCTGATACGGCTCGGCGACCGGGTCCGCGTCGCCACGGCTCGCGGTCGCGACGCCTTCGTCCAGGGCATCGACCGGCAGCGGGTCCGCATCCACCACGGCGAGATACGGCGCGGTCAGGGCCTCCGCCGCGCTGTCCGGGTCGGTGAAGGGGTTGTCGGCGAGATCGCCGATTTCCCCGATGATGCCGGTGATGTCGTAGAGCGGCAGGGAGAGCAGGCCGTCCGTCAGATCCGACACCAGATCCCCGGCGAAGCCCAGCACCACGCCCTGCGCGAAGCCCAGCAGATCCCCGCGCGCGGCAGTGACGATGGCATAGGCGGTTCGCGCGAGCTTCAGCACGCGCTTCGCGGTGCCGACCACCTGGCCAAGCGTGTCGGTCCGTTCGGTCGGGCTGGCTTCCTCCCCCGCATCCACGAAGACCAGGTCGAAAGTGCAGAACCGGCCTTCCTTGAGGCTTTCGCGATAGGAGACGGAGACGCAGCGCGCCTGCTTCTCCCCCAGGAAGGGATGGACCAACGTGCCGGGTTCGTTGCTGTCGGCGCAGGCTTCGACCAGGGCGTCGCGGTCGGCGAAATAGTCGTCGCCGATGACGTAGCCGGTGATGCGCCAGCGGCGGGTCGCGCGGCCGAGATCCTCGGTGAAGCCGGTGTCGCGCAGCGGGAATTCGTGCTCGACGACGCGGCGGCCGGTGTCGGCGGTGTGGTCGGTGACGCGGAAGGCGGCGCCGCGGAAGGATGCGCTGCGCAGGCCCGCGCGCCAGCCCGTGCCGGCGGTGCCGGCGGCCAGCACGCCGGAGGCGACGGACTGCGCGCGGCCGAGGAGGTCGGACATCAGCGCGCGCCCATCGTGGCATAGCCGACATCGAGCTCGGGCGCCTGCACGCCGCTGCCGCGCGTCTCAGCCTCGACGCGCGCGCCGGGCGGGACGTTGTCGAAGGTCATGCGCAGGCGGACCTCCCCTTGCGGCGCCGCGGCGGCGGGCGCCGGGCCGGATTGCTGGCGATACAGCGGCTCGAAGGCCGGGCGGCCCGTGTCGGATTGCTGGCGATACAGCGGCTGGAAGGCCGGGCGGCCCGTGTCGGGGTCGATGGCCGGGCTGTCGTAGAAGCCGCCGAGCCGCCCCCGCCCGCCGAAGTTCCCGACACGCCCGGCCTGGGCTTCGGGGCTGAAGGCGGGATTCGCCCCCGCGCCGCCGGTGATGCCGGCCAGGGCCTGCGCCCCACGCACCACCATCTCGACAATCGGGCCGATCACTGACCATGCGGCGGTGAAGGCGGAACTGATTCCGGACCACAGGGCGCTGAAGAAGCTTTCGACCGGGCCCCAGGCCGCCATGATCAGGCCCGCCGCGCCTTCGAAGGCAGCGCCAACGGCGCCCAGGACCCGCTGAATCTGTTCGTGGTTCCAGACCGCCTTGATGCCGTCCCACACGCCCTGGAAGAATTCGACGATGCCGTCCCAGTGCAGGTAGATCATCGCCGCGGCCAGGCCGATGGCGGCGACCGCGGCGCCGATCGGGTTGGTCAGCAGCGCGGCCGTCAGCGTGGCGATGGCGGCGAGCAGCGGGCCGGTGATGACGCCGATGACGCCCACGATCACCCCACGCCAGCCGCCGATCGCTTCGAAGACGCGCTGCGCGACCGCGAGGAACTGGCCGAGGCTTTCGCGCACCTGCGCGAAGTCCACCTGCTTCAGCCATTCGACGACGCCTTCGATCCAGCCCCGGACATTGGTCGCGATCAGCTCCCGATTGCTCGCGATCCAGGTGGCGAACTGCCCGAACAGGGGCGCGAGCACCGGGGCGAGCTGCACGGCGATGGCGTTGCGGACACCCAGCAGGCTGTGCCGCACCTCATTCATGCCGTCGCCGACCTCGTCGAGCGCACCGACGGATTGGCCGGTGATCTGGCCATCAAGCTCCCGCCAGCGGTCGGTCTGCTCCCGCAGCCCCGCCGCGCCCTGCGCGAGGGCCGTGATCAGCGGCCCGCCGGCCCGGCCGAACACCGTCATGGCGATGCGCGTGCGGACGGCCGCGTTCTCGTTCCGCTGCATGGCCTGGGCGAGCTGCGGCAGGACGTCCGCGGCGGAACGCACCTGGCCGCTGCTGTCCCGCAGGCTGATGCCCAGGCGGCGGAACAGCCCGGCGAGCTGCTGGTTCCGCCCGGCGGCGGCTTCGCCCAGCCCGCGGTTCAGCTTCTCCATCGCGCCGGTGAACTGCTCGCTATCCACGCCGGCCTGCTCGAAGGCGAATCCGTAGGCCTGGATATCCTCGACCGACATGCCGAGCCGTTCGGACAGGTCCGCCAGGGCACCGCCGGCATCGACGGCGGCGTTCATCGCGGCGCCCAGGCCGATGGCGAGCCCCGTCCCCACCGCGCCGCCCACGACCGCCAGGCGCGTGGCGGACCCCGCGAGCCCCGCGAAGGCGCGCTGCACGCCCAGGGCGGAGGCGCGGATGCGGTCCATGCCCGACATGCCGGCGATGGCGCGCAGGCGCGTGGCGATGACGGCGAGCGGACCGGCGGTGCGGTCGTCGACCGTGATGACCGCCTGGAACTGCCGGCTGGTCGTGCCGCTCATGCGCTGTTCCCTTGCGGTTAGGCGCCCCGATGCAGTCCAATCGGCAGGTGAATGCCGGAGGATGCAATGCGCGCGGTTGTGGTGATGCTGGCGGGCCTATGCGCGGCCCCGATGGTGGGCCAGGCCCAGACGATCGAGATGCCGAACTACGATGTGGAACGGCAGTGCCGCCGCATTGCGTCGATGGGCGGGAACTATTCCGAGACCCTGTACGGCGGGTGTTTCGACGGCGAGCAGAACGCCTATGATTCGCTGAAGGATCGTTGGCCGCAGATCCCGGAGGCGATGCGCCGACAGTGCGACCGGATTGCCCGGATGGGCGGCGCCGGTAGCTATTCCCTGCTGCAGGGCTGCATCCAGAGCGAGGAGTCGGCCGGCCGGCAGAACCAGCAACGGCAGTTCCGGCGCTAACGATCCCAGGAGAATCCCGATGGAATTCGCTTTCCTCGTTTCAGGCAGCCAGCCGGAACCCTATCGCGTCGTCTTTTCGGTCGACGGGGCCGACGCAAGCGCCATCTGCTCATGCGCTGCCGGCGCCTTCGACAAGTCCTGCAAACACCGCATCGGCCTGCTGGAAGGGGACATCACCCATCTTGCCAGCGACAATCCCAACGATGTCTTGCGGCTCGCCCAGGCGATGCAGGGGACGGATGTACTGGAAGCGATGCATGTCCTGGCGGAGGCCGAGGATAGGTTCGACGCCGCGAAGAAGGCGGTGACCGAGGCCAAGCGGCGGCTTGCTCGCGCCATGGGCCGGGAAGCCGCTAACCCCGCGCCTTCCTGATCCTCATTGCCTGCCGGTGATGCTCCGCCATGTCGGACAGGCCCAGATCCATCACATAGGCGATGTCACCCCAGAAGTGCGCGAGGTCGAAATAGGCCTCGAGCACCTCGGCGGCGTTCAGCCGGCCGCCACCACCCCGAAAAAACCCATCACCGCCGCCATCGCCGCGGACCAGTCGGCCGGCGGCATCTTGTCGATCGCCGAGGGCGGCACGGCGGCGAGCCCCGCGATGTAGCGGTGCATGGCCGCGGCATCGATGATGACGCTGCCATCCTCCGCCCCGATTCGGTACGGCATGCCGAAGGTGCGGATATCCTTGCCGCTCGGCTCCCGCAGCGTGAGTTCAGCCAAGCTTTCGCCATGCGCCTCGATAGGCCTGGACAGCGTCACGGTCACGGTCATCGTGGTTTTCCCGTTACTGAGATCGCCACATGGGCGATTGTTATTGTGAAATATTCGCGCGTAAGCTGTGGCCCGATGACATGGAAGGAACCGCCGTGAGCCACACCGAAACGAAGACTGTCCGCTTCACGGAGACCCGGAAGCGCGGCATTTTCGGCTGGTTCTTCCTGCTGCTCTTCTGGGGGTGGCAGATCCTCATGGCCATTTCGGTGTTTCGGGGCCTCATCGGGACCGGCGAGCACATGGCGCAGTACACGACTGAAGCCGAGCGAACCGGCGCGGCCATCGGCGCGACGATCGGCTTCGGCATGGTCCTGACGCTATGGGCAGTCGGCACGATCGTGTTCGGCGCCCTCGCCTTCTTCACCCGCGGGAAGAAGGTGATCATCCAGGAGACGACCTGACGACCGTCAGCTCATCTCCCGGCAGGACGCGCCCGTGAAGGTGATGGGCACCTCCGCCTCGGCGCCGTTCAGCTTCAGCTCGCCCGACTGGAACGCATCGGACAGGACATAGGTCGTGCCGTCGGCGAGCTCGGACGTAACCGTCTTGCCGGTCCAACCGGCCACCGCCTTCAACTTGAGGTCCGGCGTCTTCGACACCGTGACAGTGATGGTGGGTGCCTTCGGCGTTTCCTTGAAGCCGTGCACGCCGTCGAGGCCCGTCACCACCTCCCGCACCACATCGGTCGGATCGACCTCGACCGACCCCTTCAGCGCGAGCTGCACGCCATCCACCTTGAGATAGGTGACGCCCGCGATCCGTTTCATCGCCATGGGTCCGATCCTTCCGATCAGCTACGGAATTGCGCGAGCACGGCCAGCACCCGCAGGCCGTTCACCAGGTTCGGCGCGTACAGCACGTCGAGCCGGCTGGTGTCGCTCGGGTTGCGCATGACGATGGTCGCCTCGGCGAAGCCATCGGCATCTTCGACCAGCCCCTCGGCCTCGAGGATCGCGTAATGCGCGACCAGCTCCGCCTTGAAGGACGATGGCGTGACGATCGGCTGCCCGGGCCCGAAGCGCGTGCCGTCATCGGCCAGCTTCGATCGCGCGAATTTCTGCGTCACCGTCGCCTTCAGCCGGCGGATCACCGCCATCAGCGTGAACAGCGTCTCCACGTCCAGATAGGACTGGTCCGCCATGCCCCACTTGTTGAGGCGGTAGGTGGTGACCATGCGCAGGATGGACGCCGACCCATCCGTGCCGAAGGACGCCAGCGCGATGCCGGAGGACAGCAGCGACTGCTGTTCCGTCAGGGTGAAGCGCTTGCCCGTCGGCGGCGCCAGCACGCCATAGATCGACAGCGTCTGCAGCGGCCGGGCCGGGTCCGCCTTGAGCGCGACGGCTGAAGTCGCCGCCGCCGCCGCGGCCCACACCGCCGGGCAGGACGGGCTTTCGTTCACCCCCAGCACCGACACATGCTGCCCGTTGCGCGTCCCGCCCAGCGTCAGCAGCGTGGCCGAGGTGCCCCGCGCCGAGGTCCACACATGCCCATAGATCTGCTTGGCATAGGACCAGCGGCCGGAACTGTCGTTCATCAGCGTGTCGAAGGCGGTCAGCGCGGTCGCCGTCGCCCAGGGCATCACGATGAAGTCGAAGGGTTCATCCGCCAGCAGCGTGGCGAGGTTCGTCAGGTCCGGGTCGCCGCTGCCCGTCACGCCCGTGGCGACGGTGAGCGTCACGCCATCCGGCAGCGCCTGCCCGCCCGCGCGGCCATAGTAGGAATGGCGCACATCGATGTCGTTGCCGCAGGTGCCCGCGTTCTTCGCGGTGAGGGTGACGACCGCCGAGGCCGCCGCCGCCGTGACCGGCAGGGCAGTGTTCGCGGTCACCGCCGCGGCGATGGCCGCCGCGATGGCCATCGCGGCGTCGCCCGAGGCGACCGCCACCTGCACCAGCGTGCCGCCGACATACAGGGCAATGGTCCCGGCCGCCGTGGCGGGACCGGTGACCGTGACGGTCTTCGTCGCCTTCACCCCGGCGCCGGCATCGGCCAGCGGCAGGACCCAGACCTCCCCGACCGTGTCATTGTCGCGCCACCCCTTCATCATGCGCGCGATCTGCGACCCCGCCCCGCAGACCGACGCCACATGGTCCGCCGTGGGCAGGTAGGTGAGCTCGGACGCCGCGCCGGCGATGGTCTTCTGCCCGATCAGCAGGGCGCGCTGCGTGACGGTGCCGGGGGATGCGCGCGAATTGTCGAATTCCGCCCAGAAGAGCGGCACGCGCAGATCCGCCGGGATGGTGCTGAAGCTGATGCTCCCGCTCATGCCTGGGCTCCTACTCGTTGAAGGTGATGGTCAGGTCGTCGGCTTCGCGCCGACCATCCGGGCCGCGGTCGCGCGGCGGCGCGGCGGGCGCGGGGAATGGGTCGATCGCCGGATACGGGCCGGCCCGGTCGGCGGGGTCGATCGCGTCGACCACGATGCGCGCCGTGGTCAGGGGCGGCAGGCCGAGCGGTTCGAATGTCTCGGTGAATTGCAGGCCGATGGTGACCAGCGTCATGCCGATGATGGTGTCGCTGTCGGCGCGCAGGCGGCGCTCGAGGTCCATCGTCGGCAGTTCCTCGGGGATCGCGACGAAGGTCGGATCGCCGAGCAGCACGCGGTCCACCTCCTCCTCCAGCGCGTCGAGGGTGGCATCCACCGCCTCGGCGGCGACACCTTCGGCGCGCAGGTCGATCGCGACCGTCACCGTGGTACGGAAGGTCGGCGCGCCAAGACCGGCACTGAGCGAGACGCGGCGGACGCCGTTCACATAGACCAGCGCCGCCGGGAACTTCCCCGCATCCACCAGGTCCTTCCCCGGCACCGGCCAGACGCGGGAGGGATAGACGCGGTTGCCGAGCGCGGGGATGCCGCGCAGGCGCGTGGCGACGGCGTCGCGAATGTCGGCGCGGGTGGTCATGGGCCGGCCCCGGCCGCACGGGCGCCGAGCACCAGCAGTATGCCGCCGGCGCCGTCCACCTGCGGTTCCGTCACGACATAGGTCGCCACCGCATCGCCGGGCACGGGCGGCTGGTCGATATGGACGGCCTCACCCAGGCGGATGCGGACCTCGATGGCATCGCCCTCGCGCGGCGCGCCCCATTCGGATGCGGCGACGCCAAGCTGCGACCGGCTGGCGGAGACGGGCGCGCCGTCCCCGTCCATCCCGACCTCGAGGTGCAGCCGGTCGAAGATGCCGCGCCGGATGGTGCGGGCGCCGCCGACCGGGGTATGCGCCACCCGAACCGCGAACAGATCCATCGCCTCGCCCATGAGGTCCCCGCCGAAGGGGGATTCGAAGGGCGCGGCGCTGCTCGCCGGCGCATCGGTCGGCGCATCGCTGACCGGAAGGCCGGAGGGCGGATAGGTCGCGGACATCGGGCGGCGTCAGCGCGTCAGGTGCGCTTGCCGCGCAGCAGCACCTCGGGCCGCGTGCAGATGAACAGCGGGTAGGAATAGACCTCCTGCCGCCACCAGGCGTTGCGGTCCTTGTCGAAGATCGGGATCACATAGACCGGCTTGCCGGGCGTGTTCACCCAGTCGAAGGTCTCGGCCGGCGCGTGCGCCACCTGGAAGATACCGGGCGCGCCCGCCGGGAAGAAGGCGACCTTGTCCGTGCCGACCTTGATGGTCGTGTTGTCGTCGGACCCGCGATAGTTGAACCACTCGATGTCGCCGAAGCGCATCGACTTGAAGGCGATGCCCTGCCGCAGATCCTCGGCCGCCGCCCAGTTCAGATAGGTGCGCTCGACCTCGGCATGCGTGGTCAGGTCGTCCCAGAAGGCATCCCCGCACATCGCCATGACGCGCGTCTGCGGCGTGAAGGCGCCCTTCGCCGCGCGCGCCATGGTGCGCACGACATCGTTGCACTTCTTCCGCAGCGCGCCCTGGGCCGGCGATGCGTTGTCGAGATCGAAGTCGATCTCGGCCGGCTGCGTGAAGCCGAATTCGGTGAACCAGTTGTAGATCGTGCTGCCCGAGGCATCGAGCAGAATGCCCTGCACAGCACCCAGCCGCATGAATTCCCAGGTATACTCCACGCGGGAGAGCAGGCCGGTCGGGCCCGACAGGCGGCGGGCGACCTCCGCCTGCATCTGCACCACTTCGGATTCCTGGCCGAAGGCACGAACGGACTGGATTTCATCCGCCGTCAGCGTGTCGCCGGCCGCGATGCGCGGCACCTCGAAATAGCGCATCTTGCGCTTTTCGGTCTGACGCTCGACCAGCGGCGCACCGCGCGGCGTGGACGGGATCAGCACCAGGGAGCCGTCGCGCTCCTCGATACCCAGCACCTTGTCGCGGATCGGAACCGGCGAGAACAGCCCAAGCTGCCCGAGGCCGGAAGGCTGGAACGGGTTCCGCTCGACGGCCGACGTCAGGGACATCGTCGTGAACGGATCCTGGCGGAAGACGTCGAGCGTCGCCATGCGAATGATCTCCGTGATGTGGGGTGCGCGCCGGCGGCGCGCGGGTCAGGGGCGCGCTACGATCAGCGCAGGATGATGCCGACCGTGGCGAGGTCGACGGCCGCGGCCGTCTTGTCCGCATCGACCGCGGCGGCGAACCAGGACAGCTCGGCCTTGTTCACCTCGGCATCGCGCACGATGGCGGTCGCCTTCAGGTCGCCCGTCGCCGGCACGGTGACGTTGTCCCAGAGGATCGCCTTCGCGGTCTCGGTCCCGTCCGACCCGACATTGTCGTATTCGACGTACTTGCTGGTCGCGGTGACGAGCGCGAGCACATGGCCCGCCTTGTAGGTGATGGCCGTCGATCCATTGGACGCGAGGGTGATCACGTCGCGGGACCGCATCCCATTGGCTTCCGAGACGAGGAATTCGCCCCGGTACTGGCCTTCCGTCAGAACAGGCATGGTCGTTCTCCGTGTCGGGGTTGAGGGTCAGCCGGCGGCGCGCTTGAAGGCGGCATCCCAGGACGAGGCGACCTGCGCCGCGCCGGACTTCTCGCCCCCGCCCGGCGACAGGCGCGGGTTGTCCGCGTCCTCCATCCGTTCATCGAGGCCGGGGCGCCGCCGGCGCCCGCCCGCGCCGCCATCGGCCTTCGCCAGGGACGCGAGGGATTCGATCGCGGCACTGCGCGGCATCGTCGTGCGGAAGGCGAGCTGCGCGGCGACATCGGCGCGGCCGGCGGCGTGCGGGGAGGCGAAGATGGCCTCGCAGCGGGCGCGTTCACGCCGGCGGGCCTGGGCGGCGGCGGAATTGCCGCGCATCTCTTCATCCGGATCCTCGTCGTCGGGGTCGCCCTCGCCTTCCCCGTCATCCTCGGCGTCGGTGTCTTCCTTCTCGGCCTCGCCCTTGCCCTTGCCGGCTTCCTTGTCCTGGTCGCCGCCCTCGGCGGAGGTGTCGGAGGCCTTGTCCTTCTCCTCCTCCTCGGCCTCGGGTTCCTCCTTCGTCTTGTCGTCCTCCGCCTTGGGCACGGCGGCGCGCCGCGGGCCGAGGCCGGCGAGATGGGCGAACGGCGACAGCGCCGCCGCCGCAGCGGTGCGAAGCTTCATGTCGGATTCCCTTCTGGGGTGGGGTGCGGGGCGTCAGCCCAGCGAGGTCACGAGCGCCTGAAAGGCTTCGTCCGGCGCCATCACCGCATCGGCGAGGCGGGTCTTCAGCGCCTGGCCGGTCAGCGCGGGCACGCAGGCCGCTTCCAGCGCCAGGATGGACTTCGCCGGGATGCCGCGATTGCGTGCGACCGTCTCGACGAACAGCTCACCGACGGCGTCGATCTCGACCTGCAGGCGCTTCAGCAGATCGGGCTTCACGCCCTCATACTGCGCGCGCCCAACCTCGGCCTTGCGCGCGCCGTGATGGATGAAGTGGACGGCGATGCCGCCCTCGGCCAGCGCCTGACTGAAATCCACCAGCATCGCGATGACGCCGATGGACCCGACGCCGCCGGTGCGCGGCACGGTGATGTGGTCGCAGGCCGAGGCGATGGCGTAGGCCGCCGAATAGGCGTCCTCCGCGCAGATGGCCCAGATCGGCTTGTCCCCGCGGGCGGCATGGATGGTGTCGGCCAGGTCGAAGCAGCCCGAAACCTCCCCACCCGGTGACGCAATGCTGAAGGCGATGGCCTTCACCTCGGGATCGGCAAGGGCCATCAGCAGGTTCGCGCGAATGCCGTCGTACCCGGTGACCCAGTCGCCCCATGGACGCAGGGTGCCCAGGCGCTGGACGAGAACGCCTCGGACGCCAATGACCGCGACGCCAGCAATGACGTCGTAACCGCACGCCGAACGATCTGTCGGGCCAGCGCCTTCGAGCGCCTGCGGGCCGAACGCCATGGGGTCAACGCGAAGCTGCTGAACCCCGACGACTTCGATTTTCCGCAGTTCTTGCGCTTCGAGCATGACCGGCATCGACGCGAAGCGCTGGAAGAGGTGGGCCTGTAGCGCCTTCATGCCGGTGCCATGGCCTCGGAGGCCAGCGCCACCGCAACCGCCTCATCCATTCGGAACCGGATCTCCGTTAGTGACATTACCGCCGATCCACCGGCCATGCGGACCATGTCTGCCATCGCCGCCTTGCCCAAGGCGAAGGACACCAGACCTCTATTCACGACAATCCACTGTTCTTCACCGCACGGCGTGCGTGGGAGATCGAGAAACAGCCGAGCACGGGAAGCTGCCTCCACCGCAAGCTCACGCCCGAAGCCAAAGAAGCTCGCGAAGACGCAGAGATGGAAGAGGTCAACCGATGACCACGCCCGCCGCACTCCCGCCTTCGTCTCACTAATGCCCGGCAGGAAGCCACGAGCAATCCATCCTTCGACCGCTCGCGGAGATACCGCGACATCGGTCGCCTCAGATGCGATGTGGCAGGCGTCCCTCATCGAGAAGCCGCGATCGGGATACATCATGCCGCCCCCCTCTCCTCCGGCCCCTGCACCGCCGCCGCTGCCACCTGCCCCGCCCAGGCTGGCAGC
>JAYSDS010000029.1:16526-52285 GCA_041914265.1 Roseomonas sp.
CCCGGGCCGGGCCCGGCCCGTCCGCCGCCGCGCCCACCGCCCCCGCCCAGGCTGGCAGCGGCAGCCCGCGCCGCTTGAACGCCGCGAGTTCAATCGCGCGCTGGTCCAGCACGTCCTCGTAATCCATGCCGGCGTTCTCGGACGCCTCATGCTCCAGCGTGGACAGCCCCGCTTCCATGCGAAGCTGCGACCCAGCCGGCTCCTTCACCGGGTCAACCCAGCCGCGCCCCGGCCCGCGCCAGTCGCAGCGAGCATAGGCCCCGCGCATCTCCACGAAGTCCGGCGCGCCGGCGGGCATGGGCGGCGCGTCACGTTCCATCGCTTCCTCAAGAAACGCCACCCAGATCGGCTGGGCGAAGCCCCGCGCGAAGCCCGCGCGCCGCCGCCCGATCGTCTTCCAGGTCTCCAGCAGCGCGGCGCGGGCGGATGAATAGTTGGTCTTCGACCAGTCCTGCGAAACCTGCATCTCCGACTGGCCGGTCGCCGCGGCGATGTTGCGCAGCACCGCCGCCTGGAATGCCGGATAGTTCCCCGCCGGGCGCGTCGCCGCCACCGTGTTGATGCTGTCCCCCGGATACATCACCGGCAGCCGCACGCCGTTCAGCGTCAGGCGGTTGTCGGTGTAGTACTCGGCCCGCGCCATCTGGTGCGCCGGCACATCCGCATTCAGCGATTCCTGCACCAGATCCGGATCGTCCCGGCTCTGGATGAAGGCGGCGAGCGTGGCATTCACCACCGCCGCCTGCAGCTCCACCGAATCATAGTGCGTCAGCATGCGCATCCGCGCCAGCACGGGCGCCAGCACGCCCACGCCGCGGTGCTGGCCAATGCGCTCGGCCTCGAAGTAATGCACCACCACCGGCCGGCCCCAGCGCGTCTCCCGCGCCCAGGTGCGCCAGGTGAAGGCCTTCTGCCCGGCGTACCAGTCGCCCGGGTGCGCATCGCGGAAGGAGTACCGCACCGCCGCGCCGTCGCTGTCGATCCCGACCCCGGCACGGTTGAACGCATCGTCTTCCATGTCGTCGCGGTTGCTCAGCCGGTCGGGCTCCACCAGCCCGACCGTGGTGGCGTAATGCCCGCGGCCGTATTCCATCCGCTCCGGCCGCCAGGACACCAGCGCCAGCGCGTCGCCTTCCGTCAGCATGGTGCGGAAGCTGACCTGGAACTGCTCGGGCACCGTCATCTGCCGGGCGGTGTCGCACCAGCGGGCCGGGTCCATCGCCCAGTCGCGCCAGCAGCCTTTGGCCCAGGACGCGAATTCCGCCGCCCATACCGCGTCGAAGGCCGGCGTGTACCAGGACAGGCTGCCGATGTCGGGCTTCGGCGCGGGCCGCAGATCCGCGCCGACAGCGCTGTCCACGATGCGCGTGATGGCGCCGGACGCCCAGCCATCGTTGCGCGCCAGGTCGCGGATGCGCGTGACGATGTCGCGCCGCGACCCGTTGATGTCCCCATCCGCGCTGCGGAACGGCGGCACCCAGCCGGCCAGTTCCTGGCTCGTCTGCGACGCGGCGTCATAGGACCCGCTGCCAAGGCTCGCCATCGCCCGCGCCCGCCGCAGCAGCGGCGCGCCATCGGGCCCCAGCAGCACGGGCGCGGTCATGAGAACCGCACCCCGATCGCGCGGCGGCGGGACGTCATGCCCAACTGCCGCTCGAGGTCCGCGATATAGGCGCGCAGCGCGTCGATATTTGTCGCGGTGTACTTCATCGACCGGCTGACCTGCCCGGCGGCATAGGTCACCTGCTCGGCCTTCGACCCGGTCAGCAGGCGATGATACGCCGCCCGCGCTTCCAGAAGCTGGGCCTGCAGCGTCGCTGTGTCGGACATGCTGCGCCGATCAGCCGAACATGCGTGCCAGGCGGCGGCCGACGCTGGCCGGCGTGGACGCGCGCGTGGCGGCGATGACAGGCGCGGACAGCACGGGCACGGCAGCCGCCGCCACCTCGGCCTCGACCTCCATCGTCACCAGCATGCTGTTGGTCTCCCATGGCTGCGCCCAGACCGGCGGCTTGTCCCAGTCGATGCGGTGCAGGCCATGAAGGCGGGCGATGACCTCGCAGCCCACCATCATGTCCATCACCTCATTGCGGCTGTGGTTCTCGCGCTTCGACCAGGCGCCCGACACCGGGTCGCGCTGTTCCGCTGCGAGCTGTTCGAAGAACTCATGCGGCGCCTCTTCGTCCCGCAGGTCATAGGGGAACGACACAGACCCCGCCGCCGGCGCTTCCAGCGCGAGCTGCGCGGCCAGCGCGTCCTTCCCCATGTTCGGGTTGAACTGCAGAGACGGCACCTGCCCCCGCGCCGCCGCCTTGCGATCCTTGCGCTGCGTGTTCGGATAGACGAGCTGGATCCGTGGTGCCTGGCGCGTGGATACGCCGCGCGTCGGCACCAGGTTCCACACGTCCCGGCCTTCCATCAGCCCCAGCTTCTGCGCCTTGCCCAGCCGCCGGAATCGCAGCCACGCGGCATAGGCCTGTTCAGTGACGCCCGGCACGCCCTGGCTGTCGAAGCCCGCGCCCCGGATGCGCATTCCCCGCCCCGACCCATCGGCGAGCGGATAGACCGCGTCCTGCATGCGTTCGATCAGATCGTCCCAGGCCTCCGGGTTCGTCCCGGGTTCGGCCGGCATCCACTGCCGGTCGATCACCCAGGACGCCCCGCCCTCGCCCCAACCCCGGACGAGCCATTCGAAGCGCGACCCCTGCGCATCCGCCCAGGCGGTCAGGAACCGCACGCCTTCCGGCACCACGCCGAGCGACAGCCCCTTGTCCGCGCGTTCCGCCAGCACCGCGGCATCGATGCTGCCGAGCTTCGCGGGCGGCGCGAAGGGCTCGCCGCAGGTCTTCACCACCACCTGCCGCAGCCCCTCGACATCGCCGAGCTCGGCCGCGCGTTCCGCCTGCGCCAGCGCTCGCGCCAGCCCGCCGATGCCATCCTTCGTGAATGGCGACATCACGCCGAGGATCCATGCCCCGGCCGTCTTCACGGCGCGGCGCTGACCGGTGACGCGGCCGTCCTCGTCGATCGTCTCGCCCTCCCCGACCCAGCGGCCGGTGAGGTTCATGGCGTAGCGTTCGCCATCCTCGATGACGCAACCGGTCGGGCAGACCAGCCGCGCCTTCGCCTGCACCTCGTCGAGCGGCGCATCCTTCGGCCAGTCCAGCACCATGCGGCGCGCGGTGCCCGGATGTGGCGATGAATAGGTGCCGCAATGCGGGCAGCGCCACCACCAGGTGCAGCGCGTGCTGTCGGCATACACGCCCATGATGCCGCGCTGCTTCGCCCGCGGCGCATCGATCGGCGCGCCACGATCCGGGTGGCTGATGACCAGCAGCTTCGAATCAGCGCCGGCCGCCTGGCGCCGCGGATTCAGCAGCGCGAGCGGATCGCCGAGCGCCTCGTCATAGTTGTCGATCTCGTCGGCGACGATGCGCGCGACATGCTTGTTGACCAGCGAGGACGGCGTGAAGGTCAGAAACTCGGCGCGCCCACCGCGGAACCGCTTGAACCCCACCGAATCACGACCGTGACGCAGATGCCCGATCAGCGGATCATGCTGATCCAGCATGGTGTCGATCCGCGCCTTCACATAGGCATCGAGCGCGGCGTCGGTGTTCAGGTACCAGAGCAGATCGGCCGGATCGCTTTCGACCGAATAGAGCAGCCAGTTCTCCGCGATCATGGTCTTGCCGCAGGCGCCGGGCCCGACGATGGCGACCGTGTCGTACCGGTCGTCGCTCAGCCAGTGCATCGGCTCGGTCAGATACGGCGCGGTGTCGTGCGACCAACGCTCGAGATGCGCCCCGACCGGCGACTTCACCCACCGATGCTGCGCGGCATGATCGGCCACCGACATGCGGTTCGGCGGCAGGAAGGCGTCAAAGGTGTCCGACAGCAGGCGCCCGGCATCGGCATAGGCGAAGCGCGATGCGTCAGGCGGGGGCATGCTCCTCTTCCTCGGGCGGCGCCGCGTCTTCGCTCAGCAGATCCTTGAGCTTGCGGTGCAGCTCCCGCTGCTGCGCCTCGATCGCGCGGCGCATGTCGCGCACCACGGCATCGGGCAGGTTGTGACGACGGCCGAGCTGCGCGGGCAGGCCGGCCAGGAACTGCGACAGCGGCGTCCACGCCTCGGTAAGGCGCATGCGCATGTCGGAGGTGAGCACCAGGAAGCCGCGCTGCTTCGCGACCTCGTCTTCAACGCGCATGGCCTGCGCGATCTTGAGGCGTTCAGCCGGCGAAGCGACGCGATCAGTCTCGGGCTGCAGCTCCTCGAGCGGCAGGCTGACCTGCGCGAGCAGGTCGTCCCGCACACCACGTGCGGCGGCCTCCTCATCACGCTTCGCCTGGACGAAATCGATGACGGCGGCGGGGTCGAGCTGCCACGGGACGCCGTTGCTGCCCTCGGCGACGACCGGAAAATCGTCGTAGCGCCGCATCATCTTGCGCAGCGTCGGGAGCGAGATGCGGAGCTTCTCCGCCATCTCCTCCAGGTTCACGGTGACCATGCGACCCCGCTGCGATGCCTGCGCGGACAGAAACAGGAAGAACAACAGAACCTGTTGTTTTCCTTGAAAAATTCAGCGACCAGCCGCGGCGCGAAATACCCGCGGGGGCGCCAGGCCAGGGAAGGACCCGCCCACTACATCTAGTGCCCGGGCGCCTCTGCCCCTAGATCTAGTGGACGCCCACATTTGGGGTCAGCGGGCTCCCCGCCCTAGATGTTGTGCCTACCAGATCTAGGGGAAGGCGACGCAACGCCCCAGATCTAGGGCCGGGCCGTGCGAATGGCCCGTTCGATGGCCTCGCCGAGGAGGCGGTCGAAGTCGCGGCGCATCACGGCCTCGACCCTCGGGAAGAAGAAGGGGTGTGGCGTCACCTTCTTTGGGCCGTCGAAGCGGGCGAGCAGGGTGAGCTTGTCATCCTCGTCACGCTCCCAGAAGCCGCCGACGCCCTTCACCTTGCCGACGAAGGTGGTCTTCTTGCGCTTCAGGCGTTGGAGGCCTCGGTTCGGGATGTTGCCGTACTGGTTCAGCGCGATGCCGCCCGGGGTGATCAGGGCGCTCTTCCTGGGCTGGCGCGTGCCGCCGAGTTCCTGCAGGCGCAGGTATTCGGCCTGGATGTCTTTAACCAGCACGCGCGCCTCGAGCCGCGTCTTGCGGGCCGAGATGATGGTGATGCCGCGCATGGTGAATGGGGTAGGGCGATCAAAGGTTTGCGGCAGGCCGCGGATGACTTCGTCACGGCCGATCTCAGCGGTGCGGGTCAGGGCCAGGGCTGCGGCGAAGGGGAGTTGGTTGCGCCCGAAGTCGTTCAGCGTCAGGGCGAAGCGCTGGAATTCTGCAGCGAAGGAGATGTTCAGCACGTGCGCCAACCCTCCCTCTGAAAAGCAAACGCCCGGGGCCTGATGGCACCCGGGCGCGAATCGCTGCGATAGACGGAATGGACACCGAAACCGTACGCGCGGTCAAGCGGGTTCGAGAGGCGCCTCCCAGCCGGCGATGTTGGCGTAGCGATGCAGCGCGCGGATCAACAGCGCCTCGGCGCGGCGCCGGTGCATATGGAATTCGTTGGCGAGCTGTTCGACCCCGTAGCGCTGCACGGCAGCGGCGATTGCGAGGTCGGCGATCGTCTTGCCGTCCGCCTTCACCTGGAAGCCGGCGGCCCAGGCCTGCCAAGGGATGAAGTGCTGCCGCTCGGCATCCTCGAACAGCGCATTGCGGCCCACGCCGCCGGTCGTTGGGTCGGACCATTCCGAGTAGCTGGCGCACACCATGGAGATCCGGCCCGATTCACGCCACGCGACGAGGTCATGGATCTCATCCGCCGCGCGGCGCTGCGCCTTGGTCAGGCGGCCGGCCCGCCACAGGCCATGGATGCGGTCGGCTTCGAAGTGGCGGGTGCGGGCGGCGTCGCGGTGATGGCGCTCCGCCTCGCGCGCCGCTTGGGTTGCGTCATAGGGCACGCGGTCAGGGACCGTGGCGCGGCGCAGGCGGGCGGAGAACGGCACCGCGTCGCGGCCCAGGGCGAAGCCGGGGTCGGGGGATGCGATGTTCGCCAGGTCCTGAGCTTGCGCGGCGATCGCGCGGGCGTGGGCGGTTTCCAGCGCCTCGCGCGCCATGGCGTCGGAGGTGGTGAAGGGCTGAGGGCCCTCCCCCAGCACCACGATGCCCGCGGGGGTGATCATGCCATCCATGGTCTTTCCCTTCGTCATGCCACGGCCCGCTGGGTGGCGCGCCAATCGTCGATGGACATCGGTGTGCCGTGGCGGCCGTTGGCCTCCCACTGGCGCATCACCTCGGCTTCGTAGCGGTCCCAGTCGGAGATGCGGTCGGTGCTGGCGGTGCGGGCCTGGGCGCGAGCATGGGCCTCGGGCACGGCGTCACGGAGGTACAGGAAACCGCGGATCTGCATGCCGCTCGCCCTGGCCTTCTCGGCCCGCTGGCGCGCCACGTCCCGGATCAGGTCAGCCGGGATGCCGGCATCGAGCCACCCCTTGACCAGCCCGTAGCTGTGCCCCCCGCGCGCCGGGTCGAGACCGAGGATGTCCGCGAGCTCGGCCCCGAGAGCCACGAAGTCGGTTTTCTCGCGCGCAGCTGCTGCTTGCTTCTCTTCAATAGCTATAGGCTTAGCAGCCGCGCGTGAGCTTTCCGCGCTGGGTTCGGTTTCGGTTTCCTGGGTTTCCAGGCGTCCCCCGGCGATAGGCAACGGGAGGTGGCCTTGGCGGCGAGCGAGATACGTCTCCGGCGTGTCATCCTTGCGCCGCCTGCCGCCGCGCTGGCCGTTGATTCGCGCGGCTTCCGCACGGGCGGCACCCGCCTTCGCCCCCCGCATCCACAGGCCCCGGCCATCGGCATCGAGTTCGACCCAGCCGAGATCGACGAGGGCCGCGAGATCGGATGCCGCTTCGGTTCCCGATCGGTTCAGCATTCCGGTTACCGCCATGGCAACCGAACATGGAAACCGAATGTGCCCCTTCTCCTCGGCCCCGAGCGCGGCGGCGGCGAGGCGGAACCAGAGCAACTGCACGATGTGCGGAAGGGCGTGGAACCCGATGTCGGAGGCGGCGCGGGAGAACCAGCGATCGCAGGCGCAGGAGCGGGCCATGTTCGGTTCCTTGGGTTGTCAGGCCGGCAGGACCAGCGCGAAACCGCCCTGGCCCTCATTCTCGTAGAGGCCGACATGGGCGAGCCGCGCGAGGCACGCGCGATACTCTTCCATCGAGAGGCGGCACCGGCGCGCCCACATCTCGTCGGACGGCCAATGCTCGCCATGGAGATCCGGATGGCGGGCGCCGAAGTCCTCGGTCCAGAAGACCAGCCGAAGATAGAGGAGCGCCGCCTCAGGACCGGCGTCGATCAGGCGCTGATCCGTTGCAATGAAACGGAGGAGCGACATCTGTTTCCTGTGCAGGGCCATGTTCGGTTTCCTGGGTTTCGGTCAGAAGAGGCGGCCGCTTTCGTCCTGATACTCGCCATCCTCGTCTTCCGGCTCGGCCGTCTCCGCAGCCGGGGCGGCGAGCATGGCCGCCGGCAGGATGGCGCGGATCGGCGCAGGGACCTGCCAGGGCTCGCGAGGCTGGCGGGCGAAGGCGACCTCCGCCGAGCAGGGCGTCAGGCGGTAGATGGCGGCACCGCCATGGAAGACGGCCGGCAACAGCTCGCCGCCAAAGAGAGGTTCCAGCGCGAGCATCTTGGCGCCGAAGCGCTCGACCTCCGCGATGCGGCCGACGAGCGTGGTATGGCCGAAGAGCTCGACGATCGCCCATTCACCGGGCGGATAGATGGCGGGCTGGCCCATGATCGTGTCCATGTTCGGTTCCTTGGGTTTCGGTCAGGCTGGCGGAAGGAGGGATGGCGCGCGGGCCGCAGAACGGATGCGGGCGATGGCGTCGAGCTTCGCCTGGTCACCGCGCTGGCGGGCGACGTGCTCGACCGGGCCGTAGCGATCGGTCAGCACCGCGCCGGCGTCGATCGCGAGGGCCTTCTTCGACAGGGCGATGTCGAAATGGACCCAGGACGCCTTGGGCGGCTGCTGGAGCCACTTCCGCGCGACGCCGACGCGATCGGCCATGGCGAGGAGTTCATCGAGGGTGTCGGCCCACATGTGGCACATCACCATGCGGCCGAAGCGGTGGCGGACGTCGTCGACGTAGACGGTCATGGCGATGGCTCTCGCCCGACGATATGGGCGACGGCATTGTCGATATCCGCGAGCGTGAGGCGCAGCGTGCCCCACCACAGCGCGCGCAAAGTGTCGTCCGCCTCATCATAGGGTGGCAGGCAGGCGCCGGCTGGGGTCAGTCGATACGCCTCCCACGCTGCACGGTCCTCCGATGTCGGTCCCGGCCATGCGGTCCGAACCGCCGCGAAGCTCATGGAAACAGCCCTCCCTGCCTCGGCGCCGGCTTCGCGCTGGCGGCAGCCTTTGGCGCCGGCGGCGAGAAGTCGGGCGTGAAGAAGCCGAGCATCCCGCGGCAGGGGCGGAAGGGCAGCGGGCGGGCGTTGCGGATCACGAAGCCGAAGCGGCCGACGAACCAGGGCGAGGCGCTGGCGGTGACGCAATCGACGATCTCAGCCTCGCCGACGATGCCGCCGACCTCGAAGTCGTCGGGGCGCTCGATGTCCCGCCATGGCCAGTCCTGCGCGTCCTCGAGGTCCGGATCCAGGCGCTTGCCGGCATGGATCAGCACGGGGCCGCGGAAGCTGGTCGGCCAGGAGCGATTCTCGATATCCTTGTGCCCGGCGACGATCAGCCAGGCCCAGGGCTGCATGATGGAGAGGGCTTTCATGGCGATCATCATCAGTCCGCGGGTTCGTCGACCGCCGCGCCCAGGCGCTGGAACCGGTCGCGCAGGGTGATCTTCAACCGGCCGAACCGCTGCAGCCATTCCTCGCGATGCTGCTTGTGCTCGGTATCGAGGACGGCACGACGCTGCTCTTCCATCGCGGCAAATTCGCCGGCCTCGACCATCAGGTCATAGACCAGCACCCCCGCCCGCGTCGGACGCCAGCGCCAATCGGCACCATCGCTGTACTGCTCGACCAGGCCGCGCCGACTAAGGCCATGGATGCCCGAACCGGAGAAGCCGAGACTGGCGATCGTGCGTCGCGTCGGATCATCCGACTGACACAGCGCCGCAAGCGTATCGACGTGGTTCTTCGACAGGCTGAGGTTGAAGGTCCGCCCGAAGACGTACTCACGAAACGTGCTGTTCATGCGATCCCCCTGCGGTCATCCGGCCGAGGGAGGGCGGGACCGCCCTCCCCCGTGCCGGTCACTCCGGCTTGCCGCGCAGCAGCGGCAGGGCGGTCTTGTCGCGGATCGTCGTGCAGGCCTCTTCGAAGGCGTGGTCGAAGATCGTGTCGGGGCGGTAGCGCTTCACCGTCCAGACGAGCTTGCCCTCGACCATGCGGTAGAAGAGGCGGATGACCATCCGGTAGGCCGGGCCGCGGTGGAACACCGGGATGCCGACCAGGAAGGCGGTCGGCACCACCAGCGGCGCGCCCGCCATGTCGCTGTGGGTGGACTTGAAGGCGATCTCGACCTCGCCGGTCTGGATATTGTTGACCGACACCGCCTCCTGCGTGTCGCGCACGCGCAGGCCCTTCGCCAGTTCCAGCAGGCGCGACTGCCCGGCGAAGCCGCCGCCGCCGAACATCGCGACGATGTCGAGCAGCTTCACATCGGCATCCGTGCGACCATCCTTCGGCGGGTCGATCACATCGGCCAGGCGGTCCTGCAGGAAGGCCGAGAAGGCGCCGACCGTCAGCGACTTGCCCTCGACCGAATCCCAGGCCTGCCACGGCTCGGACAGGGCCGGCGCATAGTGCCCGCGATGCTTGCCGAAGCGCGGATCGGAGTCATGGCCCGCGCGGTGATAGTCGATCACCGAGGTGAAGGACGGCTTGTCCTCATTGTCATCGGCGAAGACGGCGCTGTCGGCATCCTTGAAGCGGACCGCGTGGGCGATGAAGGAATCGAGGTCGGTGAAGACGGCGACGCCTTCGCGACGCTCCGGCTTCGTCAGGTACGGCGCCATCAGGGGCTTGAGGTTCACGACATCGAAGCCCTTCGGCACCAGGCCGGCGGAGGCCCCGTTGGGCAGGTCGAGCAGCGACGGCGCATTGAGCGCCCTCACCGTATCGATGATGGCGGCGACATTGCCGGTGCCCAGGTCGTCGCGGTTCGGGCCGATATCTCGAATAGCAGCCATGGCTCTGTTCTCTCCTCAGAAGGTGGTGGGGCGCGCCCCGGTCAGACCGTCCGCATGCCGGCCGCCTGCGCGTTCACGTCACGCAGCGGCAGGTCGGGCTGGTTGGGGTCGGAGCGCACAAGCAGCCCGTCCTTCCCACGCCAGAAGATGCTACGCCGGCGCGACATGGTCGGCGTCTTGGTGGACAGATCCGGGACGATTTCGATCGTGCCGTCCTTCGCCACCACGTTGAGCTTGAGGGTCAGCGACCCCTTCACCGCCTGCCCACCCTTGCGGAGGGACACGCTTTCGAGCTCGAGCGTCACGTTCTTGATCTCCTCGGTGAGATCGTTGAGGAGGGCGCCGTCCTCCAGCTCGCCGAGCAGGACGGCGAAGCTGCGCGCCGCCCCGGAAGGCACTGATCCGCTCATGCGGGATCTCCTGTTGATGCCCCATGGGGTTCGGGCGGTGGCGCCCCTTGGCCGGCGTGGGGCGGCGCCGACGCATCTTCGTCGAAGAACCAGGTCAGCCGGCCGTCCCAACGAAGGCGAACGGTGCCTTCGCGGCCCTGCCGGTGCTTCGCGATGATCAGTTCGCCCGTGCCTTCGACATCGATCAGTCGCTCGCGCCATGCGTCGACACGCGCCGCGAACTTCTCCTCGGATTCATTGTCGCGGCGCTTGGGCGAGTGCTTCCGGAGGTAGTATTCCTCGCGATAGACGAAGGCGACGACGTCCGCGTCCTGTTCCAGCGAGCCGGAATCGCGCAGGTCCGACAGCATCGGCCGCTTGTCGTCGCGCTCCTCGACCCTGCGGGAGAGCTGCGACAGCACGACCACAGGCACGCCGAGTTCGACCGTGAGCGCCTTCAGTTCGGCGCTGATCTTCGACAGTTCCTCGTTCCGGTTCCCGGAGCGCGCGGCGGCATTCGGGGACAGCAGGCCGATGTGATCGACCACGATCAGGTCCAGCCCATGGCGCGCCTTTTCCCGACGCGCCCGCACGCGGATGCTGGCGACCGTCGGCGCCGCCCGCACGTCCCACACGATCGGCAGGGCACCGATCGCGGCGTTGGCGGCGAACATCCTGTCGTATTCGCGTTGCGTGAAGCGGCGGCCCTGGTTCGTACCGGGATCGATGATCCAGGCGCGCAGGATGGATTCGGTGGGCAGGCCGGATCGGGCCGCCACGGGGCGCGACTGCACGGCCACGGCGCCCATCTCGGCCGAGGCGTAGTAGACCCGCTTGCCGTCTTTCGCCGCGCCGACGGCGAAGCCGACCGCCAGCGCGGTCTTCCCCATTCCCGGCCGGCCGGCGAGATAGGTCAGCTCATTGGGCATCAGGCCGCCCTTCAGACGGTCGAATGCGCCATAGCCTGTCGCGAGGCCGACGATGCCGCCGCTGGTCCTGCTGGCCCGGTCATGCGCTTCGAGCAGTTCCTTGGCCGCCGCATCGGCTGTGACCAGGCCGCCCTGCCCGTGGCCGGTCGCTTCCTCGCCCAGGGCGAAGAGCGCGCCTTCGACCCGTTCCAGTACCTGGTCGGCATCGATGTCGGGTTCGGCGCCGAAGGCGAGGTTCACCGCGACTTCGCCCGCGGCGATCATCTCGCGCCGCAGCCAGGCGTCGCGGATCGCGCGGCCGTAGCTCTCAACGTTGATGATGTGCATCATTGTCGAGAGGAGTTCGGCCAGGTAGCCCACGCCGCCGGCGTCATCCAGCAGGCCGGAGTTCTCGAATTCGGGCCGCAGAGTCACGACGTCCGCGACCTGCCCGGCATCGATGCGCCGCGCGATGGCAGCATAGATCGCGCCATGCGCGGCATCCGCGAAGTGGTCGGCGCGGAGGAAGTCCGCGACGCGCTCATAGGCGCGGTTGTTCGACATCAGCGTGCCGAGCAGCCGCTGTTCCGCCTCGAGGTTCGCGGGCGGGGTGCGGAGGTGCAGGCCGAAGGCGGGGTCGGTCATGCTGGCGCCTCGGCGGCACGGGCGCGCAGTGCAGCAGCCGCGAGCGCCAAGGCCTCGGTCGCGCCATGACACTGAGCAACCGAACAGCCGGAGCCATCACCAACGGCCGGTTCCACGCCCGCGATGCCGCCGCCGTCATCCTCGCCATGCAGCGTCCAGACATGCCGCGGGGGCACCAGCAGCCGCGCGACATCGAGATAGGCGCCGAGCGAGAGAAGCCGCAGGCCGCGCCAATAGTCGTCCCGCTCGCGAGACCGCATCGAGGACGGCCACACCGTGCTGACGGCTTCGTCCAACAGCGCGATCTGATCGCCGGCCGGCCTGCATTCGCAGCGTTCGCCAAGCGCCAGCAGCGCGGCGCGCGTGGGGCCACTCACGCCGCCAGCCCTCCCGCCGCGGCGCCCAGCGGCGCGTCATCCTCTCCCTCGCGGTGCTTCGCATAGGCGCGCGCGCCGTGTTCGGCGCAGTAGGCGCCGCGGATGCGCGGGGCTTCGCAGAAGCGGCGATCCTCGCGCGGGGTGGCGTCGTTCCACAGCGGCCAGCAGCAGCGCGGCCCGAGCCCCGAGAAGACCGGCGACGGCTTGCGCAGCGCCGGCAGTGGGACGACAGGGGCCGCCGCGACCATCATGCGCGGCGGCGCCGCGGCCGCATCGGCAGCGCGCAGTGCGACCGGGGCGGCAGGCCCTGGCGCGGCCGCCGCGCGGGCCTTGGCGCGCTGCACCGCCGCCGCGCCGCCCGGGGTGCTCGAGTTGCTCCGGACGACCGTCAGGCCCAGCTTGCGCAGCATCAGCGCCGCCGTCGTGAACGAGACGCCGAGATGCTCGGCGATCGCCGAGCAGGTGTATCGCCGCGCGACCATGCCGCGGATCAGCGCCTCGGTTTCGGGCGGTACGGCGCTGGGCTGCTTCTGGATCGGCGAGGGCCGCGCCGGCAGGCCCAGCCGGTGCGCGCGCCCGACGACGGAGCATTTCGACCGCTGCATCTCCCGCCCGATCTCATTCGTGCTGCGCCCTTCGCCCCACAGGCGGCGCAGGCAGGCGTCTTCTTCAGGCGTCCAGCCCTTCAGGGTGATCCCGGCCATGATCAGACCTCCGGCCCGGCGTCGGGCTTGTCGTGCAGCAGGGCGCCGACCGCCTGCATGCAGGCCGCCTGCAACTCCAGCAGTTCATCCGCGATGCGCTGGCGTTCGGCGGGCGACAGGCGCGAATCCTCCATCGCCGTCGCCCAGGCGGCGCCGACATCGGCCGCGTTGCGGAACACCTCGGCGAGCGAACGGTTCACCGGGCCCGCGCCCGCGCCGATCGGCAGCAGGCGGTACCCGGCCAGGCGCGCGAGCACCGCGGTGACGCGCGGATGCGGCGCGCAGCGTTCCAGATCCGCGACGACATCGGCCTGCGGCATCCGGTCCGGCTTGTGGGGGTTGTAGGTTTCGGCCAGCGTCGAGAAGTGCAGGCGCGTGACCGAGGCCGCGGCCTCGACCCCGCCGACATCGTCCACCAATCCACGCATGGCGGTCTTGATCGCCGCCCGTTCGGCGGGGGCGAGGAGCGAGGTCATGGCGAGGCCTCCGAAGGGTTATGGGTGCATGCCGCCGCACGGGTCGGCAGGGTGGGCAGGCGATGGATGCGGCCCTGTTCAGAGCCCCCGACAGGGCGGCGACACGCGGTTCCCCGGGCGGCGACGGCATGGCGCCGCCGCCCGGGGGGCGTCACCATGGGGAGTGCCAACCCACCCATGGAGAAACTGATGCCCGACAGCCCATCCCTCGCATCGCAGATCGCCGGCGTGCTCACATGCTTCGAAGCGATTGCCGACGCGATCATCGCGCGCGACCCGGCCATGGGGGTGGCGATCGAGGAGCGGCTGGAGGAGGCCCTGACGAGCATCACGACGCGCGACGGCCCGAAGGCCCCGAGTGCGCTTCCGCCGGAGGGCCTGCTCTACATTCTTCAGATGAAGCGTCGGCGGGCGTCATCCACGGGCGCAGAACCTCCGCCTTGAAGCCGTCGAAGGACGGCCGGGGCCGCGCCCCGTCCAGGAACCACCACAGGACGCGACCGATCAGCGCGCGCATGGCCGGACTTCCTTCTCACGCCATGGTTGGGGCAGGATGGGGGCTGGTTGGGCGCGGGAGATGGCGGGATGCGGGCGATGCTGCTGGCGGCGGCAATGGCGGGCTGGTGCGGCGGGGTGTTCGCGCAGCAGGCCGGGCCGGACGCCTGCGTCCGGAACCCCCACGACTGGAGCGCTCGCCCTTGCACCCGCGAGGTCGAGGTCGCGCGGCGAATTATTCTCGCCGACGCCGCGGTGTTTGCCCCGGCGTGCCGGCGCCGTCCACAACGTTGGGGTCAAGACCTGCGAAGCATGCTGGCCGGCTCGGTCGGCCTTACCGCTGTGCCCGGGCCCCGTCCGACCGCCCGCCAAGCCCGCGAGGAGGCGGCGGCCGTGCAACGCGCGCTCGCTCGCGCCGAGGCGATGCTCCGCACCGACCGCCGGGCAGCCTGCGCCGAGATCGATCCCGCCGCATTGCCCCGCGGCGACGCCATGGTGCGGGAACTGCGGGATTTCGACCGCAACTGCCCGGACTGGTCCTGCGTGAGGCCGATCGAGTAGAGCTGGCACGGCTAGCCCTCCGCGCGGGCAGGATCGTTGCGACCCCACCCGCGCCTCGGCACCATGGGCAGTTGCGACTCACCCATGGAGAATCCAATGGCCGACACCCCCGCCGACCCGAGCGGCAAGGCTGCTCTCATCATCGCCGAGGAGTTGCTCACCCTGCTCGCCAGCAAGGGGCACATCACGCAGGACGAGATGTTCACGACCGTCAACACGGCGGCACGGAAGCTGGCACATGGCGGCATGGCGAAAGCTGCGTTGCAGGCGGACCGTCTGAACCAGCGGCTGAGGAAGCTGTTCGATCCGGGCTAAGGGCGGCGATCGCCTCCGCCAGTCCCGGCACCGTTACCCACCGGCCGCGCACGACCGGATCACCCGGGTCACTGGTTCTGACCCACCACCGACCTTGCGCGACCAAGGAGAGGGTCTTCAGCCTCTCCAAGCGTTCAATCACGCTGAGGTCGTCGAGAAAGTCATTGAAGGCATCTTCGGTCATGTCAGGCCGCCTTCGCGTCGGCGGCGGCAACGGGCAGCTCCGCCACCGCACCGATCTTCGGCGCCAACACGGCGCGCACGGCATTCCACGTCGCAGGGCGGGGCATGACCCCATCGAATTTCCACTTGTGCCAGATCGACCGGTCAATGCCGGCTTCCCGGCACACGCGGGCGACGCTGACCTTCGCGGCGCGGAGCCGTTCCTCGATGTCGTCGATGCACGCGGTGACGCTGTCCATGACTTAATCATATGACTAACACCATGCATACCGTCAAGGGAAACGGCGTTGCTATGCATATGCGCGGCGCCTACGCCTCCGCTATGGTGAAGCGCGCTGCGCCGCAGCAGGAATCACGGACCTCCCCGGAGACGCTGACCGGGTGGCTCAAGGCCACCATGGCGGCGCGCGACATGGTGCAGGACGACCTGATCCGCCTCAGCGGCCTTCCCCAGCCGACCGTGAACAAGCTGGTCAACGGCGTCATGTCGATCAGCACGGAGACGCTGCCAGCGCTGGAGCGTGCCCTTGGTACGCAGGCGCCGGCCCACCTCGCCCGCCAGGCTGTGAAGGGGCGGAAGCGCGGCTACACCGACCACAAGATCATGGCGACGGCCCTCGCCTCGCCCATCACCGGCGCGGCCCCGCGGCTGGCAGATCACGATGTGCAGGTCTGGATCGCCATGCCGGTTGGCCGGGGCCCGCTGTTCCTGCTGCAGACAGCCGCGACGGAATTTGCGTGGCGGCCTCCATCGCTCAGCGGCGCGCGGCAGGCGTTCATGATGCGCATGCCGGATGACAGCATGTCGCCGTGGCGAGAGGCGGGCGAGCCCATCTACTTCGACCCTGACGCCGATCCGGCTCAGGCGCGACACGCGATGCTGCAACTCGACATCGGATTGCCGGCCGATGTCTGCCTGGTCTGCCGCCTGCTCTCCCCTGCCGTCATCGGCGAAAAGCCGCACGGCATGATCTACCGCGACGGTCGCAAGAGCAGCATCCCCGACGGGCCGGTGCGCCGGGTTATCCCTGCCCTGGAATGGACACAGATCATCCCGCCCTAAGTTTGTTTACTCATATGCATTGACACCGGCAATACGCATATGAATAAGATCGCCCCGTTTCCACGGAGGCGACCATGCTCGACCAGCCCACCCCCACGGTTCCCGAGGCCTTCGCGACGCTGGCCAAGGCGCTCGCCGCCGACGGCTTGAGCGCGGGCGGCGACTTCAAGCGCGCCGGGACGTTCCGCGAGGCGGTGCTGAAGCTCGGCGCGCGCTGGGACGCCGGCGAGCCCCCGCACACCACCCGCAGCCCGGCGAAGCCGAAGCAGCCCGGGGCGCCGACCGCCGCCGAGCCCGAGACCTTCGCGACGGCCGAGGCGTGACATGGCCGGGCAGCTCGACAATCCGCTCGATGGGCGCGGTGCTGGCAAGGCGCCGATGCTCGCGACTGGCGTGCCGCTGGTCGACACGGCTGACCTTGCCGCAGCGATTTCCGAGTTCCAATCGGCCCTTCCTGGGTGGTGGTTCTCGGTCGCGACCTGCTCGGTCAGCCGGGACGCAAGCTGCGGTCCTGACCGGCAGGGGCCTGATGCCGCGCTGCTCGAGATCAGGCTGTTCGATAGCGGGTTCCACGTGGATCTGCGCGACGGATCGACGGCCCAGGCCCTCCGCAACGTCATGAATCAGGCGCTGGCCGCGAAGGCGATTCTCGCCGGCACGGCCCAGGCCGACGCGCTGAATCTGCTGCGTGAGTTCTGGGACTTCGCGCAGAGCGGCGAGCGCTTCGTCTACCCCGCCGGCAGCGTCCAGGCCCTCAGCACCATGTTCGGCGCGGCGAAGGGCAGCGACTGATGGACGCGCTCGACCCCGTCACGCGCCTGATCCTGCGCGCCGCGCTCTTCATCGCCAAGGCGGAGGTGCGCTGACCATGATCATCGAGGTCACACTCGGTATCCGTCTCACCGAGAACGAATACCGCGAGGTCGCGGCAGTGCTCCCGCGATACCACGACGAGTGGCGGATCGAGATGCCGTCCAAGCCGGAAGCAGTCGCGGCCACGCTCGAAGCGCTTCATGCCGCGTTCAAGATCGCTGGAATGCGGCCGACCTTCGACCGCACGCCGGAGGCTGCCTGACATGCGCCTCACCCTCCTCCCCGACCAGCCGGCCGAACCGCCCACCATCGCCGCGCTGTATCGCCGCGTGGTGGACCTGCCGCATGACCTCGGCGAGTTCGCGCGGGCGATGCTGGACGCCCCCGGCGTCACCGCGGCCGAGCTGCTGGCCGAAGCCGACCGCATCGACCAGGTCGCCCAGGCCTGCGGCGAGCCCGATGTGCGCGGCATCCTGTCGCGGGAGGCGCGGGACTGGTCGGCCCTCGCCAGCATCCTGCGCGACGCCGCGCCGCGCTTCCCCTCCCCGCCCCGTGTCCCGCTCAGCGCCGAGGAGGCCGACGCCTCCATCCGCCGCCGCGCCGGCATCATCGGAGGAACAGGCTGATGCATCGCCCCTGCGCCATGTCCCGCCGCGCACCCCGCTGGGTCGAGCTCGCGCAGGACGTCCTCGCCATGGTTCTGATGCTGGCCGGCTTCGGCGGGCTGACCGTGATCTGCGTCGCGCTGGTGCCGGCATGACCGCGCACATCACCCTGGCGCCCGCGGCGCCGCGCCGCCTGACGCATCGCGCCTCGGCCGCCGTCATCGCGTTGCTGTCGCTGGCGCTGTGGGCCGGCATCCTCGCGGCGGTGCCGTCTGGTACCGCCCCATCATCACCCTGCGCGCCGCCGCCCGTCGCCTCCCCAGCGGCCGCGCCGTCCCCTCCGCCCGGCCAGGCGGAGGGGACACCACCACGCGCGCCGCGTCGCCGCCGCGCCTACGCCAGCCCGGTGTGGACGCCCGCGCGCGACGACGCGCTGCGTCGCCTGATCCTGACCGACATGCCGCATGCAGCGATGCTCGCCGAGCTCAACGCAATCCCCGCACCGCGCGATATCCTGTCGATCGGCGCCCTCCGTACCCGCATCAACGACCTCGGCATCGCTCGCCCGCTGGAGGTGAAGCGCGAGTTGCAGCGGCGTTCGGGGCAGCGCGGGGCCGCGGTCCTGGCGGACCTCACCGCAGCCGGCACGGCCCGTCGCGGCGCCCGGCCGTACATCTGGACGCCCGAGCGCCTCGTCATCGCAAAGCGCATGTGGGGCGAAGGCGCGGCGGCGACGGAGATCCTCGCGGCGGTGAACGCGACAGGCGATGCGCCCCCGGTCGTCTCGGTCGCGAGCGTGCGGCAATACGCGGCGATCCACGAATGGGTCCGGCCTGAGGCGTTCAAGGCATCGGCCGCCGCGGCCTCGCGGACGCGCATCCAGGCAGAGAACGACAAGCGGCGGGCCGCCCGCGCCGAGGCGCCCGAGCCACGCCAGCCCGTTCCCGAGCCGGCCCCGCCGCCGCCACCCGCCCCACGCCGCGCCCCGCCGCCCGCACCCATGGAGCGCACGGCGGAGGAGGAGGCCCGCATCGCCGATGCCGCGGTGCTGACCAGGCAGGAGCGCGTTCGCGAATCCCTGCGGAAGCTGCTGGCCGAGAAGCGCGACGGGGATTTCACGGCGCTGGCCGGCGTCGCGAAAGGCCACGGCGTCGCCCTGCGTGAGGTGCTGCGGCTGATGGGCGACGTGCGGAAGGAGAAGAAGGCGTGATCGCCCCGCACGAAATGATCGTCGACCTCTTCGCCGGCGGCGGCGGCGCTTCGGTTGCGATCCACCAGGCGACCGGCCGTCACCCCGACCTCGCGGTGAACCACGACGCCTACGCGATCGCGGTGCACACGGCGAACCACCCGACCACGCGGCACGAGCAGACGAGCGTATGGGCCGTGGAACCCCGCGCCGCCTGCGCCGGCAGGCCCGTGGGGCTGCTCTGGGCATCGCCGGATTGTCGGCACTTCTCCCGCGCCTCGGGCGGCCGGCCGCGCTGGAAGGCGGTGCGCAGCCTGCCGGGCGTGGTGGTGACATGGGCGACGCGCGTGCGCCCGCGCATCATCTGCGTCGAGAACGTCGCCGAGTTCCAGACCTGGGGCCCGCTGCTCGAGGACGGGACGCCCTGCCCGCGCCGCGTCGGCCGCAGCTTTCGTGCCTGGGTCGGGCGGTTGCGCGGCCTCGGCTACCAGGTGGATTGGCAGGAACTGTGCGCGGCCGATTTCGGCGCGCCGACGATCCGCACGCGGCTGTTCGTCGTGGCGCGCTGCGACGGGGTGCCGATCCGCTTCCCGGCGGCGACGCATGGGCGCAGCCCCGGCATGTTCGAACAGCCCTGGCGCACGGCGGCGGAGTGCATCCGCTGGGACGTGCCGGCGCCGAGCATCTTCCATCGCGCCCGCCCGCTGGCCGAAGCGACGTGCCGCCGCATCGCGGCCGGCATCCGGCGCTTCGTGATGGATGCGCCGGCGCCGTTCATCGTCACGATCGACCACCAGTCCAACCCGAACGGCATTGCCCAAGCCGAGGCGCCGCTGTCAGCCATCACGGGAAAGGCAAGGCACGCCATCGTGCAGCCGTTCATCGCCGGCGTTGGTGGACGGATGGGGCAGACCGAACCCAGGGCGGTTGCCGATAAGCCGTTCCAGACCGTCACGACGAAGGGCGACAGCGTGCTGGTTGCCCCGACACTGGTTACCGTGGGCTGGGGCGAACGCGACGGACAGGCGCCGCGCGTTCCGGGCCTCGGAAAGCCGCTCGGAGCCATCGTCGCGGGCGGAGTGAAGCACGGTTTGGTTGCGGCGTTCCTGGCGCAGCACAACAGCGGCGTCATCGGCCGGCCGGCGCCGGCGCCGCTGTCCACCATCCTGTCGGCGGGCTGCCACCAGAACCTCGTCTCCGCCACCCTTGCCCCGCACGACGCCGAGGGCGCCGACCAGGTCGCCGCCTTCCTGATCCGCTACAACGGAACGAACGTCGGCCAGGATCTGCGCGAGCCGCTCGGCGCCGCGACGACCAAGGCGCGCTTCGCGGTGGTGCACGTCGCCGGCGTGCCGCACGCCATCGTCGACATCGGCATGCGCATGCTGCTGCCCGAGGAGCTCGCCGCCGCGCAGGCCCTGCCTGCGGACTATCGCTGGGCGCGACCCGACGGCACGCCGATGGGCAAGACCGCCATCGTGCGGCTGATCGGCAACAGCGTCTCCCCGCCACCCGCCGCCGCGCTGCTGCGCAGCCTGCTCGGCGTCAGCCACGAGAGGAAGGCCGCATGACGAGGCTCGAGGCCCATTTACTTCTGCTGTTGGTCGCGGTGGCCCTGTGGCTGTTCCTGCGCGGCCTGGGCAGCGCGCTGGCCTGGGTCGCGCGGATGCAGGACCGGAGGGCTGCCCGTGGGCGCTGAAACCCGCATCGAGTGGGCCGACCACACATTCAACCCCTGGACCGGCTGCCAGGCGGTGAGCCCAGCCTGCGACCACTGCTATGCCGAGGCGCAGGCGAAGCGGAACACGTCGACCTTCGGCGGTTGGGGGCCGCATGCCGAGCGCAAGCGCACCAGCGAGAGCTACTGGCGCCAGCCGCTGAAATGGAACAGCGAGGCGCGGAGGGCCGGCACGCGGCCGCGCGTGTTCTGCGCCTCCATGGCCGACATCATGGACAAGGCTGCGCCGCTGGCGTGGTTCATCGATGCGCTGGACCTGATGCGCATCACCCAGCACGTGATCTGGCTGCTGCTGACGAAGCGACCGCAGATCATTCGGCGGCGCCTCGAGGACGCCTTGGCCCACCTTGCGAAGGGCACCGATCGCGGCGACCTGATCGAATGGATCGCTCTGTGGCTGGACGGGCATCCGCCGGAGAATGTCTGGCTTGGCACGACGGTCGAGAACCAGGCCGAGGCTGACCGGCGCATTCCGCATCTGCTGGCAATGCCGGCGGCCAGGCGGTTCCTGTCCTGCGAGCCGCTGCTTGGCCCGCTCAACCTCCACCCCATGGATCTGCCCGGAGGATACACGTCACTGGAGCCGCTCTATGCAATCCCCGAGGGATCGATGTGCGATTCCTACGGCGACCCGATACCGGGCTCGCGCGGAAGGATCGACTGGGTCATCGCCGGCGGCGAGAGCGGACCGAAGGCGCGGCCGTCGCACCCCGACTGGTTCCGCAGCCTGCGCGACCAGTGCCAGGCCGCCGGCGTGCCGTTCTTCTTCAAGCAGTGGGGAGAGTGGGCGCCTGGCGATGCGTTCGGCATGCAGCAAGATGGGCCGATCATCGATCAGCACGGCAACGTGCGCGACTGGATGCGGCGCTATGTCGTTTGCGAGGAGCGCGCCGACCGCCTGACCGCGCACAGCTTCACCGCGCACGCCACGAATCTCGTCTATCGCGTCGGCAAGCAGCGCGCCGGCGCCACCCTCGACGGCCGCGAATGGCGGGAGGTGCCCCGTGGCTGACCGCCCGCTAGTTCAGCAACCCGCGCGCTGCGGGCACCTCCCGTTCGATGGTCCGCCAAGCCAGACAGGGTGCGTTCTGAGAGCCGATCAGGACGCCCTCCTCATCAAGCCAATGCACGATGAACGTGATGACGTCCGGGCTGCGGCCGATCAGGTCCCGGCCGCGCTCCCAGCGCCATGTGCCGCCCTCGATCTCGATGTGGCCGAAGCGCTCACCGTCGCAGACCTGAAAGAGCCGCCCATCCGATCCGACGGGCAAGATCTCGAGCAAGGATCCCATAACGAACTCCTAGCCGATGTGAGCCCGCAACTTACGCTTGCGTGTGGCGCAATGGGCACAACTCAGCGCGAGGCCACTCAAAAGTCTGTGCAGCACCGGCACCCGCCGGTAGCGCCGGGCGAGCGCCCTCCGCCCTACCGCGATGCGCAGGGCGTGAAGTGGCATTGGTGGATGGGCCGCTGGCGGAAGGTCAAGAACCGTTCGACCCGCCGCGCCCAGCGCCGCGTGAAGCGCCTGTCGGCGGATTTCGCCAAGCAGTGGTGCGAGGGCGCCGATGGCTGACCAACACTGCTACCCGAGCTGCGCACATTGGACCAAGCTCCCCTGGGGCAGCGGCGGCTACAAGGCCGGCACCTGCGCGCTGACGGGCCAGATGACGCTCGCACCTCACGGCTGCCGAGAGTGGCAGGAGAGGCCGATCGACTGGGCTGCATGGGGGCTAACGCCCCCTCCCCCTCGAGAAGCTGCGCCACCTCCGATCAGCGGAGCCCAGGCCGCGGCGGCGACGCAACGGGGGCTGTTCGATGCCTGACGCCCCGCGCCGCATCCGGAAGGCCTGGGCCATCCGCACCACGTCGCACGAGATCGGCATCCCCGCTGACATTTTCTTTGCGCCGACACGCTCCAAGGCGCGCGCGGAGTGCATCTATCTGATCCAGGACTCATGGGGCTGCACGTGGCTGGAAGCGGCCGAGGGCATCACCAGCATCCGCCGCGCGCCGGAGAGGGATGTTCACCTTCCGCCGCGGCACTCCTTCGCCCGTGTGCTGGCCCCTTCAATGCTGGACATCGTGGTTCACGCCTACGGCGGCCGAGGGCTGAAGGCCGGGTACCGAGACTACTTCTTCACCAACCGGGACGACGCCGACCTGCGCGCGCTGGTCGATGTCGGGCTGTTCAGCCGGGGCCGCGAGTACCCGCGCGAGGTCAATCCCGATCAGGTCATGGCCTACTTCCACCTGACGGACCTCGGGCGCCTCGTCGCGGCCGGCGAGCAGCCGGAATACCCCGATGCCTGACGCCACCCGGCAACTGATTCCTTCGCGCCGCTGCACGTCGCTCCGCCGCGCTACGCAGCGCCCCGCTCCACAACGCAACGCTACCCACCACACCGAAGGACACCCGCCATGCAGGCTTCCGTCGCTCACCTCACCCTCGCCAGCATCACGCCCTATTCGCAGTCCCGCCAGCATGACGAACCGAAGCTGGAAGGCGAGAATCACGAGGCCTATGACACGCGGACCTGGCGCCACAAGCTGAGCGTCGCGACGCGCAATGGCGCCGACACCGTGGTGATCCCGGCGCATGGGCTGCATCAGTCCATCGCCGCCGCCGCGAAGTATTCGAAGCGCCAGATCCCTGGCCAAGGCAAGGCGACCTGGACCGCGAAGTTCCTCAGCGGCATCACGCTGTTCGATGATCCGGCGCTGAACATCGACCCCGCGACCGTCGGCGCCGTGACCATCAGCGCGAACGCGGACGGCGTGCGCGGCAGCGGCAAGCGCGTGCCGCGGCGCTTCCCGATCATTCCCGCCTGGGAAGCGTCCTTCGACGTCTACATCCTGGACCCGATCATCACGCAGGAGGTGTTCCGCGAGATGGTCGAGATCGCCGGGATGTTCATAGGCATCGGCCGGTTCCGCCCCGAGAAGGGCGGCACCAATGGCCGCTTCAAGATCGCGTCGCTGGCTTGGGAGGACAACCGCAAGCTGGCGGCGTGACGGCGCGTCTCACCACAACGCCGCGCTCCACCACTCATCTCTGCGCTACGCGCCACACCGCCGCGCGTCGCCCCGCAACGCAACGCCACCCACGGACACCAGCAATGCTCCAGACCGAGATCTCCGCCGACACGCGTTCGATCGCCGATCTGTTGATCGCCTGCCCGGTCGGGGAGATGGTGACCCTCGCCGCCATGTCCGAAGCCCTCGGGCGTGACATCACGGCATGCCGGCACATCGCGGCATCCGCCCGCCGCATCGCGCAGCGCGAATGCGGCGCCGTCTTCACGACCGAGCGCGGGCGCGGCCTGCGACGCCTCTCCCCCGAGCGCGTCATCGAGACGATCGGCCCGGCCGCACGCACTCACATTCGGCGCACGGCCCGTCGCGCCCGCAGGACGCTGCTGGCCGGCACGGCCGGGACCAATTCCCTGCCTGCCGAAGCCCAGCGCCGCCTTGCCATGGAAGCATCGGTGCTGGGCCTCATGGAACACATCGCGCGGGACAGCACAGCCACAGCGAAGCCCACATCTCCCACCAAGCCGATGGCGGTTGCCGTGACGGCGCGCATGCTGCTCTCGACCATAACGGGCAGCGCAGACGATGCCTGACGCCCCACCCCGCATCCAGCGCCGCCGGGACCGCGGGTGGCGCATGCCTGCCGGCGCCGTCTACGTCGGCCGCCCCTCGCCCTGGGGGAACCCCTGGCGGGCCGAGCTGGTGGACGGCGTGGGCTGGTGCTGCACCGAGGCCGCCACGCGCACCATCATCAGCCAGGCCGGCACCCCGGCCCAGGCGCATTCGCAGGCCGTCGAGCGTTACCGTGCCTGGCTCCCGACCCAGCCCACCCTATCGGCTGACGCGATCCGCGCGGCGCTGCGCGGCAAGCCTCTGTGCTGCTGGTGCCCACCTCACCTGCCCTGCCACGCGGACCTGCTGCTGACGATCGCCAATGCGCCCCTGGCCTGCGAGGCGACCGATGCGTGAACGCGTCTATGCCGAGGTCGTGGCCCACATGACCGGCATGTCGCCACGCACCGTCACCGCGCGGGCCAAGCAAGGCAAGATTCCCAGCGCCGCCATGCTCGGTGGGCGCTGGTCCTTCGATCCCCTCGCCATCCGCCGATGGATCAGCCAGCAGGAGGCTATTGCCGCATGCGGCGCGACAGACTCACCCCCGGATGCCCGCTCCCCGAAGGGCTCCTGTGGCGGCAGGGCAAGCTCTACGCCCGAGCCCAATTCGCCGGCGGCGATCGCACACGCCGCATACGAGCAGAGACTGTGGGGGAAGCGGAAGCGGCCCGGGATGCGTTCCGGCGCGACATAAAGGTCGCCCAGGCTGAACGGATCGCGCGGGCCAGCGCCGCCAGGAAGGGCGGCACGACATGGCGGGAAGCCGCCATCAACTACCTCACCGCGGCCGAGGCGAACCTTAAGCCCGCCACGGTCGAGCGTTATGAGGCCTCCCTGCGCATCGCCGATCCGTACCTGGTGCAGTTCACCATCGGCCAGATCGACCAGGCCACGCTGATGGGGCTTGTTCGGGCGCGGCGAAAGCTCGGCGCGACCAACGCCACCATCAACCGCACCCTCACGGCCATCAGCCAGGTGCTGGAGCACGCGGTGGCCGAGGGCTTGCTCGACCGGAACCCCGTGGCGTCGATCCCCCGCCGGCGGGTGACCCGCGAACGCCGCGATCCGATCATCCCCCCGACGACCGAGGAGGTCATGGCCACCTTGCCGCGGATCTCCCGCGTGCTTCGGCAGGTCGCCCGCTTCGCGGCCGAGACGGGCTGCCGACAGACGGAGGCATCCACCCTGGAGCGGTGGCAGATCCGGCCGGACGGCACCTGCATCTTCGACAGGACCAAGAGCAGCCGGCCGCGCGTGATTGACCTGGCGCCGGTGACGATCGCCTGGCTCGACGCGATTCCTCGCGCGCCGGAAGGCGACCATGTGTTCTGGCATGGGCGCGGGGACCCGATCGGCAACCCCGACAGCCAGTGGTTCCGGGAGATGGGGCGCCTGGCGGCGGCGGCCGAGAAGCTGCGCCAGCCATTCCGCCGATTCCGCTTCCACGACCTGCGGCATCGGTTCGCGACGGCGACGCTCGAGGCCGGCGGAGACCTCTATGGGCTGTCCCGGCACATGGGCCACAGCACGGTCAAGGTGACGGAGGAGTACCTCCGACTAGTCAGCCCAGCCGCCCGCGCGAAGGCCCTCGCCGGCACCGGCGCGCCCGTCCGGTCACTGCCCCTGGATATGCCCAGCGACTGGGCGGAATAGCGGCGGTCACTGATCGGCGGCAGTGACCATTGATGGAAGGCGGCGGATATCCTGCGGTTTCAGCGGTCTTGAAAACCGCCAGGGTGCAAGCCCTCGTGGGTTCGAATCCCACCCCATCCGCCACCCGCGCGGCGACGTCTTCCCGTGCGGACAGCGTGCCCGTCCAGGCGTGCCGGCATCGTCTATAGTGATGCCGCCGCGCTGGCACGTACCCGCCAAGCGCGGCGGTTCCATCGACATTGGTGCGGAGGCAGTGGCGCCGCGACCCGTGACGTCCGGCGTGCCGGATCTGGATAACCTTTCGCGCGGCCAGCCTGCCCGCCCTGCTCTACTCTCCGTCTGAGCGCTGGCGCGTGCGATCTCCGCATGCGTCACGGCGCAAGGAGACGATGGCCAGGCAGTAGTGTGCCGCATGGCGGGTGATCCGGGAGCCGACAGGCTCGCCCCGGGTATCCGCTGCATTCGCGTGCGGCCCCGCACCCGTCGGTTCACCGTCGCGTCGCCCCGCGCCGGGGTACAAGGAGGATGAATGACCCAGTTCACGCGACGCAGGCTCATGGCCGCATCCGCGCTGGCGGCACCCATGGCTCTCGCACGGGGCGACGACGCCCTTGCCCAGCGATCGGATGCGGCGCCCGTTGCCGCGACCGAGGAAGCGCAGCTTCTGATGGACGCCTATGTGTACGGCTACTCGCTGATCACCACCGAGGTGACGCGGGTCCAGATGACGAACGTCCCAGAGGTGCGCGGCCTGCAGGCCCCGATGGGCCAGTTCATCAATGTCCGGCGCTATCCGCCCGCCGATTTCCGCGGCGTCTCCGCCCCCAACGCGGATACGCTGTATTCGCTGGCCTGGGCGGATGTCGGCACGGAGCCGATGGTCTTCTCGCACCCCGACATGGGCGACCGCTACTTCCTGTTCCCCATGTACGACCTGTGGATGCCGGTGATCGATTCAGTCGGTACGCGCACCGGCGCGACCAGGGCGACCAACTACCTCATCACCGGCCCCGGCTGGTCGGGCCGGGTGCCGGAGGGCATGGTCCAGATCAAGTCGCCGACGCGCTACTTCCTGATCCTCGGCCGCACCTATGCGAACGGCACGGATGCCGACTATGCCGCCGTCAACGCGCTGCAGGACCAGTACAGGATCACGCCGCTCTCGGCTTTCGGCGGCAACTTCAGCTACCAGGCGCCGCCGGTCGATCCGAACCCCGGCTTCAGCATGACCGACAAGCCGCAGGAGGTGATCCTCGGCATGACCGCCGAGGCATACTTCAACCGCATAACCCGGCTGATGGCGACCGCGGCGCCGCCCGCCCCCGAAGATGCGCCCTTCATCGCCCGCATGGCACGCATCGGCCTGGTGCCCGGCCAACCCTTCGATGCCGCGAAGCTGGGCCCTGCGGCCCGCGAAACGCTCAAGGACCTGCCGCAGCGCGCGCTCGCGGCGATCGCAGCGCATCGGCAGGGATTGGGCGTCACGGCCAATGGCTGGGTGATCACCAAAGGCCTCGGCCGCTACGGCACCAACTACATGAACCGTGCCGTCGTCGCCGCCTTCGGCTGGCCCGCCAACCTCCAGGAGGATGCCGTCTATCCCTTCACGGAGACGGACAGCGAGGGGAAGCCGCTCACCGGGGCGAACAGCTACACGCTGACCTTCGCCGCCGGTCAGACGCCGCCGGTCAATGGTTTCTGGTCGATCACCATGTATGAGATCGACCAGGGCTGGTGGTTCGTGCCGAACCCGCTGAACAAGTTCACCGTCAGCCCGCGCGACAACCTCAAGCCCAATCCGGACGGGTCCATCACGCTGTACTTCCAGGCGGATTCCCCCGGCGCGGACAAGGAAAGCAACTGGCTGCCGGCGCCGCGAGGGCCGTTCATCCCGATGATACGGATGTACTGGCCGCGTGAGTCGGGCCTTTCCATCCTGAACGGGAGCTGGGCACCGCCCGCCGTTCAGAAGGTGGCGTAGGCCCGCCTCCCTCCCCACATGCTGGCCGCGCGGCGTCGCGGCCAGCACCTCCGACGCGGCGCCCGTGTCGAGACGATGCCGGTCAGCGCATCGCCGCCGCCGCATTCGCCGCGCAAGGCGCCACGGCAGACGGCCCCGATCAGGCGGCGGTTGCCCGGTAGGCCCGAAAGATGCCGAGTTGCACGTCGCAGGACACGTTGGTGAAGCCCGTGCTGGTGAGCGCCGCTTCGATCGTCGCCGGTGGCACGCAAGCGGCGATGGTGTCCCAGAAGTACTGCATCATCTCCTGGGCATCCTTCCCGCCGCCGACCCAGCGCGACAGGGCTGGCACCACCCGCCCCAGGTAGAACTGCAATGCCGCCTGGCCGACGCGGCTCTCGGGCTGATCGATCTCAAGGAAGAGGATGCTGCCGCTCGGGCGCAGCACGCGGCGAAACTCGTCGAAGGTGCCGTTGAGATCGGCGAAGTGGCGCAGGGCGTAGCCGACGGTCAGGAGGTCGACGGTGGACGACGCCAGCGGAATGGCCTCGGCCCGGGCCTGCAGCAGCGACACCGGCACGGTGCGGCGAGCCTCGCCCAACATGCCGGCGCTGACGTCGAGGCCGATGACATCCGCGGGATTGCCGAGAATCTGCACGGCTTCCTTCGCGACGAGCCCGGTTCCGATGGCGACGTCGAGAACCCGCTGCCCTGGTGCCAGGCCGCTGCGTTGCAGGGCATCGCGCCGATAGCGCGGCCCGGTGCCGAAGGAGAAGATGCGGTCGATCTGCTCATATCGGCCGGCGCCGCGATCGAAGAGCCGACGCACGAAGCGCTCGCGCCGGCCTTGTCGGTCATAGTGCCGGATGAGCGGAGGATGAGGCGGCAACTCGTTCATTGCGTCACGCGACCTTCGTCAACCTCACCCCTGCCCCGCCACCATTCTCCCGCATGAACCCGACACCTGCGGCGCCGAGTGCGGTGTGGATGGCAAGGACGGCCTCCTTCCGTCGAGACCATGGCGAGGGGTCTCATGACCGATCTGTTAGATCAAGTCTCATCAATGCCGTGTCATCGGTCGCGACCGGATGACAAACCGCACCACCATTCGGCCGGCTCCTGTAGTGGCGGATCACGCGCGGCCTCCGCTCCGTCGTTCCCCACTGCCGCGTCTAGGCCCGCGCCCGCAGGTCGCGATGCCACCCGATCAGCGCCGCTGCGCTGGCCTCGCCCCACGGCCCTATCATCATGCAATGGGGCATGTCCGGCATCAGCCTGTATTGCCCGCCCACGAAGGCCGCGATCGCGGCGTCCTGGCCCGCCGGGTGCCGCTCCGCATCATCGCGCCCGGCCTCGACGACCAGCGACGGAATGCCCGTAAGCCGTGCCGGATCGATCGCCACGCGCAAGGCGTAGCGATCGTTCAGCGCGCGCGGCGATTCCAGCGACAGCGCGGCGTGATAGGCGGCGAATCCCTCCGGCTGCTCGCCGCCGAGGAAGCGCCGGGCAGCGACCGCGGGCGCCGGCGGTGCGATCAGGCTGCCTTCCGGTACTTCCCGCACCGCCGCGACGCCAGGCATGTTGCCGGGCGGCGAGGGCGCGACCAGCAGCAGGCCGGCGACCGCCGGCATGTCCATCGCCGCCCGCATCGCGATCAGCGCCCCAAGGCTGTGCCCGAGCAACACCGGCGCGGTGCCGAGGAGGCCCGCCGCCTCCACGACGTCAGCGGCATACGCCGCGATGTCGGCGGTGGGATCTGCCCCGGCGGCCAGCGTGCCCTTCCCGCGCGTCTCGATCGCCGCCGCGGCGATGCCGGATGCGGCGAACAGCCGAAGCCAGGCGGCGAAGCACCAGGCGCCATGATAGCCGCCGGGGATGCACAGGATCGGCGGGCCATCGCCGCCCGCCTCCGTCACGAAGAGCGCGGCATGCGACAGCGCGATGCGACGCGTGCCGGGCGGCGCCAGCCCGGGCGGTGGTGCCACGCTCATGCGCTGCGGCCGGTCATCGAGCAGCGAAGTCTCACTCCGGCTCGATCCCGGCGATGCGCACCCATTCGCGCCAGCGCAGCCGGTCCTCGGCGATGAAGCGGTCCATCGCGGCGGCATCCATGAAGCCGGGCGTCAGGCCCTGCCGCGTGACGGCCTCGGCGAAGGTCGCATCGGCCACCGCCTGCTGCACGAGCCCCTGCATGCGATCGATGATCGGTCGCGGCGTCCCGGCGGGCGCGGTCACGCCGAACCAGCCCTGCACGACGAAGTCCGGAACCGCCTCCGCCACGGTCGGCACCTCCGGCAGCAGTGCCCAACGCTGCGGCGCGCTGACGGCGATAGGCACCACGCGGCCCGACTGCAGCGCGGGCTGCGCGGACAGCGTGTCGAGAAAGGCGAACTGGATCTGCCCGCTGATGAGGTCGGGCAGGATCTGCGTGATGTTCCGATAAGCCGCCCCGGTGATATCGAGATCGGCCCGCGCCTTCAGCAGCGCCGAAGGCACCAGCGACGACGAGGAATAGTAGCCGAAGAAGACGCGGCCCGGATTGGCCCTGGCATGCGCGATCAGCGCCGGGATCGACTTGAAGGGCGCGTCGGTGGGCACGACCGCGATCGTCGCGAAGGTGCCGAGCATGCCGATATGCGCGAAGTCCTTCACCGGGTCGTAGGGAAGGCGGCGGTACAGGAACTCATTCGCCGAATGCGTCGAGTTCGTCGCGATCAGGAAGGTGTAGCCGTCGGGCGCGGATTGCTTGGTCGCCTCGGTGCCGGTGATCCCGCCGGCGCCCGGCCGGTTGTCCACCACCACGGGCTGGCGCAGATGCGGCTCGAGGAAGCGCCCGAGGGTGCGGCCGATGAAATCCGCGGCTCCGCCCGCCGCCGACGGGATGATCAGGCGCACCGGGCGGTTGGGCCAATCGCCTTGCGCGCGAACCGCCGTCGTGGCGAGCGGCGCACCGGCCAGGCCGGCCAGCAGGGCGCGCCGGTTGATGCAGCGGATCATGGCTCGTTGTCCTCCATCAGTCCGCGGGAGGATTGCTCATTGCGAGGGCTTTGCAAGCCCAGGGCTGTTACGGGCGCCGTCGATTGTCCGCGGCGGTGGCGGCCCGTCGCGCTCCAAAGGTCCCGCGTTCCTCCATTCCATGGGTCAGCATGTTCCGGAACGCGCCATGTCGCGCTGAAACTGGGATATCCAGCGCCATATTCGCTTGGCCTCGCAGCCTGACGGGGCAGAATGGCCGCAATGAAAGCCTGGGAGAGGCCAAGCCGCATGACGTTCGGGATTGTCATGGCGACGGGCAGGCGGGAGTGAACGGCATGCCCGTTCCGATCCTGGCCGTGGCCCAGGGGCTGCTGATGGGGCTCTCCGTGGTCGCGGCGATCGTCGCGCTCCGTGGTGCCCATCAATGGCGGCATCACAGGAACCGCGCCGTGCTGGCCATGCTGTGCGGGGCGCTGGCGCTGGCAAACCTCGCGAGCCTGGCCGCCGCCTACACGACCGACGCAATGCCTTCCGGTTGGCTGATGGCGTTGGAACTGCTGCCGCAGGCCGGTCTGCCCTGTCTGGTCATCGCGCTGATCCTGACGATCTCCCGGCGGCAGAGGCATGAGGGCCTCGTCCGCCGCGCCGCCGCCTTCAATGCCCTCACCGGCTGGCCGAACCGGACGCTGCTGCAGCAATTGCTACGCCCCACCCTCGCTCATTGTCGCCGGGAAGGCCTGGAGGCGACGATGCTCGTGGTGCGGCTCGACGACCTGCCGGCGCTCCGTGCGGCCTATGGCCCGGTCGAGGCCGACGAATATCTTCACCGGCTTGCCGACACGCTGGCCGAGACGACGCGCGCGAGCGACCTCGCCGGTCACGTCAGCGACGATGCGCTCGGCGCCCTGCTGCCGGGCACCGGGCCCGAGGCGGCCCGTATCGTCGCGAAGCGTCTCCTCCGCACGGTGGCCGGGCACTTCCATCACCCGGCCATGGACGGGCGGCGCCTGCGCCTCAGCATCGGCATCGCCGCGATCGGGGATGGCATCGAGACCGCGGCCCTGGACGAGGCCATCTCGGCCGCCTTGCAGGCGCTGGAGGAGGCCTACGCTGCCGGCGGTGACCGCCTGGCCGTCGCGCCCCCGCCCCCGCCGCGCCAGGCCCGGTATCATGCCGCGGCAGGCAAGCCGCGTTCCGCGCCGGACCAAAACGGGATAGACTGACGCCGTGAATCTTCTCGTCCCGCCCCGTGCCCGCCTGCAGATCGAAGTCGTCTTCGATCTGGTCTGCCCCTGGTGCTATCTCGGCACGCGCCGGCTGCGCCGGGCCCTGCGCGCGCGTCCCGACATCCTCGTCGACATCCTCTGGCGGCCCTTCCTGCTGAACCCCGACATTCCCTCGGGCGGCCTGCCGCGCCAGGAATTCATGACGCGGAAATTCGGCGGCGAGGAACGCGCGCGACGCCTGCACGCCACCATCGCCGAACTCGGCCGGGCCGAGGGCGTGCCCTTCCGCTTCGACCGCATCCTGCGCATGCCCTCGAGCCTCGATGCCCATCGCCTCGTGCGGTTCGCCGCGCGCGAGGGGCTGGGCGACACCATGGTCGATACCCTTTTCCACGGTCACTTCGTCGAGGGGGCCGATCTCGGCCATATCGAGACGCTGGTGCATCTCGCGGTGCGTGCCGGGCTCGACGGCACGCAGGCGCATCTCTTCCTCGAATCGACTGCCGACGCGGATGCGGTGCATGCGGAGAATCTCCGCGCCCATCGGCTCGGCATCAACGGCGTGCCCTGCTTCGTCCTGGAAGGCCGCCATGCCATCGCCGGCGCCCAGGAACCCGAGGTTCTGGAACGTCTCCTCGATGTCGCGCTGGTCGAAGCGTGAGGAATTCATCCGGGGGTCTTGCGCGCATCGCGCGCCACGTCTAAGGAGGCGGCCCCGCCAGGACGGGGGGCGCATAGCTCAGTGGTATGAGCGCCTGCTTGACACGCAGGAGGTCCGTGGTTCGATCCCACGTGCGCCCACCATTCCCGGATCTCCGATCCGGCGCGATCCTGAACTCCTGAATCATTCCCTGGACGATGCACGCCACGCGCTTCGCTGTCGCGCATGCGCGATTCCGGCCCGATGCCGAGCATCGGGCCGTTGTTCGATCCGGCTCACGGAAATCTCTCGAGCCGCTTGTTGTATCGGGCATCTTTACCCGATCAGGTCAGTCCGCCTGATCGGGATCTGCTCCAAGAGATCGAGCGCGGGCTTGCGGCGCCGGCGCTCGCGCCTTCCCGGTCAGAACCGGTAGCGGAAGCCCACCATGAAGCTGTTCGCGCCTTCCCACACACCATTGTAGGTGCCGAAGATGCCGCTGCGATGCATGTAGCGCAGCGCCACTTCGTATTGCGGATAGTCCGGCAGGGCGAAGGTGATCTCCGGCGAGAAGAAGTTCAGCCAGCGCGACTGGTTCTCCTCCGGATGCGCGTCGGTGCCACGTTCGACCTGCGGCAGGCGCGTGACGTAGTCCGGCCCGAAGGACAGGCCGATCGTCGTGAAGACGTAGTTGCTCCAGGGGAAGCCATCATAGCGGAGATAGCCGACGGCCCAGAACTCGCCGCCCTCGGTATCGCCGAAGCGATAGGCGCTGCCGAGTTCCAGATCGAGGGTGAAGAACCGCCAGAAGCGCGCGACCCGGTATTGCACGGCGCCGGCGACCAGCGTGTCGTCGCCCCAGGACCCGGACCAGGGCTCGATGATCAACTCGCGCAGATAACCATCCGCGACCGAGGAGCCGACGAAGAGCGTCCCGGACCACGGCCGCGAATCCGCGATCGCGCGGGCGCGATCGGCGGGGGAGAGATGCGAGAGGTCGGGCAGCGCGCGCGGGGCGGACTGCGGCGCCGTGACCGTGGCCGGCACGGGTGCCGGTTCGGAAACCGGTGCGGCCGGCGCGGGTGCCGGATCCGGCACCGCGGTCGTGGGCAGCGCCTGCTGGCGCGGCGTGGTGACACGCTCGGGCGGAGGCCCCCCGGCGGCAAGCAACAGCGATGCGGCCGCCAGGCTGGGCAGGCGGGCCGACCGGGGAAACGCGGGCGTCATGCGGAGGCACCTCGGACGGTATCGTGTCGGATTAGGGCGAGGACAGGCGGCTGGCAACTCTGATGCGCCGCCAATGGCCGGATTCCGGAGCCCTGCGGCCTGCCTATCCGCTCCGTTCGGTGGGGATCCAGCGAACGGTGCAAGCAGGGCACTAGGCCGCCCTGGCGCGGCGGACCAGCCGTGCCAGGGCCGCAAGCAGGTCTCGCGCCGCCTTGACCCGCTGCGGCAGATCCATCTCCCGCAGCAGGGCAAGCTTGTGGTCCGGGCGAAGCTTCACCTCGCCCTTGCGCGCGGTGACCCAGCCGATGAGGCCGGCCGGGTCGGCGAAGCGGTTGCCACGGAAGGACAGCACGATGCCCTTCGGCCCGGCATCGAGCTTCTCGACCCCGGCCTCCCGGCACAGCCGCTTGATGGCGACGACCTGGAGCAGGTTCTCGACCTCCGGCGGCAAGGGCCCGAAGCGGTCCACCAGCTCGGCTGCCATGGCGTCGTTCTCGCCATCGGTGGCAAGCCCGCCGATGCGGCGATACAGGCCGAGCCGCACCGGCAGGTCGGTCACATAGGTCTCGGGGATCAGCACCGGCAGGCCGAGATTGATCTGCGGCGTCCAGTCGCGCTCCGATTCCTCGCCCCTGCCCTGCCCCGCCCTGATGTCGGCGACCGCTTCCTCGAGCATCTGCTGGTACAGCTCGATGCCGACCTCGCGGATCTGCCCCGATTGTTCCTCGCCGAGCAGATTCCCCGCCCCGCGAATGTCGAGGTCATGCGAGGCCAGGGTGAAGCCGGCGCCCAGGTTGTCCAGCGTCTGCATCACCTCGAGCCGCTTCTCGGCCGCGGCGGACAGGCGATGCGACTGCGGCCAGGTGAGATAGGCATAGCCACGCAGCTTGCCGCGCCCGACGCGGCCGCGAAGCTGATAAAGCTGCGCGAGGCCGAACATGTCCGCCCGATGGATCAGCAGCGTGTTCACCGCCGGCATGTCGAGGCCGGATTCCACGATGTTCGTGGACAGCAGGATGTCGTGCTTGCCGTCGCCGAACTCGGTCATGACGCGTTCGAGCTCGGTCGGCGACAGGCGGCCATGGGCCTGCACCACGCGCGCCTCTGGCACGATCTCGGTCAGGCGTTCGGCGACCTTCGCCATGTCCTCGATGCGCGGGACGACGCAGAAGACCTGGCCGCCACGGAAGCGTTCGCGCTGGATCGCCTCGCGCAGCACCACGCTATCCCAGGGCATGATGAAGGTGCGCACCGCGAGCCGGTCGACCGGCGGCGTCGCGATCACGCTCATCTCCCGCACGCCGGTCAGCGCCAGTTGCAGGGTGCGCGGGATCGGCGTCGCGGTCAGCGTCAGCACATGCACGTCGGCCTTGAGCGACTTCAGCGCTTCCTTGTGCTTCACGCCGAAATGCTGCTCCTCGTCCACGATCACCAGGCCGAGGTCGGAGAATTCCACGCCCTTCGCCAGCAGCGCATGGGTGCCGACGACGATGTTGACGTCGCCGGACTTCAGGCCTTCCTTGACCAGCGCGGCATCCTTCGCCGTGACCATGCGGGAGAGCTGGGCGACCTTGACCGGGAAGCCCTGGAAGCGCGCCGTGAAGATGCGCGCCTGCTGCCGCGCGAGCAGCGTCGTCGGCACGACCACCGCGACCTGCGCGCCCGACATCGCGACGACGAAGGCGGCGCGCAGCGCGACCTCGGTCTTGCCGAAGCCGACATCGCCGCAGATCAGGCGATCCATCGGCCGGCCG
>JAYSDS010000030.1:0-8471 GCA_041914265.1 Roseomonas sp.
ACCCTCGCCGCTACCTTCACCTTCTGGCTCAGGCAATGAGTCCTGAGCCTAGCGGTGAAGTGTCTTTCGGCGCAGTGCGCGTGTAAACCAGATCCATCATTTCGGCGTCCCCGGCGTACCCGCGAGGTTTGTGGAATGCGCGGTTGACGTATGGATCGAGCATGAGGTCGCTGTGCAGCGGGTGGTTGCGCAGCGTCGTGACTACCCTATCCCAGAGTGCACCAGCCTGCTGCCAGCCATTGAGTAGCCCGGCGAGATAAAGAACCCCATCGGGCACCTTGTTTGATAAAATAAGATCGCGGATATAATCGAGATTGTCTTTAATATATTTCATGGAATTACACTCATAACATAATACTCTTGCCTGGACAAAAATCGGCCTTCAAGATTATGATTTGGAGAAATCATGGCTGTTTGTGACTCACGGTTTTGGATGGATGGCTAAGTTTTTTGAATTTATTTGCCATATGATATCGAAATTATTGTATTTTTTGAGGGCCGCTTGGTCATCATCACTATTGATGATGTGTCGTGGTTTCTAGCGGGGGTGCTTGTGGATTTGTTCGACGAATGCAACACGAATCATGCTGAGCTGAGCATGGCTGAGCGCTTTTATGCCGCCGCGACGGACCCCTCCGTCTGGTCGGAGGCCTGCGCCGCGCTCGCTGCGGATTTTGTCAGTGGGTCGGCGCTTCTCTGTTTCGATACCAACAGCGCCGTGATGCCCATCGCGCTGCCCGGCTTCTCGGACACTGCGCAGCGACTTTATGCAGAGCACTATCACAAGATCGATCCCTGGACCGCCGCCGCACGCCGGCTCGGGCAAAGCAAGGAGCGCCCGTACAGCTTCCTCGGCCAAGAGCATGTGCCTACCTCCGCCTTCGAGGAATCCGAGGTGTGGCAGGATTTCTCCCGCCATCACCTAGGCGCCTTCCACCTCCTCGGCGCCGGCTTCCGTATGGATGACGGGTCACAGGCCATCCTCGGCCTGCATCGGCCGCGCGACGCCGTCGCCTTCGATCATGCCGAGCGCCACCGGCTCGACAGCCTGTTGCCGCATCTGCGCAACGCGCTCTTCCTCGCCAAGCGCCTCGACGCGGCCGAAAGCATTGCGGCATTGGGCTTCGCGGCGCTCGAACGCATCGCCTCCGGCATCGCGATCGTCGACCGTCAGCGCAGCGTCGTCTTCGCCAATGCCGCGATGGAACGCCTGGCCGCCGCGGGCCATATCCTGCTCCGGCCGGAAGCCGGCAACGCGCTGCCCGGACGGCGCGCGCTGCTTTCGCTGTTGAGGCGAGCAGACCAGGCGCGCTTCATCGAACTGGTGGAATGGGCCTCGCGGCTCGGTGCCGGCGGCGCCATGCGGCCGGGCGGTATCGAGGACGAGCCGCGCCTTCTCCTCCTCGTCATGCCCTTGCCGCAGCGCATGTCGCCATGGGGTGGCGGCGGTCGAATCCTCGATCCCGGCCGCGTGCTGGTGATTCTGCGTGACGGCGCACACCCCGCCGCGCTCGACGGCGACACGCTGAAGGCGCTCTACGGCCTCACCGATGCGGAGGCTGCCGTGGCGCGTTCCCTGCTTGGCGGCCGGAGTGCGGAGGCGGTGGCCGAGGATCGCGGCGTCTCGATGCCGACCATCCGCACCCAGATCCGACAAATCCTGGAGAAGACCGGCGCCCGCAGCCTTCGCGAACTCGAAGGGTTGCTGGCCGCGCCGTGACCTTCAGTGCCCGCGTGATGCGGAAACTGCCGATCACCTTCCTCGGCACGACCGGGGCGCCGGGCCCGCTGAAGGGCGGGCGGATCGTGAGGTCGCTGCTGTAGCCACGGATCGCATCCCCTGCTCGCCGCGATCCGTGAGAGGATCGACGCGGCGACGCGCGCCCGCATCGGGGCTACCGCGCCGCAGGAGTGATCGCATGGCCTGGTCCTTCCCCATCGGCACCGTGCGCGGCACCGTCATCCGCATCCATGTCACCTTCTTCCTGTTGCTGGCCTGGATCGGCGCGGTCCATGCGGCGCGCGGCGGGATCGGCGACGCCGTCGCGGGCATCGCCTTCATCAGCCTGGTCTTCGCCTGCGTCGTGCTGCATGAGCTCGGCCACGCCGCGGCCGCCGCGCGCTATGGCATCGCCACGCCCGACATCACGCTGCTGCCGATCGGCGGGCTCGCGCGGCTCGACCACATCCCCGAGGAACCCTGGCGGGAGATCGCCATCGCGCTCGCCGGCCCGGCGGTGAATGTCGCGATCTGCCTGGTGCTGGCCGTGATGCTGGGCGGCATCCCCTCGGCCGGGGAAGGCCTGACCGTCGAGGATCCGCGCGCGGGCTTCCTGCCGCGGCTGTTCTGGGTGAACGCCTTTCTGGTGCTGTTCAACCTGATCCCCGCCTTCCCGATGGATGGCGGGCGTGTGCTGCGCGCGGCGCTCGCCCTGCGCATGCCGCATGCGGCGGCGACGCGCGTGGCGGCGCAGGTGGGGCAGGGGGTGGCGATCCTGCTCGGCTTCCTCGGGCTGTTCGGGGCGCCGCTGCTGATCTTCATCGCGCTGTTCGTCTGGCTCGGCGCGGCGGGGGAGAGCGCGGAGGAATCGCTGCGCAGCGCCACGCGTGGACTGGCCGCCGAGGATGCGATGGAGACCCGCTTCGAAGCCCTGCCGACCGATGCCGATGTCGGGGCGGCCGCCGAGGCGCTGCTGCGCACCCCGCAGCAGGACTTCCCGATCGTGGACGGCCAGGGGCGGCTGATGGGGCTGCTGACGCGCGATGCCATCATCCACGCGCTGCGCGCGGGCGGGCCGGAGACGCCGGTCGCCGATGCGATGCGGGAGATCCCGCGCCTGCCGCGCCGCACGCCGCTCGATGCCGCGATGAAGGGCTTGCAGGACGCGCCGGCCATCGCGGTGGAGGATGGCGGGCGGCTGGTCGGGCTGATCACCCAGGCCAACATCGCCGACCTGGTCGCGCTGCGGGGCTGACCGGGGCCGGTCAGCGGGCGGATGGCGGCGGGTCGAAGAGCAGGCTGCGCAGGCGCCCGGGCCCCAGCGCGTGCGAGAGCTGCCGGAAGCCGCAGAACGGGATCAGCGCGATGAAGGCGCTGAGTGCCGCGAGGGCGAGGCCGAGGAAGCCGCCGCCGCCGATCAGCGGAATGCTCGCCGCGGCTGTCGCGCCCGCCACCATGCCGCCGATGACATGTTCCAGCACATGGATCGCGATGAAGAGCAGGGCGAGGATGAAGGCCTCGATGACGATGGGGTAGATGAGTGGATGCGGCACGATCCGCGAGCCGAGCCGCAGCTTCTCCACGATCACCATGACCTTGGCGAGGACCAGCGCATTGACCAGCGCCCAGCCATGCGGGGCGAAGCCGATGGAATGTTCGCGCAACGCGATGTCCTGATGGACCGTGAAGGTGCCGAGCAGCACCCAGAAATAGAAGAAGCTGAGCAGGTAGCTGCGCAGTTCCTCCATCAGGATGTGCTTCGCCCTCCGCAGGCGCGACGGGGGATGCGGTGTCCCGGGCGGAAGGCCGTCATCGGCCGGGATGTCATGCATGATGCTTGCTCCTGGCCGCGTGCCGCCTGGTGCCGCGATCATAGGCGATGGCCGCGCCCGAAGACGAGGCCGCCTGCAGCGCGCCGCATCAGCCCGCCAGCGACGGCAGCCCCCGCCCGAGCCGTTGGAGGATCGCCGCCCCCAGCGGGTGCGGTTCGACGCAGGGCCGGCGCGGATGCACCGCGCCGATCCTCGCGCGCCGCGCGAAGAACGGCTTGCCATAGGCCGCGAAATGCTCGGCGGTGCGCGGCATCATCATGAAGGTCGCGATCGGCAGGATCGCGCGGTGCAGCGCTTCCGCGCCCTCCTCGTCGCCCGCTTCCATCAGGTCCCACACGCGCGTCTGGACATCCGCCACGTCCGGCGCCGGGATCATGCCCGCGCAGCCGATGCGGTGCGTGTCCGTCAGTTCCAGCCCGGCCAGGCCGTTGAAGATCGCGAAGGCGCCCTCGGTCTCCTCGATCAGGCGCTGGACGTAGAGGATCGGCCCTTCCCCCTTCATCATGCGGAAATGCGGATGGGCCCGGTTCAGCGTGCGCAGCGCCGCGGTGGACAGGGCGACATCCATCATCGAGGGATTGTTCTGCGGGCCGCAGGGGATGGACACGCCTTCGGCCAGCGCCCCCATGAAGCGCACCAGCGCGGCCTCGTTCATCCCCGCGATCTGGGGCGGCTGCAGCACCAGCCAGGCGGCGCCGGCGGCTTCCGCCGCGCGGGCGACCTCCAGCGCGGCGGCCACCCCCGCCTCGTTCACCGTCACCGCGACGGGCAGGCGTCCGCCGACATCCTCCAGCACCCAGTCGATGATGGTGCGGCGTTCCACCAGCGTCAGCTTGTGGAATTCCGTCACCAGGCCGAGCACCGCGATGCCATGCGCGCCGCCACGGATGCAGGCCTCGACCTGCGCGCGCATCGCCGCGCGGTCGAGCCGTTCCTCCGCATCGAAGAAGGCATAGAGGATCGGCCAGACGCCGCGGAAGGGGGTCATTCCTTCCATGGATGCTGGTTCCACAGCGCCTGGTAGCGGTCGCGCAGCGCGACCAGCTCGGCGCGATAGGCGTCGGGGCCCAGGAAGCGCAGCGGCAGGTTCTGCTGCACGGCCAGGCGCTGGAATTCCGGGTCGTCCACCGTGCGCTGCAGGGCGCGGGCAAGGCGCGCCATCACCTCCGGCGGCATGCCCGCCGGGGCCGCCATGCCGCGCATGGATCCTTCCACCACATTGATGCCGAGCTCGCGCAGCGTCGGCACCTCGGCCGCGACCTCCCAGCGCGTGGCCCCCATCTGCACCAGGGGGCGCAGCACGTCCTGGCGCCATTCGGCGATGCCCTCGGCCATGTTCATCACGGCGATCGGGATCGCCCGCGACAACAGGTTCTGCTTCACCTGGGCCGAGCCCGCGAAGGGGACGTGCAGGAAGCGCGTATTGGTCGCGCGTTCGATGGCGAGGATGGCGAGATGGTCGTCCGAGCCGATGCCGGTCGTGCCGTAGCCGATGGTCGCCGGCCGTTCCCGCGCGGCGGTGAGCAATCCGGCGAAGTCCCGGATCGGGCTGTCCTTCAGCACCCAGATCCCGCCCGGATCGTCCACGATGTTCGCGATCAGCGCGAAGTCGTCGAGCTTGAAGCGCGCCTGGCGCTCGATCGGGATGGTGACGATGGTGGGGGTGTTGATGAAGCCGATGGTGTAGCCGTCGGGCCGGGCGCGGGCGAGTTCGCTGAAGCCGATCTCGCCCCCGGCGCCGGGCCGGTTCAGCACCACCACGGGTTGGCCCAGATCCTTCTCCATGAAGCGGGCGATGGTGCGTGCGGCGGTGTCGGTGCCCCCGCCGGCGGCGAAGGCGACGATCATGGTGATCTGCCGGTCGGGGCGCCATTCGGCCCCCTGCGCGCGGGCGAGGGCAGGCGCGGCGAGGGCGGCGGCGATGGCGCCGCGGCGGGTGAAGGTCATCCGGTCGGTTCCTCAAGGTTTTGTTGCCGTCACGATGCACGGAGGCCGGGCACGCCGGAAGGGGGGATCGCGCGGGCCGTCAGGGCGTCAGCAGCAGCCGTCCCGGCCGCGACGCCAGTTCCCCACCCGGCGCGTGCATGCCGGAGGATATTTCGCTTGTGACATGGATCGCAGCGTTGCGCCCCGTCGCGGCGCAGCGTCCGGTCCCAAGGTTCCCATCGCGGCGGCCGGTCCTGGTCCGGGGGCCGGCCCCGGAACGCGAAAGGCCGCCGGCAATGCCGACGGCCTTTGGCAGAGACCAGGCTGTTGCGCGGATCAGTCGGCGGCGAGCGCCATCCGGCCGCGGTTCAGCACGCCCATCACATGATCCTCGGCCGCATCGACGACCTTCTCGGTCTGGTCCGGCGTGAAGACATGGCCGGCGCCGGGCATGACGCGGTAGTCGATGGTGATGCCCTTCTGGGTGTTGAGCTTGTCCACCAGCTTCCGCACGGAAGGTTCGGGCACCAGCTCGTCATCCGCGCCGTGGAAGATCAGCCCGTTGCAGGGGCAGGGGGCCAGGAAGCCGAAATCGTAGTGGCTGGCCGGGGCGCTGATCGAGATGAAGCCGCCCATTTCCGGCCGGCGCATCAGCACCTGCATGCCGACATAGGCGCCGAAGGAATAGCCCGCGCACCACAGCATGGACGCATTCGGGTTGACCGCCTGGAGGAAGTCGAGGCCCGAACAGGCATCCGCCACTTCGCCGATGCCGCCATCATAGCGGCCCTGGCTGCGGCCCACGCCGCGGTAGTTGAAGCGAAGGACGGAAAAGCCCATCGCCTGGAATCGCTGATAGAGGCTGTAGCTCACCCGGTTGTTCATGGTCCCGCCATGCAGCGGGTGGGGGTGAAGGATCAGGGCCACCGGGGCATTGGGCCGCTTCGAGTGATGGTATCGTCCCTCGAGCCGGCCATCCGGCCCGGCGAACATGACCTCGGGCATATTCAGTCCAATGCGTCTCGCCGCAGGTCGCGTTGTCGCGCCCGCCCCGCGCGGGGCCTGGGCTGAACCGGGCGGCGACCTGCCGCAGTTTGGGGAACCCCGCTCAGCCTGACGCCGGGGGGGGCGCCACATCCAGGAAATCTCCCGCATCCGTCCGAATTCTTGACTGTGCCGGTCGGAATATTTAGCGTAGTGCCGACCTTGGCTCGCATTTCGACGAACCTGCAAAATCAAGGGTCTGGGAGCAATTCCTTAGGTGCCCTAGGGGAGGTTCCCGTGTCCCAGGGCGCAGTCACTATATGGGACCGCGTCGGGTTTCGCATAACAGAATCACAACAGGGCGCCCATGTGTGGAGTTCGGATCAGGGTTGCGAGGGGAGCGGAGTAGGTCATGCGCTTATCCACCCGCGGACGCTACGCCGTGATGGCCCTCGCCGAAATGGCCGCGCGCGAAGGCCGTTCTGAGGGGTGCCTGAATGGCCGCCCCGTCACGCTCACGGATATTGCGGCAGCGCAGCAATTGTCCGTTGCGTATCTTGAACAACTCTTCGGGAGGCTGCGCCGCGCGGGTCTCGTCGCCTCCGCGCGCGGGCCCGGTGGCGGCTACCGCCTGGCCCGGCCGGCCAACCAGATCCCGATCGCCGACGTGGTCGAGGCGGCCGACGAACCCATCATCGCGACGCGCTGCGAGGAGGGCGGGGCGGGCTGCCTCGGCGGCACGCGATGCCTGACCCATGACCTCTGGGCGGAGCTCGGCGACCAGATCCGCCTTTTCCTCGGGGCGCTGACGCTCGCCGATGTGGTGGAAGGGCGCATCTGCGGCCGTGCCCGACCGCCCGCCGGCCCCGAGGAGGCCGCGCGCCGCGACCCGTCGTGACCCAGGCCCTCTACCTCGACGCCAATGCGACCGAGCCGCTGCGACCCGAGGCGCGGGAGGCGGTGCTCGCGGCGCTCGACCTGGCCGGCAACCCCTCCTCGATCCATGCCGCGGGGCGTGCCGCGCGGCGGCTGCTGGAGGATTCCCGCCGGCGCGTCGCGGCGCGCTTCGCCGCGCGCCCGCAGGATGTCGTCTTCACCGCCGGCGGGACCGAGGCGAATGCCTTGGCCGTTGCGGGGCTTTCCGGCGCGCGCCGCATCCTGCTTGGCGCCACCGAGCACCCCGCCGTGCTGCGCGCCGCCCCCGATGCCGCGCTGCTGCCGGTGCTGGCGGATGGCACGATCGACCTCAGCGCGCTGGAGGCGGCGCTTGCCGCCGGCCCGCCCGCCCTGGTCTGCCTGATGGCGGCCAATAACGAGACGGGCGTGCTGCACCCCATCGCCGAGGTCGCCGCGCTTTGCCGGCGGCATGGCGCGTTGCTGCATGTGGATGCCGTCCAGGCCGCCGGGCGGGTGGCGCTGCCGGACGGCGCGGACAGCCTGGCCCTGTCGGCCCACAAGCTCGGTGGGCCGAAGGGCGCGGGGGCACTGATCCTGCGGCCGGGGCTCGACCTGCGGCCACTGGTCGCGGGCGGCGGGCAGGAACGCGGTCGGCGCGGCGGCACCGAGCCGCTGCCCGCCATCGCCGGCTTCGCCGCGGCCGCCGAGGTCGCCACGCCCGATCCGCGCCTCGCCCGGCTGCGCGACGCCATCGAGGACGGCATCGCGGCCCTCGCGCCCGAAGCGCGCTTCCCTGGTGCCACCGTCCCGCGCCTGCCCAATACCAGCGCCGTCACCCTGCCGGGCGCACCGGCGGAAACCCAGGTGATCGCGCTGGACCTGGCGGGCATCTGCGTCTCGGCGGGGGCGGCGTGCTCCTCGGGCAAGGTGGGGCCGTCGCATGTGCTCGCGGCGATGGGGTTGGGGGCGGAGGCAGGCTGCACCATCCGCGTGTCGCTGCCCTGGAACGCGCCGGAGGATGCGGCCGAACGCTTCGTCGCGGCCTGGGGCGCGATGCGGGAGAGAATGCGCCGGCAGGCGGCGTGAGGCTCGTCAGGGGGCGAGGGAACTCG
>JAYSDS010000030.1:8481-22532 GCA_041914265.1 Roseomonas sp.
GGGGGTTGTCGGCCGCCTCCGTGTGGGGGGGGGGGGGGGTGTGTGTGGGCTTCTGTGGGGCGGGGGTGGGGGGGTTGGGCTGGTGGGGGGCGCCCCCCCCCCCCCCCCCGACACCCCCCACTCCTTTTTTCTGGCTGTCAGCCTGTCGGGAAAAAAGGGTGAGGGGCGTGCCCATCTTGCGGCGGGGGGGAGCCTCGGGGGCTATCGCGGCGCGGTGGCGATGCAGTCATTGCCGCGGCTGGTGAAGCTGGCCACCTTGCCGTCGACGATCTCGAAGGTCGTGGCGCAATCCCAGGTCTGGACGCTGACGCCGCCAGCCCAGCCCCAGCCAGGACCGACATCCGCCGTGATGGAACGGCGCTCATACTGGAGGAAGGTGCGGTTCCCGGCCTGGAAGCTGCGCACCGGCACGCCGAGCGAGGCGACGAGATCCGTCTCCGATCGGCCGACATACTGTCCCATGCGGGCCTCGAAGCCCTCCCTGCTGGCGCAGGCCTGCAGCAGCAGGGCCCCGCCCAGTGCCGCCGCCACAGCCATCATTTTCCGTGCCATTCCGAAATGCCTTTCGCCGAACATCGCGCGGTTATCGTCCGATGCGTTCCACCCGCGATATCCGGCTGGACATGGCGCTGGTCCCGCTCGGGCACTCAACGGTTAGAGCAATTGCGAACGAATCGCAACGGACGCGCGCTGAAGGCGGCCGCTACTGCAACTCCGGGATGATCCAGAGCGGCGCCTCGCCCCGCGCCACGCGCTGGCAATTGTCGAAGGCGTTGCGGAAGCGTGCCGGCTGGTTGTCCCAGGTCGGGCCGGCGTAGTGCGGCGTCAGCACCACATTCTCCATCCTGAACAGCGGATTGTCGGCCGGCGGCGGTTCCTGGTCGAACACGTCGAGACCCGCACCGGCGATTACCCCGCCATCGAGGGCCGCGATCAGCGCCGCCTCATCGACGACCGGGCCGCGGCAGGTGTTCACCAGATAGGCGCTGGGCTTCATCGTCGCGAGTTCCGCCGCGCCGATCATGTGCTTCGACGCCGGCGTCAGCGGCACATGCAGCGACACGATGTCGGAACTCCGCAGCACCTCGTTCAGCAGGCGGAAGCGGAGGTTGAGCGCATCCTCCTCGGCCTCGGAGACGCGCTTGATGTCGTAATACTGCACGCGCATGCCGAAGGCGTTGGCGAGCCGCGCGACCTTCTTGCCGATCGCCCCCAGCCCGACGATGCCGAGCACCTTGTCGCGTAATTCGAACAGCTTCACCGAGCCCGGATTGTTGCCGCGCCAGCGGCCGCTGACGACGCTGTCATGCTGCCAGACCAGGCGCCGGCAGGTCGCCATCATCAGCATGATGGCGTGCTCGGACACCGCCGTGGAATTGGCGCCGCCATTGTTGCAGACCGGGATGCCGGCACCGCGCGCGGCGTCGATATCGACGGTGTCGTAGCCGGCGGAGAGAAGCTGGAAGAGCTTGAGCTTCGGCGCGGCGGCGTAGAAGCCCGCATCGACGGCCTTGTTGCCGAAGCCGACGAGGAAATCGGCATCGCCCAACGCGGCCTTGAAGGCGTCGCTGCCGAGGGGCGCGACCACCAGTTCCATCTCGGCCGGCGCGATCTCGCGCGCGGTCGGGATGTCGGAGAGCGGGCTCTCCATCATGAGGATGCGGGGCGCCATGCGCGTGATTCCTGGACGGTGTTCGCGGCACGATACGCGTCATCGGAGGCGCGGCAAGCGGTCCCGGACCAGGATGACAGGCCCCGGCGAGGCTGATAATGGCGTCGATCATGTGCGCGCCGGCTCGACGGCTGATGCTTCTGCTGGCTGGGCTGCTGCTGGTGCAGTGGATGGCCGGGCTGCCGGCGCATGCGCGCGCCATGGCCGCCGTCGGCGAGGATGTCGTCATCTGCTCGCCGGACGGGATGCGGACACTCCGCCTCGGGCCCGATGGCCAGCCGATCGCGCCGCAGGATGCGGCGCTCGGCTGCTGCCTGCTCTGCCTGGGTCCTGTCATCGGCGGGAATCTGGCATCGGGGCCTGACCTGCCACCGCCATCGCTGGTGGCGGCGCCCGACATGGTCATGGCGACGGTGGCGCGGACCCTCGCACTGCGCCCCCCGCTGCGCATCCATCACTCGCGGGCGCCACCGACCCTCTGAGACGCCGACCCTCGTTCGCTGGGGCGGATCGCGCCTGACCTTCATGGGCCGGACGCGCGCAACCGCTCCTGCGACGTCGATCCTGTTTCAGATTCGGAGATCATCCATGCCTGCGCTGTCGTCCAGCGGGCGGACCGACGCGATTCCGCGTATCGGCCTCTCACGCCTTGCCGTCCATCACGCCGATCCCGGGGGAGGAAGGCCATGAGCGGCGCCACCCGTCCGGCCTCGGACGTCCGGGCTTTCGTCGCCCGGCTGCATTTCTATATCGGCCTCTTCGTCGGCCCCTTCCTGCTGATCGCGGCCGTCACCGGCCTGCTCTACGTCCTCACGCCGCAGATCGAGGAGGCGCTCTACCGCCAGACACTGCGGACGGACACGACAGGCCCCGCCCGCAGCCTCGCCGACCAGGTCGAGGCAGCGCGCGCCGTGGCAGGCCGCGATGCCAGTCTCTTCGCCATCCGCCCGGCGCCGGCGCCCGGCACCACGACGCGGGTGATGTTCTCGGAACCGCAACTGGGTGGCTCGGAGCACCGCGCCATCTTCATCGATCCGGTGACACTCGCGGTGCACAACGATCTGGTCGTGTACGGCACCAGCGGCACGCTGCCCTTCCGCACCACGCTGGACTACCTGCACCGGAACCTGCTGCTGGGCGAGTTCGGCCGGCTCTACAGCGAGTTGGCCGCATCCTGGCTATGGGTGCTCACCCTGGGTGGCATCCTGCTCTGGCTATGGCGCCGAACGGGCCGGCTGTCGCGGCAGAACCCGAAGAATGGCCGGCTCCGCACGCGGCGCTGGCACGGGCTGATCGGCGTGACGGTCTCGCTCGGATTGCTGTTCCTGTCGGCGACCGGCCTGACCTGGTCGGAATGGGCCGGCGGGCGGATCGATCAGCTACGCGCCGCGCTCGGCTGGGTCACGCCATCGGTTTCCGTGGCACTGGGCGCCACGGCTCCGGCGATACCAGGCGGCCATGAGCACCATGATGCGCAGACGCCATCGGCTTCGGCGCCGCCGGCGGCGGAGACGCAACTGGACGCGGTGCTGGCCGCCGCGCGCGCCGGGGGCATCGATGCCTCGATGGTGGAGATCCGGCTACCCCGACCCGGGCGGGCATGGCTGATCCGGGAATATGACCGGTCCTGGCCGACCCAGGTCGATACCGTCGCCCTCGACCCGCGCGACCTCGCGGTGACCAGCCGGGCGGATTTCGAGACCTTCCCGCTCGTCGCGAAGCTCATCCGCTGGGGGATCGACCTGCACATGGGCATCCTGTTCGGCGTGGCCAACCAGGTCGCGGTTGCCCTGGTGGCACTCGGCCTGATGGCGACGATCCTCTACGGCTACCGGGTCTGGTGGCAGAACCGGCCAGCGCCCGGCACCTTGCCGAAGACGCTCGTCCAGGGCTGGCTTCGTCTCTCCTGGACATCCAGGACAGTAGCTGTGCTGGTCGGCGTGGGGTTGGCCTGGGCGCTGCCGGTCCTTGGCGGCAGCCTGATGGTGTTCGTGCTGATCGACGTTCTCCGCTGGCAGGTTTCCAAGCCCGCGCCGCAACAACTCCCGGCCGAATAGCCGGCTGAGCGGTGGCGGGGATCGGTTCGCGCCTTCCGCGCGGAATGCCGGCCCGATCCGAACCCTCTCTGCGGCACGGTTCGCAGCGGAGAGGGTTATCGGCGCGACGGCAGGCCCCCATCCCTTGCCATAAGTAATAATTCCTATTAAGGGTGGGGCCTTTGGCGGAGAGAGCCCCGATGCGGTCATGCGTCCCAGACCCCAATCGCTATCCCTCATGATGGCGCGGGCCGCCTCATCATCCGGCAGCATTGCTTCGCCGCTCTGGAGCGCCATTTTGTCCAAAACCGACATTTTCGCCTATTTATTCAACCATAAGTTGCCCTCCCGCTCCCCACTCTTCCAGCCCATCTTGCGCCCATGACCGTCCCGCCGAACCGCCCGATCTACCTCGACTGCCATGCCACCACTCCGGTCGATCCGCGCGTGCTCGCCGCCATGCGCCCCTGGTGGGAGGACAACTTCGCCAACCCCGGCTCGGTCGAGCACGCCATGGGCCGCGCCGCTGAGGAGGCGGTGGAGGAGGCCCGCGCCCACATCGCCGAGCTGATCGGGGCCGACGCCAAGGAGGTCGTGCTGACCTCCGGCGCGACGGAGGCGAACAACCTCGCCATCAAGGGCGCGGTCCGCTTCGCCGCGGCGCAGGGGGACGAACGCCGCCGCATCGTCACCGTGGCCACCGAGCACAAATGCGTCCTGGAGAGCGTCAAGGCGCTGGAAGCGGAGGGCTTCGAGCCGGTCATTCTGCCGGTGGACGGGAATGGCCTGCTCGACCTCGATGCCCTGCGCGCGGCGGTGGATGAGTACACGCTGCTCGTCTCGGTCATGGCGGTGAACAACGAGATCGGCGTCATCCAGGACCTCGCCGGGATCGGGGCGATCGCGAAGGAGGCCGGCGCGCTGTTCCACACCGACGCCGCCCAGGCGGCGGGGCGCATCCCGCTCGACGTGGGGGCGATCCCCGCCGACCTGGTGTCGCTTTCGGGCCACAAGATCTACGGGCCGAAGGGGATCGGGGCGCTTTATGTGCGCCGCCGGCCGCGGGTACGCCTGGCGCCGCTGTTCTCGGGCGGCGGGCAGGAACGCGGGCTGCGCTCGGGCACGCTGCCGGCGCCGCTGGTGGTGGGCTTTGGGGAGGCGGCGCGGATCGCGGCCATCGAGGGGATGCTCGATGCCGGGCGCATCGCCGGGCAGCGCGACCGTTTCCTCGCCGCGCTGTCGGCGGCGGTGCCGGGGGTGGCGCTGAACGCGCCGGAGGCGCCGAAGGTGACGGGGAACGTCAACATCGCCTTCCCCGGCGGTGTCTCGGCGCAGGACATCATGGCGGCGGCACCCGCGGTCTGCGTCTCGACCGGCTCGGCCTGTTCCTCGGCCGAGATCGAGCCGTCCTATGTGCTTCGGGCGATCGGCCTGGACGACGCAAAGGCGCGCGCGACCTTGCGGATCGGCATCGGACGCTTTACCTCGCCGGCCGATGTGGACCGGGCGGCCGCCATGCTGGCGGAAGGGTGGGCCCGGGTGGTTTCCGGAACAAGCAGGGCGGCGGAGTAGCTGAGGCAATGCCGAAGATGACCTTCATCGAGCGGGATGGGACGCGCAAGGAAGTGGACGCGCCGCTCGGGCTTTCGGTGCTCGAGATCGCGCACCGCCACGGCGTCGACATCGAAGGCGCCTGCGAGGGTTCGCTCGCCTGCTCGACCTGCCATGTGGTCGTGGATGCCGTCTGGTTCGACAAGCTCGTCCCGCCGACCGAGGACGAGGAGGACATGCTCGACCTCGCCTTCGACCTGCAGGAGACCTCGCGCCTCGGCTGCCAGCTCATCATGACCGAGAAGCTGGATGGCCTGGTGGTGAAGCTGCCGGCCGGCAGCCGCAACGCGGGGGGCTGACGCCGTGGCCCGCTGGGAAACCGATTTCGGCGCCGAGGGCGGGCTGTTCCGGCGCCTGCGCGCGGCCGCCGGCACGGATTGGGCGGGCTACACCTGGCATCCCTTCGTGCAGCGCCTGTCGGACGGGTCGCTGCCGCTGCCGGCTTTCCGCACCTATCTGATCCAGGACTACCTGTTCCTGATCCACTTCGCCCGTGCCAAGGCGCTGGCGGTGGTCAAGGGCGAGAGCCTGCAGGCGATGCGCGACAAGGCCGCCGCGGTGCTCGCCATCCTCGACGAGACCAAGCTGCATCTGAAGTACTGCGCCGAATGGGGCCTGTCCGAGGGCGAGGTGATCGCGACGCCGGAAAGCCCCGAGACGGTCTCCTACACCCGCTGGGTGCTGGATCGCGGGATGCATGGCGACATCCTCGACCTCGAGATCGCGCTGGTGCCCTGCACGGTGGGGTATGGGGAGGTGGCGTTGCGCATCCTCGCCGATCCGGCGCGGCAGGCGGGCGGGAATGCCTACCAGTCCTGGATCGACACCTACGGGGCCGATGACTACCAGGCCATGGCCCGTGCTGCCGCGGCGCGCATCGACGCGCTCGGCCACTCGCATGGCGGGGAGGCGCGCTTCGCGAAGCTCGCGGCCGATTTCGCCGAGGCCGCGCGGCTTGAGCAGCGCTTCTGGCAGCAGGGTCTCGACGCGTCATGAAGGTCCTCGTCGCCATGTCCGGCGGCGTGGATTCGTCCGTCGTCGCCGGGCTGCTGTCCGAGGCCGGCCACGAGGTGGTCGGCGCGACGCTGCAACTCTACGACCATGGCGCGGCGGTGCAGAAGAAGGGCGCCTGCTGCGCCGGGCAGGACATCCACGATGCGCGGGACGTGGCCGATCGGCTCGGCATCCCGCACTACGTGCTGGACCGCGAGCAGGTCTTCCGGCGCGAGGTGATCGAGGATTTCGCCGACACCTATGCCCGCGGCGAGACGCCGATCCCCTGCATCCGCTGCAATCAGACCGTGAAGTTCCGCGACCTGGTGGCGCTGGCCCGCGACCTGGGCTGCGAGGCATTGGCGACCGGGCATTACGCGCGGCGGGTGGATGGCCCGGCCGGGGCGGAGTTGCATCGCGCCGCCGATCCGGCGCGCGACCAGTCCTATTTCCTCGCGGCGACGACGCGCGAGCAGTTGGCCCTCGCGCGGTTCCCGCTCGGGGATTATCCCGACAAGGCGTCGGTGCGCGCGGTGGCGGCGCGTCTGGGCCTGCCGGTGGCCGAGAAGCCGGACAGCCAGGACATCTGCTTCGTGCCCGAGGGGCGCTACGATTCCCTGGTGGCGAAGCTGCGCCCCGAGGCCGTCGCGCCGGGCGAGGTCGTGCACGCGGATGGCCGGGTGCTTGGCGCCCACACCGGCATCGCGCGCTACACGGTCGGGCAGGGCAGGGGCCTCGGCCAGGCGTCCTGGGACGGGGATGAGCGGCTCTATGTCGCTGGGGTGGATGCCGGGCGGCGGCGCGTGGTGCTGGCGCCGCGCGGCGCGCTGGAAACCCATGATGCGTCGGTTGCCGAGGTGAACTGGCTGATCGACCCGCCCGCGGCTCCGCTGCGCTGCATGGTGAAGCTGCGCGCGCGGGAGGTGCCGCGCGCCGCGACGGTCACCTGGGACCGCGCCGCCGGGGTGGCGCGCGTGACGCTCGATCTTCCCGGTATCGTCGCGCCCGGGCAGGCCTGCGTGATGTATGATGGCGACCGCGTCCTGGGCGGAGGATTCCTGCGCGGCGCGGGAATGGTTGACAGGGCGCCTGTCGCGGCCTAACTCGCGGCCCTCGCTTGGTATGGCGGCGTAGCTCAGCTGGTTAGAGCACGGCACTCATAATGCCGGGGTCAGCGGTTCAAGTCCGCTCGCCGCTACCACTTTCACCTAGGCTTTCCTGGGGTTTCGACCTGCCTCAGGGCCAGTGAGGGTGCGAGGCGAGAACGCTTTCCGGGCACCGGCTGGCCTACCGCGCGCCACATGCCCCACAAGCGCATCCGGACCTGCCGGTCCATCGGAACCACCCTGCCGCGCCGATTCTTCTTCCGCCTCCCCTGACGGATTGCCCCGTCCCCGCAGACGCCAAATCGGACCGTGTCGAACGGGAAGTCCACGTCCCGCCATTCCAGATATCCCGGTCCAGCACAGCGCGGCGGGCCAATGTCGATCGGGAAGACGAGTTCCCGCGCCTGGTGATCGTACCGGGCAGTGCCATCCCTGACGATACGATGAGCCCCGGCGAAACCTTCCGGCGTTTCAACTTCGTCGTGCAGGGCCCTGCGTCGGGGGCCGATGGCGACGAGGCCGAGTACGCGTTGGGCGAGATGCGCTACCGCGCTGTGGCCGCATTGCAGGCTGCCGGGCCTTGGCGTCGCGACCATCACGGCGACGACTGTGGCGAGGGATTTCAGCCTCTACGACGCGGCCGAGAGCGCCGCGCCACCCGGGCAACTCAGCGTGGGATTAGAGGCCCTGTCCATTCCGGGACGATGCAGCCACGATGCAGGTCTGCCGCCCGTGTGGGGAATGAGGGGTCGTTCACGGCGTCGGACCGCCTGCTGCTCGGCGGCGATGCGGCAAAGTGTGCATCGGAATGAAATCCACTCGCACACCCATCGGATGGCGCCTGTGGCGGATCTTGTCATCACCCTGCCAGAACGCTGAAGATGGAGCGAATGAAGCTCAACCAGATCGAGTACTTCGTTGTTCTGGCTGAGGAGCTCCATTTCGGGCGCGCTGCCGAACGTCTGCACCGCTCTCAACCTCCCCTCAGCCGTCAGATCCGGCTCTTGGAGGAGGAGTTGGGTGTCGATCTGTTCACGCGCAACGCGCAACGTGTCAGCCTCACCGATGCCGGCCGAGCCTTTCTGCATGAGATCCGACCAGTGCTACGCCGCGTGTGGCAAGCGGCAGAGGCGGCACGGCGCGCCGCCGCCGGCGAGACCGGGCATCTCGCCGTCAGCGCCACGGGTTCGGCGATCTTCGGCATCCTGCCGCGCGTCCTTCGCGCATTCCGGGCGCGCCATCCGCGCGTGGCCCTGGAACTCCATCAAGCCCCCAAGGGTGCGCAAATCCAGGCGCTGAAAGAGCGCCGCATTGCCATCGCCTTTGTCCGTTCCCTCACTGAAGACGAAGAGTTGGCCCATGATCTGGTGCTGGAGGAACCGCTGCTGGTCGCACTCGGCCGGGAAAATCCTCTGGCCGCGCGCGCCGCTATCAGTTTGGCTGATCTGGCCGGACAGGGCTTCATCCTCTACCGAGGCCAGTCATCGCCCAGCATCGCCGACCAGATCGTCCATCACTGCCAGCAGGCCGGTTTCAGCCCACGCGTCGCGCAGGAGGCGGACGACATGCAATCCGCCGCCGCCCTCGCAGCGCTCGATATCGGTGTCACGCTGGTGGCGGCCTCCCTGAGCCAGATGCAGCTGCGCGATCTCGTCTATCGGCCGCTCGCGGGGGAAGGGAAGCTACCCACCACCCGGCTCTATGCCGCCTATCGACGTGACGACCCTTCCGCTGTCCTCGCCGCGTTCCGGCGCATCTGCGCGGCCGAAGCCGCTACTGAAGCTGACCACCGATCTGGCTGACGATACGCGTCCAGTTCTCGCGGTCGCGCGCGATCTGGGTGGCCAAGCTGTCGGCGTTGCCCTGCATGGGTTCGCAGCGGATGGCGGTGAAGCGCTCGCGCAGCGCGGGCTGGCGCAGCGCCCCCTGCACGGCCTGATCAACCTTGAGGCGCCCCTCCACAGGCAGGCCCACGGGCGCGAGCATTCCATACCACCAGTCGACGACACAATCGGCCACGCCCGCCTCGGCCATGGTCGGCAGTTCCGGCTGGAGCGCGCTGCGTGTCGAGGTGACGGTGGCCAACGCCCGCAGCTTGCCGGCCGCAAGGTGTGGCGCCACCGAGGTAGCGCTGTCGAACATGGAATCCAGCCGCCCCGCCACGAGGTCGGTTACGGCCGGGCCGGAGCCGCGATAGGGGACATGGGTCATCTCCACCCCGGCGCGCGCGCAGAAGAGCGCGGCGCAGAGATGGAGCGAGGTGCCGGAGCCGGCCGACCCGTAGGTGAGTTGGCGCGGCGCGGCGCGGGCGGCGGTGACCAGGTCCTGCACGCTGCGATGGGGCGAGGCACTCGGTACCACCAGGATGTTCGCCACCGTTCCGACGGGGGAGACGGCGGTGAAGTCATTCCACGGATCATAGGGCAGGCGCTGATTCAGCACCGCCAGCACCACATGGGTGAGCGCGGTCATCAGGAGCGTATGGCCATCGCGTGACTGTGCCGCGGCTTCGGTGCCCACGAGCCCGCCGGCACCGGACCGATTTTCCACCACCACGGGCTGCGCCAATGCGCGCTCCAGGGCCGGGGCGATCAGCCGGCTCATGGCGTCGATCGCGCCCCCCGGCGGAAACGGCACGATGATGCGCAAACCGCGGTCGGGCCACGCTTGCGCGCGGGCGAGGCGCGGCGCGGCGAGCAGGCCCGCCGCCGCAAGCATGGCACGGCGCGGCAGGGTGATGGTGATGGACATTGGTTTTTCCTCCCTTCGCTCTCAGCGGCCGCGCACGACCAGCGCGTCGACGGCGATCCCGCCCGCCGGGCCAAGGATCACCGGGTTCACATCGATTTCCGCGACGTCTTCCCCGGAATCGGCGATGAGGCGCGAGATGCGGGCGACCAGGTCGCAATAGGCGTCGATGTCGCAGGGCGGGTTGCCCCGCACGCCATCCAGCACCTTGCGCATGCGCAGGCCTTCCAGCGCGAGCCGCACCTCGGCGGGCGAGACGGGGGCGAGGCGCACCGCCACATCGCCCATCACCTCGACCAGCGTGCCGCCAAAGCCGAAGACCACGAGCGGGCCGAATTGCGGGTCGCGCCGCGCGCCCACCAACATCTCGACCCCGGCCGGCACCATCGGTTGGATGGTGACGCCCGTGACGCTGGGCTCCTTTGCCGTGGCCTGGCGTATCGCCGTGTAAGCCGCGACGACGGCATCCGCGTCGCGCAGGTTCAGCTTCACCCCGCCCACATCGGATTTGTGGTGGATCGCCGCCGCTTCCACCTTGGCGACCACGGGAAAGCCGATTTCCCGCGCCGCGGCGACCGCTTCCGCGGCGGAGGTGCAGAGCCGGTCCGCTGCCACGCGAACGCCGTAGAGCGCCAGCAGGGACTTTGAATCCCGCTCGGTCAGCGCAGCGCCGGGCGCATGGGCGCCGAGCAGGCGCCGCGCCGCGGGGAGGGCGGCATCCGGCGCATGAGCCTCCCGTGCCTCCAGCACGCTGCGGAGCCGGTCATGGTGGAACCATAGCCGGTAGGCGTTCATGCAGCGGTCGAGCGAGCGGAACACCGAGAGGGTGAGGCTCGCATCATAGACGGCGGAGCCGATCCCCTCGTACCACTCATTCATCCAGACCAGGGTGAGCGGCCGGTCCAGCTTCCCCGCCAGCCGGCTCAGCCCCTCAGCGCGGGTGATGGCGGGTGTGCCATGGGCGGAAGGCATCAGCACCGCCACGCTGGCGAAGCCGGGGTCGCGCGCGAAAACCTCCACGCATTCACCGTAGAGCGCTTCGTCCCGGATCGATTCCGCGGTGATGTCGGCCGGGTTGGCGATGGTGGCGAAGCCAGGCAGGCGCTGGCGCAGCGCTTCCTGGGTGGCCTCGGCTGGCGGCGGCATGGGGATGCCGTGCTTCTCGGCCTTGTCGGCCGCCATGACGACAGAGCCGCCCGAGCCCGAGAGGATGCCGACGCCCCGGGCTTGCGGCCGCCCGGCCCGGGAGAAGAACACCGCTGTCTCGAGCAGCCCCTCGAAGGCATCCACCTGGATGACGCCGGTGCGCTCGAAGACAGCCTCGTAGGTGGCGGCATCGCCAGCCAGCATGCCGGAATGCGAAAGGGCGGCCTGCCCGCCGGCCTGGGTCACGCCGATCTTGCAGGCGATCACCGGCTTGCCGGCGCGGAAGGCCTTCTCGAGTGCCGCCAGCAAGCGTGGCCCGGAGGGCACGCTCTCGAACAGGCAGGCGATGGCGGTGGTCTCGGGGTCCTCTACCAGGAAGGCGATCAGGTCGGCGATATCCACGTCGCAGGAATTGCCGGTGGAGATCAGGCGGGAGAATCCGACCCCGCGATGCATCGCCTGGAACACCACGTAGCCGAGCGCACCGGACTGCCCCACCAGAGCGATGCCGCCTGGCACCATGGGCAGTTGCTTCACGCTTGGAAGAATGTTGCAGGCAGCGCCCGAGCGCGTGGCGACGATGCCCGTGCAATTGGGCCCCATGATGCGCAGCCCCGTCTCTGCCGCCAGCGCCGTCAGCCGGGCTTGCATGGCGGCCCCTTCGGGCGTGCCAATCTCGGCGAAGCCCGAGGAGAAGATGATGGCGCCGGGCACGCCGAGCGCCGCCGCCTCGCGCAGCACGGGTTCCACCTGGGGGGCGGGCACGGCGACGCCCAGGCAGTCGGGAAGCCCGGGCAGGTCGCGCAGCGCGCCGTAGCATGGCAGGCCGGCGATCTCGTCGTAGTTCGGATTGATCGGCAGGATGCCGCCCTTGTAGTGCCGCACCAGGTTGGCCAGCACGTTGCCGCCGAAGGAACCGGGCCGCGGCGAGGCGCCGAGGATGGCGACGGAGGTCGGGTCGAGCAGCGGTCGTAGCGCGGCGGCGGGATAGAGGCCGCGCGCGGCGGCGGGGGCGACATGGCCGTCCATGGTGTCAGGTCCAGGAACGCTTCAGGGCGCGGCCACCATCCACCGCCATGTCGCAGCCGGTGACGAAGTCGCCGGCCGGGGAGGCGAGGAAGGCGCAGGCCATGGCGATGTCGTCCGTCTCGCCGAAATGGCCGATGGCCATGCGGCCGAGTTCCTTCTCCGCCTCGCCGCGCGCCTCGTAGAGCTTGCGCAGTCCTTCCGTGCCCTCGATGGGACCGGGCAGCACGTTGTTCACGCGGATGCCGTGCAGCCCCCATTCCACCGCCAGGGAACGGGTGAGGGCGGTGACGCCGGCCTTGGCCGAGGCAGCATGCGCGGCGCCCGGCCAGCCGGATTCCACCTGGGCGAGGGAGATGTTGATGATGCGCCCGCCGAAGCGGGAGGCCTTCAGCGCCTGGAAGGCGTTGTGGCAGAAATTGAAGGTGCCGTTGAGGTCGATATCCACCACGGCGCGCCAGCCATTGGGGGTCATTTCCTCGAAGGGACAGTTGAAATTGCCGGCGGCGTTGTTGATCAGCACGTCGAGCGCACCGAATTCCGCCACGATACGGTCGATCACGGCACGCGTCGCGGCGTAGTCGCGAACATCGGCGGCGATGGCGAGCTGCCGGGCGCCGATGGCCCGCAGGCGGCGCTCGGCCTCTTCCAGCTTCTCGGGCTTGCGGCCCGTGATGACGACGGTGGCGCCGAGTTCGGCGAAGGCTTCCGCGATGCCGAGGCCGATGCCACTGCTGCCGCCGGTGATCAGGGCGACGCGTCCGGAGAGCGCATCGGGGCTGAAGACGGCGCGCTTGGGATGGTCAAGGCGTTGGGACGCCTCGAGGCTGGCACTCATTCTCGGTTTCCTCTCCGTTGCAGGCGCCGTGGCTGCCCACGGGAACGTCCTAGCGACGAGGCGGACGGCAAGGCCAATCCATTTGCGGTATCAACCGATACAGGGATTGTTGGGTGGCGCGGGCGCGCCACGGTCCAGGGCATCGTGCTGACGATCAACCGCGCATTCTGCCGCGCCCGCATGGTCGTTGCGTCGTGATCGGCCCCGGTGATTCGCGGGCGCCGCGCCCCCACTCGGAACGGCCGGCTGGAGCGCGTTCCGTTCGCCCTGGCTCGCGGAACTCTCTCTAGCCGTTTGGCCTCGCGAGCATCGTCATCCGATCAAGTGCTTCCACCTGATCGGGATCGATCTACCGGCCTGGTTCCGGGGCCACAGCGCGGCCCTCATCACGCGGGAGGCAGCGGTTCAAGTCCGCTCGCCGCGACCAGGCGACGCCGCGGATTTCCCGCGGTTTCGCTCCACGCCGCCGGCATCGGCAGGGAAGGCATCGTGGCGGTGGTCAGCCGCGCCGCTGGCGCCCGTGCGGAGTCGGTCGCCCGCCAGCGGGCTGCGGATCCCGCAGATGCCCCGTCGGCAGCGCCGTGGTGTACTTCACCTGCTCCAGCGCGAAGGAGGAGCGCAGGTTGGCGACACCCGGGATCGTGGTGAGGTGATCGACGACGAAGCGATGATAATGCGCCAGATCCTCGACGACGACGCGCAGCAGATAGTCGGCGTCGCCGCTCATCAGGTAGCACTCCATCACTTCGGGCCGCCCGGCGATGCGGTCCTGGAAGGCGCGCAGCGCCGCTTCGTTCTGCTTCTCGAGCGTCACCTGCACGAAGACGTTCACGGTCAGGCCGAGCGCCGCGGGATCGACCACGGCGACGGAGCGC
>JAYSDS010000030.1:22542-52174 GCA_041914265.1 Roseomonas sp.
TGCCGGCTGCGCAGCTCATCCAATCGTCGCCAGCAGGATGACGATGTCGTGCCGGCCGCCTCAGCCAGGGCGGCGAGGCCGATGTCGCTGTCCTCCTGCAGGAGCTCGATGAGGCGGATACTCAGGGGATCCAGGTCTTCTGAAGAGGTTTTCCGCAATGCGGCAGATCTCCGGAGGAATTTTTCAGATCATCGAGATGCCACGGCAAGTTTGCAAGCCCTTGCCAGACCGCAACGCCTAGCCTTCCGTGCCGAACAAGGTGGTGAAGCGATGCTCAACACGACCATCGGTGCCGATATCGGCGCCCAGGAAACCCGGATGCTGGCCGAGCTCGAAAAGAAGGTGCTCTGGCTTTCGGCCTGGACGATCCACAACGCCAACCACCTCCGGCCCCGTGCTGATGGCCTCAAGGTCGGCGGCCACCAGGCTTCCTCGGCCTCCATGGCCAGCATCATGACGGCGCTCTACTTCGGCGTGCTCCGGCCGGAGGACCGCGTGGCGGTGAAGCCGCATGCCTCGCCGGTGTTCCACGCCATCCAGTACCTGCTGGGCAACCAGACCCGCGCGCAGCTCGAAGGCTTCCGCGCGCTCGGCGGGGCACAATCCTATCCGTCGCGCACGAAGGATCTGGACGACGTGGATTTCTCCACGGGTTCAGTGGGCCTCGGCGCCGCTCAGACGATCTTCGCAAGCCTCGTGCAGGATTATGTGCGCCTGCATGGCTGGGGCGGCACCCGGCCTGAAGGACGGATGATCGCTCTGGTCGGCGATGCCGAGATGGATGAGGGCAACATCTACGAAGCCCTGCTGGAAGGCGCTCGCCACGGGCTTCGCAACACCTGGTGGGTGGTGGACTACAACCGCCAGAGCCTCGACGCCGTGATCGGCGAGGGCGTCAACGACAAGATCCTCGGCACCTTCGCCACCATGGGGTGGGAGGTCGTGGTCCTGAAATACGGTCGCCTTCAGCAGGCCGCCTTCGCCGAGCCAGGCGGCGCGGCGCTGCGCGACTGGATCGATGCCTGCCCGAATGCGCTTTATTCGGCGCTGACCTTCCGGGGCGGCGCCGCCTGGCGCAAGCGGCTCGAGGACGATCTCGGCGACCAGGGCGAGGTGTCCGCCCTGCTGGCGCGGCGCAGCGACGAGGCACTGGCGGCGCTCATGGCGAATCTCGGCGGTCATGACCTCGGCATGCTGCTCGACGCCTTCCGCGGCATCGAGCATGACCGCCCGGTCTGCTTCCTGGCCTACACGGTCAAGGGCATGGGCTTGCCGCTGGCGGGGCACAAGGACAACCACGCCGGGATGCTGAACCCGCAGCAGATGGAAGCCTGGCGTGCCGGCATGGGCATCCGCCCGGGGCATGAATGGGACGTCGCGGAAGGCCTGGGGATCGGGGAGGCAGCACTGCGCGGCTTCCTCGCGGGCGTGCCCTTCGCCGCCGGCGGTCCGCGCCGCTTCGCCGCCCCGGCGCTGCCGGTGCCGGAGGTCGTCGCCCCCGAGGCGCAGGGGTCGGTGTCCACCCAGGCCGGCTTCGGGCAGTTGCTGCACGCGCTGGCGAAGAGCGACGCGCCGATCGCCGACCGCATCGTGACCACCAGCCCGGACGTGACGGTCTCGACCAATCTCGGCGGCTGGGTGGGGCGGCGCGGCCTGTTCGCGCGCGAGCCGCGCCGCGACCTCTTCCGTGACGAGAAGATTCCATCCGCCTTCCGCTGGGAAGCCGGGCCGAGCGGACAGCACGCGGAACTCGGCATTGCCGAGATGAACCTGTTCCTCATGCTGTCCGCGCTCGGCCTGTCGGGCAGCCTGTTCGGCGAGCGCCTGATCCCGGTCGGCACGCTCTACGATCCTTTCGTGTGCCGCGGGCTCGATGCGCTGAACTACGCCTGCTACCAGGATGCGCGTTTCATCCTGGCGGGCACGCCATCCGGCATCACCCTGGCGCCGGAAGGCGGCGCGCACCAGTCGATCAACACGCAGCTCATCGGCATGGCGCAGCCGGGTCTGTCCTCCTTCGAGCCCGCCTTTGTCGACGAATTGGCGGCGATCCTGCGCTGGTCGCTCGGCCATGTGCAGGCGCCGGGCGAGGAGGGCGGGTCGGTCTATCTGCGCCTGTCCACCCGCGCGCTGGAGCAGCCGCGGCGGGAGATGACGCCGGCGCTGGCCGACCAGGTCGTGCAGGGCGGGTATTGGATGCGCCCGCCGGGGCCGAATTGCGCGGTCGCGATCGCCGATGCCGGCGCCGTGGCGCCGGAGGCGATCGCGGCGACCGGGCTTCTCGCGGAGCACCGGCGCGATGTGGCGCTGCTCGCCGTCACCTCGCCCGACCGGCTCTTTGCGGGATGGCGAGCGGCGGAGGTCGCGCGCATGGCCGGCGAAGAGGCGACGCCGAGCCATGTGGAACGACTGCTGCAGCCGCTGCCGCGGCATTGCTGCCTCGTCACCGTGACGGACGCCCATCCCGCCGGGCTTGCCTGGCTCGGCAGCGTGGACGGGCACCGGACCAAGGCGCTTGGCGTGGACCGCTTCGGACAGAGTGGCAGCATCGCCGAACTCTACGGGCAGTACGGGCTGGACACGGACGCCATTCTGCGCGCTGCGCAGATGGGTTCACCTGGCCGCCGACTGGTGGGCTGACAGGCCCGTCTTCGCGGTCTGCTCCGCCGGTCACCGGAAGTCCCGCGTCGGTGGCATGCGCACCGGCGCAGTCCGTGCGGCTGCCCGCCTCGCTCCAAAGCAGCCGCCGGTTGCAGAAGTTTAGATTGCACAGCTAATTTCGATGCCGGCATGTTTGAGCCCTCCAGAACCGGCTAGCAGGGCTCCGCATGGCGATTTTCACGGTGACGACGGCGGCAGACGTCGTCGATGCCAATGACGGCGTCCTGAGCCTCCGCGAAGCCATTGCACAGGCAAATGCGAGCGCCGCGGCCGACACCATCACCTTCTCGAGCACCGTCGCGGCGAACCTGTTCGTCAGCGTCGGCACCTCCGCCAATCCGGCCGGCTTCGAGATCGATGCGGCCGGCGGCGCGCTGACCATCAATGGCGACGTCGACGATGACGGCCAGGCCGACATCGCCCTGAACAACGGCTACGGCACCAAGTTCACGGTCAAGCAGGGCGCGGCGCTGACCCTGGTCGGCATCGACTTCATCAACGGCAACAGCCAGGCGACGCCGGCAGCCGCGGGGACCAGCCAGGGCCGGGGCACGGATTCGACCGTACCGGCCGGGCCGACCTCGATCGCGGGCGGCTACGCCATCGATCTCGACGGGGACAACATCCTCGACGGGAATGAGAAGGACCGTGCGCTCACCTATTTCGGCCAGGATGCGCTGGACAACACCCCGGCGGGCGACGGCGCGGCCGGTGGCGCGGGGGAAAAGGGCGAGGATCGCGGCGGCGCCATCGTCAATGCCGGCACGCTGACGCTGATCCGCGTCGGCTTCGGCGACAACAATGCCGAAGGCGGACGCGGCGGGACGGGCGGGACCGGCGGTGCCGGCGGCTTCACCTTCGGCGGCCGCAACGGCATCGAAGGCCACAGCATCACCGACCTGATCTTCTTCAACAACCAGAAGCACCCGCTCTGGGTGGAACCGGGCGATGGCGGGGATGGCGGCAACGGGTCGGCCGGCGGCGATGGCGGGGATGGTGGCGCGGGCGGCGCCGGGGGCCAGGCCGGCTGCGCCAGCCTGAACCGGCTCGGCGCGACGCTGTCGCTGACCGATGTGGTGTTCGGCGGCCGCCTCGTCTCCGGCTACATCGAGGAAGGCAACACCGCCAAGGGCGGCAATGGGGCCCAGGGCGGCGCCGGCGGCTGGGGCAGCGCCGGCGGCAAGGGCGGCAATGGCGGCAATGACGGCTACACGTCCGATTCCTACGAACTCTCCACCTACTACATCGATGAGAACGGCGTCCGGGTCGACCTGCCCTTTCCCCAGGTCGTCGATCCCGGCACGCTGTATTCCGGCAAGGCCGGGATCGGCGGCGATGGCGGCGCGGGTGGGGATGGCGGCGACGCGGGCGCCAATGGGCGCGGCGGCAGCGCGGCCGGGGCGATCCTCAATCTCGGCACGCTGACGGGCAAGGCGGCGATCACCGACTTCAACAGTGCCACGGCCGGCGTATCGGCCACCACGGTCAGCACCGGGGGCAAGGGCGCGGCCGGCGGCGCCGCCGGCACGGGCGGGCTGGAATATCCCGACCTCTACATCATCGCCGTCGGCACCCCGCAGGAGAATCTCGTCCTCCCGACCCGCACCAATGCGCCGAGCGGATCAGCCGGGCTCGCCGGCTTCGATGGCGCCACCGGCACGGTCGGCCCGGCGGGCCAGGCCAATGCCGGCATCGTGACGCTCGCTTCGGGCACCCAATCCGTCACCGACGCGGATGCGCTGGTCTATGTGCATCGGCTCAACGGCGGCACGGATGCGACGGACAGGATCTCCTTCAACGTCATCCGCATCGGCGAGGTGGACAGCACCCTGACCGTCGCCTGGCGCATCGTCGGCAGTGGCGCGACCGCGGTGACGGCGGCGGATTTCGTGGGCGGCGTGCTGCCCTCCGGCACGGTCACGCTGGCCGCGGTCACGGGCTACACGCTCGGCGCCAGCTACGACCGCTACTATGCCGGCCCGCCCGTGACGACGGCCAAGAGCGTCGCACGCGTCGATGTCGATCTCGCCGCCGCCGGCATCGGCGAATTGCGCGAAGGCTTCCGCATCGAGCTCACCTCGGTGAGCAGTTCCTCCGCTTCCGTCACCGCCACGCTCGGCACCGCCGCGATCGCCGGCTTCGTCGCCGGCATCGCCGCGCCCACCGGTCCCACCGCCGGCCCGGACAGCCTGACCGGCACCACGGGTGCCGACAGCATCGCCGGCCTCGGCGGCAATGACACGCTGCTCGGTCTCGCCGGCCACGACACGCTGAATGGCGGGGCGGGGGCCGACAGCATGGTCGGCGGGCCGGGCAACGATCTCTACTACGTCGATTCCGCCCTCGACCGCGTGGTGGAGGCCGCCAATGCCGGCACCGACACCGTCATCGCCACCATCACCCATACCCTCGCCGCCAATGTCGAGAACCTGACCCTGTCCGGCGCCGCGGCGATCAGCGGCACCGGCAACGATCTGGGCAACGTCATCCTCGGCAACGGCCTGGCGAACCGGCTGAACGGCCTCGCCGGCAACGACACGCTGACCGGCGGCGGCGGTGCCGATACGCTCGATGGCGGCGCCGGCACCGACCGCATGGCCGGCGGTGGCGACGACGACACCTACATTGTCGATTCCCTGGCCGATGTCGTCATCGAAGCCGCCAACCAGGGCATCGACACGGTCCGCACGACGCTCGCGACCTATGTCCTGGCCGCCAATGTCGAGAACCTCGTCGCCGTCAACGGCATCGTGCATCGCTTCACCGGCAACGGGCTTGCCAACGCCATCACCGGCAGCGCGGGTGCCGACACCTTGGTCGGCGGCATCGGCGCCGACACGCTGAATGGCGGCGCCGGCGCGGACCGCCTGATGGGCGGCTTGGACGACGACACCTACATCGTCGATGCCGTGGGCGATGTCGTCGTCGAAGCCGCCAACCAGGGCATCGACACGGTGCGCACCACGCTCGCGACCCATGTCCTCGCCGCCAATGTCGAGAACCTCGTCGCGCTCAACGGCATCGCGCACAACTTCATCGGCAATGCGCTCGCCAACGTCATCACCGGCAGCATCGGCGCGGACACGCTGAATGGCGGGCTGGGCAACGACACGCTCGATGGCGGGGCGGGGAACGACCGGCTGATCGGCGGGGTCGGCAACGACTACTTCATCGCCCAGGCCGGCGACGTGGTGGTCGAGGGGCTGAACCAGGGCAGCGATACCGTGCTCGCGACGGGCGGGGCGAGCTTCACCCTCGGCGCCAATCTCGAGGTGCTGGTGCTGGGCGGCACGGTCGCGACGGGGCTGGGCAATGCGCTCGCCAACACGCTGGTCGGCAATGCCGGGATCAACACGCTTTACGGGCTCGGCGGCAACGACTCCCTCGCCGGCATGGGCGGCAACGATATCCTGATCGGCGGGGTCGGGTCGGATACGCTGACCGGTGGTGGCGGCAACGACCAGTTCCGGCTGACCAGCCTTGCGGACAGCACGCTCGCGGCACCGGATGTGATCACCGACTTCACCTTCGGCGGCGGGCAGGTGGATCGGATCTCGCTGGCGCTGATGGATGCGAACAGCCTCGTCGCGGGCGACCAGGCCTTCGTCTATCGCGGGGCGAACTTCACCGGCGCCGCGGGGGATCTGCGCGTGCAGGGCAGCGGCGGGATCTACGTCGCGGCGGGGGACGTGAATGGCGACCTCAATCCCGACTTCGCCATCGTGATTCAATCGGCGACAGCGCCAGTCGCCGGGTGGTTCATCCTGTAGGGTGGCCAATCCGCACGGCGCATGCGGCCTTTCGAGCGAGTGTGTCGGCACAGGCTGACCGACTTGCCGCGCACTCCCAGGTGTCGCCGCTACTCACGGGCAGCCACGAGAATCTCCGAACGACGCGACGGAGGGAGGCCCGCCCGTCGCTCAATCCAGGAAGTCCGCGAGCGAGATGCGCGGCACGGCCGGCCCGCCCCTCGCGGCGTCCGCGGCGCGCGCAAGGCTGCGCAGCTCGCTCGCGGTCATGCCGAAGCTCTGGCGGAACAGTCGGCTGAACGAGGACGGCTCGAAGATGCCGACCGCTTCGGCGATCTCGCGGATGCTGCGCTCCTCCGCTTCCTTCGACAGCAGGCGCCGTGCGGCTTTCAGCCTTTCCTCCTGGATCGCCTGCGCCACGCCGCCCACCGGCTCGAAGGCACGGTAGAGCTGGCTGCGGGACGTACCGAGGGCGCGCGCGACGATCTGCGGGGCGAGGCGGCTCGAGCCCAGGTTGCGCCGGATGAAGGACAGGGCCCGGGCGCGCTGGTAGTATTGGAAATGCGGCCCGGCCAGGGCCAGCGCCTCGCCGGTGGCACAGACGCAGGCCCTGATCATGGCGGTCGTCGCCTCGGCCGCGCGCGGCAGTTCATCCGGCGTCATGGTGGGCAGCGTGACCCAGAGCCGGGCGAGGTAGTCAGCCAGCATGCGGGACAGCGCATCGGTGCGGGGCTGGTCGCGGGTCGCGTCGAGATGCGCGGACAGCACCGGCAGGCTGTCCCGGGCGAAGAAGATGCCGATCCATTCGATGTCCTCGGCGAAGCCGCGATAGGCCTCGTCGAGCGCCTGGACGTGCAGCCGGCCCGCGGGCACCGACAGGCAGCGGTCGCCGCGATCCCAGCGGAAGTGCCGGTCCCCGCGCGTGGTGAGGTTGATGCACCAGTGATCCAGCCCGTCACGGTGGGCGTGGCCTCGCGAGCGGATGGCCGTCACGCTGTCCACGAGGACGCGCGTCATCACGAAGGGGCCGAAGGAGACCACCTGCCGTTCGGCGAGGAAGCCGGAGCCGGCCGGCCGCTCACTGTTGAAGACAAGATCGAGAGACGGCGCATTGCCCGCCCGCCAAGCCTCCGCCTGCAGGGCCTGCGGCAGATCCCGCGTGGAGAAGGCGAGGTCGGGCGACGCCGCCGGCCGCGTGGCGGCGATCGGCTCGACCGCACCTTCCGCTTCAGACCAAGCCTTGCTCTCGCTCTCCACTGTCCCAGGCCCGAATCTCGATGTCAGCGTGTGGCTCTCATATGGATGTTTTGCCGATTCATCCATTCCTCGCTGCCGCCTGGCTGCCCTGCCGCAACGCCAGGAGCACCTGATTACGCCGCTGGCGTTCCGTTCCGTGCGAAGCCGCCACGGGTCCCGGATGGCGCACCATCCGGAGCGGGCGCCAGCTTCGCGCGCCGAACATGGTTGCCGGGCGGCGCGGCAGCGCGCAACAGAGCAGGACAGTATCGGAGCCTGGCCAGCATGTCCCCGAATGACACCACCGCACGCATCGCGCACCATCTTCCTGCGATCACCGCGATACGCCGCGACATCCACGCGCATCCCGAGCTGGGCTTCGAGGAGACGCGGACCGCCGCCCTGGTGGCCGAGACGCTGCGTGGCTGGGGGATCGAGGTCACGGAGGGCGTCGGCCGCCTCGGCGTGGTCGGCACGCTGCATGGCCGGCGGCCGGGCCAGAGGGCCATCGCCCTGCGCGCCGACATGGACGCGCTGGCGCTGACGGAGCGTACCGGCCTGTCCTATGCCTCCACCAATCCGGGCCGGATGCATGCCTGCGGTCATGACGGCCACACCGCCATGCTGCTCGGCGCCGCGCAGATCCTTGCCGAAGCACCGGATTTCGCCGGCACCGTGCACTTCGTCTTCCAGCCCGCCGAAGAAGGTCGCGGCGGCGCCGAGGCCATGCTCCAGGACGGGCTGTTCGACCGTTTCCCGGTCGATGCGGTCTATGGCATGCACAACATGCCGGGCATTCCCGTCGGGTCCTTCGCCCTGCGCGAGGGCCCGCTGATGGCGGCTTCGGGCCGGTGGAAGGTGGCCTTCCGCGGGACCGGCGGGCATGGCGGCAATTCGCCGCACCTCGCCTCGGACATCACCGTCGCGCAGGCCATCTTCATCCAGGCCCTGCAGACCATCGTGGCCCGCAACGTGGCGGCCACCGAAAGCGCCGTGGTCAGCGTCGGCCACATCGCCGGCGGCGCGGCCGAAGCGCTGAACGTCATGCCGTCGGAACTGCTGGTCGGCGGCACCATGCGCGCCTTCACCCCCGCAGTGCAGGCGCTGGTCGAACGCCGCATCCGCGAACTGGCCGAGCAATCGGCCGCCATGGTCGGCGCGGCGGCCGAGGTGACGATGTGGTGGAACACCGTGCCCCTGATCAATGCCGGCCGCGAGACGCAGGCGATGCTGGCCGCCGCGCGCACGCTGGTCGGTGATGCTCGGGTGGATGCCGACACCACGCCGGTCACGGGTGGGGAGGACTTCGCCTACATGACGCGGGAGAAGGCCGGCGCCCTGATCTTCATCGGCAATGGCGCCGCGGACGAGATGCGCGTGCACGGGCTGCACACGCCCGACTATGACTTCAACGATGCCGCCCTGCCGCATGGTATCGGCTTCTGGGCCGGGTTGGTCCTGCAGGAGCTCGGCAGCTAGGGTTTTCCTGGCCCAGGCCGGCACGGGCCGTAGCTTCCGCCGGCGTGCCGTCGTCGGGTGCCTCGGTGTCGGATACAGGGCGCGCCGGGCCGAGCGCGATCTTCGAACCCGTGCGCGCCACGCTGCTGATGATCCCGGACATGCCGCAACCTCCAACATGGACGGATCATGACGGCGCGCGACATATCGATCGCCATTGCAACCGCATACCCGACCTGTGTTGTCGCGGCCTATGAGGAATCAATGCTCGCTATGGGCGAGGGATTGGCGACTCTCATCGCGTGATCTGTCGCATGATCCAATTGTCCTCGCGCTGATGCGTGCGACCTGAATTGCTGATCAACCGGTGTTTTCAGCTGAGCCTCAAATATACCAACTCATCGATATCGCACTCGCCGAAAGCGTGTGCCTGCAGTCGAAAATACAACTGTAGAATATTTGACATTCGGTTTTATTTTGTGCTCAACGACGTTAACATTTCCAACGAACTGATCGCGGAGGAGTTGGGCGATGCGGGCGCTGGTGGCAGGAGGCGCCGGGTTCATCGGCTCGCATCTGGTCGACCGCCTGCTGCGGAGGTCCGATCTGCGAGAGGTCGTGGTCGTCGACAACCTGTGGACGGGTCGGCGCCAGAACCTTGCCTGGCAACACGATCCGCGGTTGTCGCTGGTGGTCTCCGACATCGAGACCGCACCGGTCGAAGGGCCGTTCGATGAGGTGTACCACCTTGCCTCGCCCGCTTCGCCGCCCTGGTACATGGCGGAACCGCTGCGCACCATCTCGGCCAATGTGGTCGGCGGGCTCCGCCTGATCTCGCTGGTGCGGGCGGGTGGCCTCTTTGCCTGCACCTCGACCTCGGAAGTCTATGGCGACCCGCTGGTGACGCCGCAGCCCGAGAGCTATCGCGGATCGGTCGACTGCACCGGGCCACGCTCCTCCTACGACGAATCCAAGCGCTGCCTGGAGGCGATGCTGTTCGAGGCGGCCCGCGTGCACGGGCTGCGCGTGAAGGTGGTGCGGCTCTTCAATGTCTTCGGCCCGCGCACGCGCCCCGATGACGGCCGCGCCGTGTCCAACTTCATCACCCAGGCCCTGCGCGGCCAGCCGATCACTGTCCATGGCGACGGTTCGCAGACGCGAAGCTGGGGCTACATCGACGATATCGTCGAGGCCCTGGCGCGCTATTTCTGGCGCGACGGCGTCGATTATCCGGGACCGCTCAACATCGGCAATGATCGCGAGGTTCCGGTGCTGGAGGTCGCGCGCCAGGTCCAGGCGTTGTTCCCCGGCAGCCGCATCGTCTTCGTGCCGCCCGCGCCGCAGGACCCGACCAACCGGCGCCCGGACCTGACGCTGGCGCGGTGCGTGCTGCCCGGCTGGCGGTGCCGCGTGCCCTATGAGGACGGGATCATCCGCACCATCGCCTGGTTCCGCGACGAGCTCGACGCGGCCGTGTCCGGCGGCAGGAGGTCGGAATGGCCGATCGCGGCACTGCCGGCTCTTTGACGATCAGGCATGTCGACCTCGCCTGTCCGGCAGCCATGGCGGCGGCGCCGGCGGGGGCGGAGGAGTTCCTCGTGCTGTGGCACGGGGACTGGCCGGTAGGCCAGGCCTTCGGCCGGGATGCGCGGGGCGTTGCGACGCTCGCGGCCTTCCTGGAAGGGCGCGTGCCGGCCGACATCCTCGCCCGCGCCACGACGGCGACGGCACTGGAGACCTCGGGCCGCCCGGCAGATGGCCGCCGGACAACCGTGGTGATCTGCACGCGTGACCGGGCGACGGACCTGGCGCGTTGCCTCGCCTCGCTGCCGCGGCAGAGCCGCGCGCCGGACCAGATCGTCGTGGTGGACAACGCGTCGCGCGACGGCGGCCGCACGCGTGAGGTCGCCGAGGCCGCCGGCGTGGATTATGTGCGGGAGGACCGGCCCGGCCTTGACATTGCCCGCAACCGTGGCGTGGCCGCGGCGACCGGCGACATCATCGCTTACACCGACGACGATGTGCGCCTGCATCCCCGCTGGCTCGAACGCATGGTCGCCGCCTTCGACGACGACCGGATCATGGCCGTCACGGGGCTGGTGCTGCCGGCGGAGCTGGAAACGCCCGCCCAGCGCCATTTCGAGCGCTATTGGAGCTTCGGCCGCGGCTATCGGCCGATCGATTTCGGTCCGGACTTCTTCCGCACCGACCGCAGGTGGGGCTGTCCGGCCTGGGAGATCGGCGCGGGCGCCAGCATGGCCTTCCGCCGGGAGATCTTCGACCGGGTGGGGCTGTTCGATGAGCGCCTCGATGTCGGGGCGGCGGGTTGTTCTGGCGATTCCGAATACTGGCATCGCGTGCTGACCCATGGCGGCGTCTGTCGCTATGAACCGGCGGCGGTCGCTTTCCACTACCACCGGCGCGACCTGGCCGGGCTTTCCCGGCAGATCCACGCCTATATGCGCGGCCATGCCGCCGCGCTGATGGTGCAGTATGAACGCAGCGGCAATCTCGGCAATCTGCGGCGCGCCCTGATGACCCTGCCTGCCTGGTACGGCCGGCGCTACATCCGCCGCCTGCTGCGCGGCGCCTCCGAGCGCGACCTGACGCTGGCGGAGGAGACGCGCGGCTTCTTCTCCGGGCTGCTGTTCTACCTGCGGACCCCCCGGCCGGGCGCGTCGGCCGGGCCCCGATGAACGCGCTTCCTGCCGCGCCCGCGGTCTCGGCCATCATTCCCGCGCGGGATGCCGCGGCGACGCTCGACGCGACGCTCGACAGCCTGCACGCGCAGACCGTCGGGGCCTGGGAAGCCATCATCGTCGACGACGGATCGTCCGACGACACCGCGCGCATCGCGCAGGACCGCGCCGACCGCGATCCGCGCATCCGGCTGCTGCGCATCCGCGCCGGGTCGGCCGCCGCCGCGCGCAATGCGGGGATCGACCTCGCGCGCGGCCGGCGTCTGCTGTTCCTCGATGCCGATGACTGGATCGCGCCCACGCATCTCGAACGGCTGCTGGGCCTGCTCACGGAGGCGCCTGAGGCGAGCGCGGCCTATTGCGGTTTCCGTCGCGTCGCGCCGGATGGTGATCTGGGGCAGCCGACCTGGCGGGCGGACATTGCCGCGGATCCCGTCCGGGCCTTCCGGCATCGTCCCGGCACCGCCATCCATGCGGTGCTGGTGGATCGCGGCGTGGTGCAGGCGCTGGGCGGCTTCGATGCCTCCCTGCCGATCTGCGAGGATTGGGATCTGTGGCACCGCGTCGCACTGTCCGGCGCGCGCTTCGTCGGCACGCCCGAGCCCCTGGCCTTCTACCGCATGCGCCCGGATTCCCTGTCGCATCGGCATCGCCGCCTGCTCGAGGACGGGGTGGTGGTGCTCCGCCGCACCTTCCAGGCCCATGGCGAGCAGGAACAGGCCTGGGAGGAGCCGGCATCCTACCTGGCGGTCTGGTGCGCGGCCGCCGAGATCGGGGCGGGGCGCGACGGCATTCCCCTGCTCGCGGAAGCCGGCTTTCCCGTGTGCCCGGGCGATGATCCGGACGCGCTGCGGGACACGCTGCTGGATGGGCTCGTCGCCGGGGCAGCGCGCACGCTGCCCGGGCTGGCGCGCGGCTGGGAGGCGCTGGCCGACCGGCTCGCCGCGCTGCTCGGCTGGCTCGAGGATGCCGGCAGGCCCGGCCTGGCGCGGCGGCTGGCCTATGCGATCGAACTGCGCGTGCTGACCGCCTGCGACCTCGTGGAGCCGGTGCAGTTGCGCCTTACCATGGGCGCGCGGATCGACCTGCGCCGCATCGGCCCGGTGATGCCCGCACCGGGCGTCGACCTCGCGCTGCTGCGGTTCTGCGACGGGCAGGAGGATCTGCGCACGGTCGAACTGCCCCTGCTCGGACCTCTCGCCGCGCGCGAGGTCATGGCGCTGGCCATCGAGGAACTCTGGCTCGGTGCGGTGTGGCGCCGTTCGGGCGCGGCGCGCCGCCCCGCGGTCTGGGCGCGCGCCGCCCTGGCCGCCGCGCGCCCCGTGCTCGGTGCCGCCGCCGATCTCGTGCGCCGCTCGCCGCGGCAACCACGCTGGCGGGGGATCGCCCGGACGGCGCTTGCCACGGCGCTGCTGGATGCTGCCGGGCCGCCGCCGGGCGCGACGCATGACGGGCCGATGCGCGCCGCCATTCTGGGTCGCGCGCGACGCGACGCCACCGCCCGGCCGGATGCCCCCGCCGGCGCCGCGATCCCCGGAGCGGGCCGCGCCGCCGCCTGGGATGCGACCGATCGCCGGGCCTATTGGGAAGCGCTGTTCGAGACAACGGACCCCTGGGATTACGGCTCCGACTACGAAAGCGAGAAGTATCGCCGCACGCTCGACCTGCTGCCGACAACGCCGATCGGCCGCGCCCTGGAACTGGCCTGCGCCGAAGGGCGCTTCACGCGCATGCTGGCGCCGCGCGTCGGCGCGCTGCTCGCCACGGACATCGCCGCGCGGGCGCTCGCGCGCGCCGCGGAGCGCTGCAAGGACCTGCCCTCCGTCAGTTTCCGCCGGCTCGACCTGGAGGCGGATCCGCTGCCGGGCGACCAGGAGCTGATCGTCTGCTCCGAAGTCCTCTACTACTTGCCCGACGAGGCGGCGCTGCGGGCGCTGGCCCTGCGCATCCGCGATGCGCTGGCGCCGGGCGGGCACCTGCTGACCGCGCATGCCTTCGTGCTGTCGGAGGACCCCGAGCGCACCGGCTTCGACTGGGATCATCCCTTCGGCGCGGCCACCATCGCCCGCATCTTCGCCGCGACACCGGGCCTCGTGCCCGATGGCGCGATCGAGACCGCGCTCTATCGCATCGACCGCTTCCGCCGCGCCGACGACGCGCCATCGCCAGCCGCTACGGCCGTGATGCTGCCGCTGACTGCAACCCTGACGCCGGACGTGGCGCGCCAGGTCGTCTGGGACGGGGCCGAGGCGCGACGCAGCATCGTCCGGCGCACGGAGGCCGCGCAGGCCATCCCGGTGCTGATGTACCACCGCATCGCGGAGAATGGTCCGCCCGCCCTCGCGCGCTTCCGCGTCTCCCCGGCACGGTTCGAGGCGCAGCTCCGCCTGCTGCGCCGGCGCGGCTACCACGCCATCACCCCGGCCGAGCTGCGCTGGTTCATGGATGCGCGGCAGCCGGTGCCGGGCCGGCCGGTGCTCATCACCTTCGACGACGGCTACCGGGACTTCCGCGAGGCCGCCTGGCCCATCCTGCGCATGCACGACTTCACGGCCGAGGTCTTCGTCCCGACCGACCTCGTGGGCTCAGCCGCCCACTGGGATGCGGGTTACGGGGAGCCGGCGCCGCTGCTCGGCTGGGACGACATCGTGGCGCTGGCGCGGGAGGGTGCGGGCTTCGGCAGCCATCTCGCCCATCACGTCGATGGGCTCGGCCTGCCCAGCGTCGTGCTGGCCGAGGAGCTCGCGCGCTCGCGTGCCGTGCTCGAGGCGCAGCTCGGCCGCGAGGTGCGGACTTTCGCCGCGCCCTATGGCGCGCTCGACGAACGCTTCGCCAGGCTTGCCGCGGGCCTGGGCTACCATGTCGGCTTCTCCACCCGCGCGGCGCCGGTTCGGCTCGGGGATCCGCCGCTGATGCTGCCGCGGCTCGACGTGGCGGGCGATTGGGAACTCGACGATTTCGCCGCCGCGCTGGGGCAGGCCCGATGAGTGATTTCGATGCCCGGACGCCGGTGACCGCTGTCATCCCGGCCTACAACGCGGCGGCGACGCTGGACGAGACGCTGCGCAGCGTCCGCGCGCAGACCCATCGCGCGCTGGAGATCCTGGTCGTCGATGACGGTTCCCGCGACGGCACGCCCGACATCGTCCTGGCCCATGCCGCCGCGGACCCGCGCGTGCGTCTGGTGCGCCAGGCCAATGCCGGCGTCGCCGCGGCGCGCAACCGTGGCGTGGCCGAGGCGCGCGCCGCCCTGGTCGCGCCGGTGGATGCCGACGACCTCTGGGCGGTGGACAAGATCGAGCGGCAGCTTGCCGCGATGCGCTGCGGCGGCCCGGCCGTCGCGCTGGTCTACACCTGGTCGGCACTGATCGATGCCGAAAGCCGGATCGTGGGGTTCGGCGACCGGTCCACCGATGAGGGCGACGTGCTCGCGCGCATGTGCCGCGGCAACCTCGTCGGCAATGGCAGCGCCGCGCTGATGCGCCGCGCCGCGGTGCTGGAGGCGGGCGGCTACGACGCGACGCTGCGTGCGCGCGGCGCCCAGGGCTGCGAGGACCTGCTGCTCTATTGCGGCATCGCCGCCCGCCACCGCGTGGCCGTGGTGCCGGAGTTCCTCACCGGCTATCGCCAGAATGCCGAGACCATGTCGCGTGACCTGCAGCAGATGTATCGGTCCTGGCGCCTGGTCGCGGCGGAGCTGCGCATCCGCCATCCGGGGCTGCTGGCGGACATCGAGTCCGGCGAGGATTTCGCCGCGACCTGGCTGCTGCGTCGCGCGCTGTGGTCGCGGCGCATCGGCGATTGCCTGGCCTTGTCCCGGCCGCTCTCGGGCCGCAGCGTCGCGCGGCTGCTGCGGGAGGCCCTCGGCGTCGCCGGCGAGATGACGCTCAACATGGCGAAGCGGTCCGCGCGGCGGATGGGCGCACCGCATGGCCGGGCCGCGGTGCCGGCGGCGCTGCCGCCGCGCTTCCCGGTGGGTGCGTTCGAATGACGGGCAGGGGGCCGGCCGCATCGGAGCAGGCCCAGGGCCGTCGCCGGCTTGGCGCCGACGAAGTGCGGCGGCTGCTCCGCCTGGCGGCGCCGCAGGCCTGGGCGGCACCGACGCTCGTCGCCCTGGGCCTTGCCGCCTCGCTCGCGGAAACCCTCGGCATCACCCTCGTCGTGGTCTTCCTCTATGCGGCGATCGGCGACGGCACGGCGCCGATCGCGGGTTGGCCGCTCGACCGGCTGTTCTCCGCGGCCGCGGCGCATGCCGGTTCCGATGGCGCGGGCATCGTCGCGATCGCCGCGGGCATCTTCCTGCTCATCGCGCTCAAGGCCGGGCTGGGCCTCGCCTATGGCCTCGTCGCCTCGGGCGTCCGCCACAGCCTCAGCGAGACGGTGCGCAACGGACTGCACCGCCAGCTGCTGATGCGGCCCTATGCCGAGATCCGCCGCCACGACCAGGGCGACCTGCTGAACCTGCTCGCGACCTCCTCCTGGTCGGTCGCGGAGGCCTGCATGTCGGGCACGCGCGTGCTCATCAACGTCTGTTCGATCCTGGTCTTCGGCGCCTTCCTGCTGGCCCTGTCCTGGCCGCTGACAGCCGTCGCCGCGGCGGGTTCGGTGCTGCTCTTCCTCGCCCTGCACCTGCTCGCGGATCGCGCCCGGCGGCTCGGCGCGCGCAGCCGGGACATCAACCAGGACCTCGCCGCGCGGACGCTGGTCGTGCTGCAGGGGCTGCGGACGATCCGCGCCTTCGCACAGGAGGACCGGTACCAGGCGGCGTTCGAACGCCACTCCGCCGCGTCGCGCGCCACGGGCTTCTCGCTCGAACGGCTGTACGCGGCGATCAACCCGGCGACCGAGATCGGCTATTTCGCGCTGCTCTGCTTGATCCTCGCGGTGGCGCAGGCGATCGGCACGCCCTTCGCCACCACCCTCGCCTGCGTCGCGTTGCTGTATCGCCTGCAGCCGCACATGCGGGAGCTGGAGGGCCATCTTCTGCACCTCGCGCAGCTCGAGCCCGAGATGCGCGAGGTGCTCGCCATGCTGGACGCGCCCGAACAGAGCGGAGCGGCACCAACGACGGGCGAGCCCTTCAGCGGCCTGCGCGAGGCCATCCGTTTCGAGCAGGTCAGCTTCACCCATGGCGGGACCGCGCGCCCGGCGCTGTTGCGTGCGGGCTTCGCCATTCCGGCCGGGCGCGTCACGGCCATCGTCGGCCCGAGCGGCGCCGGCAAGACGACGATCGTGAACCTGCTGATCCGGCTCTACGAACCCGGCAGCGGCCGCATCCTCATCGACGGGGTGCCGCTGGGGCAGCTCTCGCGCACGCAATGGCTCACGCGCCTCGCCGTCGCCGGGCAGGATGTCGAACTGGTCGAGGGCACGATCGCGGACAATATCCGCATGTCGCGGCCCGGGGCGCATGCGGCGGACCTGCGTGCCGCCGCCGCCGCGGCGGGGGCGCTCGACTTCATCGAGGCGCAGCCCGAGGGTTTCGAGAGCTGGATCGGCCAGCAGGGGCTGAACCTGTCCGGCGGCCAGCGGCAGCGCATCGGCATCGCGCGGGCTGTGCTGCGCGATCCGGGCATCCTGATCCTCGACGAGGCGACCAACGCCCTGGACGCGGAACTCGAGGACGGGATCCGCGCCAATCTGCGGCGGATCTTCGCGGGACGGACGCTGCTGCTGATCACGCATCGGCTGGAGACGGCGCAGACGGCCGATCACGTGGTCCTGGTGCAGGAGGGGCGCATCGCCGCCGCCGGACCGCCCGACGCCGTCCTGGGCATCAGGGGCAAGCGGCGCGTGCCGTGAGCGGCCGGGCGCGCCGCTGCGCGTCATGTCCGGGCCCGCGAGAGGCCCGGACGCCCCGATGATGCGCCGGATCAGAGCACGAAGTCGGAGGCGGCGAGGTCCCAGACGCCGGTCACGAGGATCGCGAAATCCGCCGCCCCGTCGCCGTTCACATCGCCTTCGACCATCGATCCGATCAGCGTGGCCCGGGTCCACAGATCGCCCTCGCTGCCGAAGAAGGGCTGGCTGCCGGTGAAGTGGAAGGCCTGGTTGCCGGCGGCGCCCATCTCCGCGTCGATCCCGGAGAGGTCGATCTTGTCCTGGCCCCGGACGAAATCCATGATCCGGTCGAAGCTGCCCACCGCGGTTTCCTGCGTGCTGCTGAAGATGAAGCGGTCCGCACCGGCATCGCCATGGAGCCGGTCCGCGCCGGCCTGGCCGCGGATCAGGTCATTCCCGTCGCCGCCGCGCAGCACGTCGTTGCCATCGCCGCCATAGAGGAAGTCGTTGCCGCCGCCGCCGAGGACCGTGTCGTTGCCGGCGTCGCCATGGACGAAATCCGTACCCTCGCCGCCATCGACCAGGTCGTTGCCGGCATCGCCATGCAGGACGTCGTTGTTGTAGCCGCCCGACAGCTCGTCATTGCCCTCGCCGCCATTGAGCGTGTCGTTGCCGAACTCGCCGGAGATCACGTCGTTGCCGGCGCCGCCATCGAGGTAGTTGTTCCAGGCATTGCCGGTCATCCCGTTGTCGAGCGCATTGCCGAAGCCTTCGCTCGTGCCGGTGCCGATGATCCAGAGGTTCTCGACGTTGGCCGAGAGGGTGGTGGACTGCAGCAGGCTCTGCACCGTGTCGATGCCGTGGTTGGCGAATTCGATCACCACGTCGGATGTGTCGGAGACCACGTAGGTGTCGTTGCCGGCCCCACCCTTCATCGTGTCGGCACCGGCCTCGCCGTCGAGGTAGTCCTCGCCCGCATCGCCGAACAGCACATCCGCACCGGTGCCGCCGAAGAGCGTGTCGGCGTCCGCGCCACCATACAGCCAGTCATGGCCGGCGCCGCCGCGCAGCAGGTCCGAACCGGCCTCGCCATGGAGGCTGTCCGCGCCGTCCGCGCCGAGGATCTCGTTGTCGCTGGCATTGCCGGTCAGCCTGGCGGCCTGGCTCCAGCCGGCATCGAGCACGAGGCGCTCGACATTCGTGGCGAGCGTGTGGCTGTTACCGGCGAGATAGACGGTGTCGATCCCGCCATCGACGCCCTCGACGACCGTATCGGCATCACCCTCGCGGATACGGTAGGAGTCGTTGCCGTAGCCGCCATGCATCTCGTCCTTGCCGGCGCCACCATCGAGGTAGTCGTTGCCCTCGCCGCCATCGAGAAGGTCGTCGTCGTCGCCGCCGTAGAGCTTGTCGTTGCCCGCGCCGCCTTCGAGGAGATCACGCTCCTCGAGACCTTTCAGGACGTCGTCGCCCTCGTTGCCGTACAGCCAATCGGGCTCGTCATTGCCCGAAATCGTGTCGTTGCCGTAGCCGCCGTCGATGGCCCAGCCGATGTCGTAGTAGAAGTCGCCATAGCCTGGAATCCAGGTGCCATGAGGGCCGTTCAGGTTCTGCTCTTTCTCGATGAGGTCGGCGCCGGCGGACCCGCTGGCACCAATCGTGTACAGGACGCCTTCGCCGTCGATGTGGTTGAGCGCGTACTTCTCGTTCCGACCGTAGAGAATGGTATCGAAATAGATCGCCATGACACCTTGTCCTGCATTGCTGTTCAGCCCGCCCGGGCCTGGCGGCGCAGCAATGGGGTGCCTGTGTTGCTGTTCCATATCGCCGGCAACGGCTGCTTGTGCTGCCGGTCACGGTCAGGGGTCGCGACGTCGCGTGCCGCGCGGCGGCGGGCGCGCGATGACGCCATCGGCCGCGCCAGCCATCGCATCGCTGCCGGGTGCCGCGCGAAACGACCACGACAAGACAAGGTTTCCTCAAGGCGATCTCCAAGCCTGCCTGCCCGGCGCTGCCTAGGGTTGGCTCACCTTCGCGGCGCGTCTTCGCCACCTGGCCGGCACGCATCGCAGGAAGGGCCCATCGGCCGCGCGGCGCCGCCCGCCGGCGGCGCAGCACAGGAGATCGACCATGAATGCCGTCACCGCCACCGCCGAAGCCGCCGCTCCCGCCAGCAGGAAGGAGAAGCCGCCGCTGAACGGCGTGAACACGCCCGCGCTGCTCGCCACCATCGGCGTGGTCGCCGGGCAGCCGCAGCTCGCCAAGTTCCAGTTCCGCGCCCATGGGCAATGGAAGTCCGGCACGCACATGCAGGGCACCATGCTCGGCTTCTCGGGCGCCGGCGGGGATCATGCGCATAAGGCCGCGACCCTCGCGCATACCGATCACCCCGCGGTGCTCTGCGGGGAGGATGAAGGCCCGACGCCGGTCGAATGGATCCTGCACGGCCTCGCCGGCTGCCTCACCGCGGGCATCGCCAACATCGCCGCCGTGCGCGGCGTCGCGCTGCACAGCGTCGAGGCGTCGGTCGAAGGCGATATCGACCTGCGCGGCATCCTTGGTCTTTCCGATGAGGTGCGCAACGGCTTCAGCGCCGTGCGCGTGAGCTTCAAGGTCGCGGGCGACGCGCCGCCCGAGACGCTGAAGGCCATCGTCGCGCAGGCGCAGGCCCGCTCCGCCGTCTTCGACATCATGACCAACGGCCTGCCGGTCTCCATCACCGTGGAGGCCTGACCGCGCCAGGCCGGCGGGCGCCACCCGCCGGCCCCTTCCGCCCCGTGGAGGATGCCATGCGGAGCACCGACGCCATCGTCATCGGCGCCGGCCAGGCCGGGCTTGCCATGAGCCATTGCCTGGCGGCGCGCGGCATCGCGCATCTCGTGCTCGAGCGCGGCCGTGTCGCCGAGCGCTGGCGCAGCGAGCGCTGGGACAGCCTCCGCCTCCTCACCCCGAACTGGATGAGCCGCCTGCCGGGCTGGTCCTATCGCGGCGACGATCCCGAGGGCTTCATGACGATGCCCGAGCTGATCGCGCATCTCGAAGCCTATGGTGGGGGCGTGCCGGTTGAGACCGGCGTCGCGGTGCGGGCGCTCTGCCGCACGCCGGCCGGTTATCGGCTGGAGACCTCGGCCGGTGGTCTCGCCGCGCGCAGCGTCGTCATCGCGACGGGGCAATGCGGCCTGCCATACGTCCCGGCCATGGCGGCGCGGCTGCCCGGGGCGATCCAGCAGGTCACGCCCTCGGACTACCGCAATCCGCGCCGGCTCCCGCCGGGCGGCGTGCTGGTGGTGGGCGCCTCCGCCTCCGGCGTGCAGATCGCCGAGGAGATCCATCGCTCCGGCCGGCCGGTGACATTGGCCGTCGGCCGCCACACGCGGCTGCCGCGGCGCTGGCGCGGGCGCGACATCCTCGACTGGATGGACCGCGCCGGCGTGCTCGGCGAGCGCGCAGAGGACGTGCACGACCTTGACGCCGCGCGCCGGCAGCCTTCGCTGCAACTGGTCGGCCGGCCCGATCATGCGAGCCTCGACCTCGGATCGCTGCAGGCGCTCGGCGTGCGTCTCGTCGGGCGCGTGGACGATATCGCGGGGTCGCGCGTGATGCTGCGCGACGACCTCGCCGAGACCATCGGCGCCGCGCAGCGCAGGCTCGATCGGCTGCTCGCCCGTCTCGGCACCGTGGCCGATGCGGCGGGCGCACCGGCGGAAGCCGTGCCGCCGCCGCTGCCCGATCCGCCGCCCTCGCCACCGGTCGTCGACCTCGCCGCGGAAGGCATCCGCAGCGTCGTCTGGGCCACGGGATTCCGGCGCGACTACGCGTGGCTGCGCGTGCCGGTGCTCGATGCGGAGGGCGAGATCCGCCACCGCGGCGGCGTGACGCCCGCACCGGGCCTTTTCGTGCTCGGCCTGCGCTTCCTGCGCCGGCGCAACTCGAACTTCCTCGACGGGGTCGGCGGGGATGCCGAGCACCTGGCGGGGGAAGTGCTCGCCCATCTCGCCACCTGCGGCCGCCTGGCGGCCTGACGACAAGGAGACCGGCCATGAGGCCGCTGGAACGATACGATGCCCTGGTGGTCGGCGCGCGCTGCGCCGGGGCCGCGGCGGCCATGCTGATGGCGCGGCGCGGCATGCGCGTCCTGGTCGTCGATCGCGGCGGCTACGGGACGGACACGCTCTCGACCCATGCGCTGATGCGGGCGGGGGTGATGCTGCTGGCGCGCTGGGGCATGCTGCCGCGGTTGATCGAGGCCGGCACGCCGCCGATCCGCCGCACGACCTTCCACTACGGCGCCGAGGCCATCGCCGTCGCGCTTCGCCCCGGCGAGGGCGTGGATGCGCTCTATGCGCCGCGGCGGACGCTGCTTGATTCGACGCTGGTCGACGGCGCGCGGGAAGTCGGCGCCGAGATCCGCCACCACCATACCGTGACCGGCCTGCTGCGCGACGGCGGCGGCCGCGTCGGCGGCGCTGTGATGGTGGACGGGACGGGGCGTGAATATGCCGTCGCCGCCGATCTCGTCGTCGGTGCCGATGGCGCCGGCTCGACGGTCGCGCGGCTTGTCGAGGCGCGGGTGAATGAGCCGGCGCGCCATGCCGCCGCCGTGGTCTATGCCTATATCCCCGGCCTCGCCGATACCGGGACGCATTGGCACTATGCCCCGGGCGCGAGTGCCGGGCGCATCCCGACCAATGCGGGGCGGCATTGCGTCTTCGCCTCCGTCCCGCCGGATCGCTTCGAGGAGGCGCTGCGCGGCAACCGCCTCCTCGCGCTCCGGCGCATCGTCGCGGCGGTGTCGCCCGCGCTGGCCGGGGAGCTGGCCGGCATCGCGCCCGACGGGCCGCCGATGGTCTTCGCCGGGCGGCGGGGCTTCCTGCGCCAGGCGGCCGGGCCGGGCTGGGCGCTGATCGGCGATGCCGGCTGCTTCAAGGATCCGATCACGGCGCATGGGATCACCGATGCGCTGCGCGATGCGTCGTTGCTGGCCGATGCCGCGGCCGAGGGCAGCGACGCCGCCTTCGCGCGCTTCGCCGCCCGGCGCGACGACCTCCTGCTCCCGCTGTTCCGTGTCACCGACGAGATCGCGGGCTATGGTTGGACCCTGGAGCAGGCCAAGGCGCTGCATCTCCGGCTCAACGCGGCGATGAAGCGCGAAGTGGCCGCCCTGGCGGAGGAGACGGTGCCATGAACGACCCATGGACCAGCACGATCGCCGGCCGACCGCGGCAGGGCCAGGCCGCCGAGCGCCGGCGCCGCACCTCCATGGCCGATGTCGAGGCCTTCACCGCCATCACCGGGGACCGCAACCCGTTGCACTACGACAGGGCGCTGGCGGCGGGCTCGGCCTTCGGCGGTCTCATCGTTCAGGGCGGCGTCACCTCGGGGCTGCTCAACGCCGTGGTGGCGGAGCAGCTACCCGGCCCCGGCACGGTCTTCCTCGGTGTCGAATGGCGCTTCGTGAAGGCGGTGCGCGTGGGCGAGGAAATCATCGCGCGGGTCGAGGTCGCCACGGTGCGCGACGACAAGCCGATCTGCACCCTCGTCACCACGGTGCGCAACGCGGCGGGTGAGGATTGCCTGACCGGCACCGCCGTCACCTGGACCGCGCCGCTGCGCGATGTGGTCGTCGCGGTCGCGCCCGATCCTCCCGCGGAGGAACCGTTGAGCTGGAAGGACGAGCTCGCGCGCCTCTTTCCGCCATCCTGACGACAGGCCGCGACGGGCGCCGGTCAGTCGAGGCCCGCCCGCCGCAAGCCGTCCAGGCAGCGCTCCACGATCGCCTGGTCGGCGCAGAAGAAGAAGTCCGAGCGTGCCGTCGCGAGGGTATAGCCCGGTGCCTTCTCGATGAGCCGGGCCAGGCCGCGCCGCGCTTCCTCGATCCGGCCCGACAGGCCCAGCGCCGCCACGAGCATGAGGTAGGGCCATGCCTTCGCATTCGATACCCGCGTCGCGCGGCGGCCGAACTCGATGGCTTCGGCATACTCGCCGAGGCAGATATGTGCGAAGGCGCGCGCCGCATGGAAGCTCGACAGGTGCGGATCGCGCGGACTGAGTTCCGCCGCGCGGTCCACATGCGCCATGCCCTCGCGCGCCCGGCCGCTCCAGACCATGGTGCAGCCGAGCGCGAAATGCGCCTGGGCGAAGCTGGGATTGAGCGTCACCGACTGTTCGAGCAGCGCGATCGCCTCGTCATAATCGTGGCGAAAGGCATGCACCCGGCCGAGGACGCAGAGATTCATGCAATCCTGGTCATCGAGCGCCACCGCGTTGCGGCTGAGCCGCAGCGCTTCCTCGATCAGCGGCACGCGCTCCTCGCGTTCGCTGACCACCGTCTCCTGCAGCAGCACATAGGCGAGGGCGCCATGGGCGCGCGCGAAGCCGGGGTCGAGCGCGATGGCGCGACGGAACATCGCCTCCGCCTCCTTCATGCCCGGCTCGGTGAAGCCCCAGAGGTAGAAGAGCCCGCGCTGGTAGCAGTCCCAGGCGCCGAGGTTGGTCGGCGGCCGGCGCACCGCGGCTTCGCGTTCGAGCCGCGCAAGCTCCGGCTCGATCGCGGCGGCGATCTGCTCGGCCATCGTCCGCTGCACCTCGAGCACATCGGCCAGTGCGATGTCATAGGTCTCGGACCAGAGATGCGTTCCGGTCTCCGCGCTCACCAGGTCGGCGGCGAGCCGCAGCCGGTCGCCATGCCTGGCGACGCTGCCATGCACCAGGTAGCGGACGCCGAAGGCCGCGCCGATCTCGCGCGCATCCACCTCCCTGCCGCGGAAGGCGGCGGCGGTGTGGCGGCTCAGCACATCCATCCAGCGATGGCGCGCGAGCAGGCGGATCACGTCCTCGGTCAGGCCATAGCTGAAATAGTCGCTGTCGGGCTCGGAGGAGAGGTTGGCGAAAGGCAGCACGACGACCGAAGGATGGCCCGAGGTGGCGGCCATGGGTGCTGCTTCCGGCAACGGCGCGGGGGGCGCCTCGACGATGTCCTCCTCCGCACTCTCCGCCACCTCGCCCACGAAGCGGAAGCCGCGCTTGTGGATGGTCTTGATCAGCACCTGCCGTTCGCCATCGTCGCCGACGGCCTTGCGCGCGGCGTTGATGCGGCTGCTCAGCGCCGCCTCGGAGACGATGCGCCCGCCCCAGATCGTGTCGAGCAGCTCGTCTTTGCTGACCACGCGGTCGCGATGGCGCAGCAGATGAACCAGGAGGTCGAAGACCTGCGGTTCGACATGCACGCGGCGCCCGTCGCGGCGCAACTCCTGCCGGCGCAGATCGACCTCATGCCTGGTGAAGGTGAGAGGCATCCGTGTCCTCCCGGTCCCGATGGCGTTGAGCGGCGATGATGCCCCGCGTCGCGAGCGGAGGCGGAAGCCCAGCCTGATGCCGCAGTATCCTCACTGACCTGTCCGCGCTCAACAGTCGAGTGCGGCAGATCACGCGATGCGGCGAAACCGCAAGGAAATCTCCATCGCCCCGTCAGGCCGGGCTCAAGCGGCACGCGCGTTCCCGCCGCAAGAATCGCTGGTCGCGGCAATCGCGCCGCCGACCACGACGCAAGGAACGCCCGCCATGACGACCATCGGAAACATCATCGACGGCTTCGCTCGCATGCGGGAGCGCGCCCGCGGCCGGAAGCTGCTGCTCGAGATGGATGCCCGGCTCCTCAAGGACATCGGGATCACGCGGAACATCGCCGCGGCGGAAGCCGCCAAGCCCTGGTGGCGGGGCTGACGCAGGCGCGTCGCCCGCCACCGGCATGACCGGAGGCACCCTGATGATGACCGCTCCTTCCTCGCTCGGCATCCTGGCCGGGTTCTCGGCATCGGCGATCTGGGGTGGCGCGCTCGCCGTCACCCGGCTCGGCGTGTCGGGCGATGCGCCGCTCACGCCCACGGACATCGCGATGCTGCGCTTCGCGGGTCCGGCGGCGATCCTGCTGCCGGTGCTCATCCGTGCCTGGCCGCGGCTGCGCCGCGTCGCGGCCTGGCAGCTTCTGATGCTGCTGGCCGGCGGCGGCGCGCCCTTCGTGCTGGCCGCGGGCAGCGGCCTCGCCATCGCCGGGGCCGCCGAGGCCGGTGCCCTGCTGCCCGGCACCGTGCCGCTCTGCGTCGCGCTCGTCTCCGGCTTTCTCGGGGAGCGCTTCGGCGGCGCGCGGATCGCGGGGCTCGTGATCATCGGGGCTGCGGTGGCGGCGGTCGTCGCACCCGCCATCGTCACCGGCGCGGAAGGGCGGTGGCCGGGCTACCTGCTGCTGCTCGGCGCGGCGCTGCTGGGCGCTGGCTACACGATCGCGCTGCGGCGCAGCGGCCTCGGGCCGTGGGAGGCGGCCGCCTTCGTCAGCGCCGGGTCGGTGCTGTCGATCGGCCCGGCCTATCTGCTGAGCATGGGGTCGGGCATGCCGATGGCGCCCTTCCCCGAGGTGATGGCGCAGGCCGCATTCCAAGGCATGGCCTCCGGCGTGCTGGCGCCGGTCGCCTTCGCCGCCGCGGTGCGCCGGCTGGGCGCGTCGCAGGCCGCGGCCTTCGGCAGCCTCAGCCCGGGGATGGCCTGCATCGCCGGCTTCGCCCTGCTCGGCGAGGTGCCCGATACGCTGACGGCAGCCGCAGTGGTTGCCTCCGGCATCGGCGTCGTCCTTGTCAGCCTGCCGGCCATGTCGGTGCGAGCCGTGCCCCGGGCCGGTGCGATGCCGGGCCTGCCGACCCGGTAGACCTTGGGGACCGCCGGCGCGGCGGTCCCCCGGCCGTCAGGGCGGGCCGGATGGTTTCGTTAGCCTCCTATCTATTCGCCATCGGATTGCCCTGCTAGCGTCCCCGCCATGCCCGATGGTTCAGGCCTCGCCCAGACGCGCTGGCAGCTCGGCGTCGCGATCAGCCAGATCGCCCGGCGCTGGCGGGCAAGGCTTGATCAGCGCATCGCCCCCTTCGGCCTGACCGAGGCACGGTGGCTGGTTCTGCTGAGCCTGGCCCGGCGCGGGGACGGCATCACCCAGGGCGTGCTCGCCGCCCGGCTGCGCATCGAGGCCCCGACCCTGGTCCGCACCCTCGACTGGCTGGAAGCGCAGGATTTCGTCGAACGCCGCGTGGCGCCGCAGGATCGCCGCGCCAAGACCATCCATCTCACCAAGAAGGCGCGCCCCGTGGTGCTGCGCATCGAGGAGGAGGCCGCCAGCGTGCGCGCCGAGATCCTCGCCGGCATCCCCGAGGAGGAACTCGCCCTTTGCCTGGCCGTGCTGCAACGCGTCGCGGCCGGGCTGGCCCGGGTCGAGGAGGAAAACGTCCATGGACATCGGCCAGCCGAGTAGCAGCCCGACCGCCACGCTGCCGCCGCCGCGCGCCGACCGGCGCCGCCGGCTGCGCGTCGCGGTCGGGATCACCGCGCTGCTGGCCGTGATCGGCGGCGCGGCGGGCTGGGCGCATCGCCGCTTCACCACGGTCTTCGTGGACGATGCGCGCATCGCCGCCGACATGGTCACGCTGTCCTCCCGCCTGCCGGGATGGATCACCGAACTCGACGTCATCGCCGGCGACAGCGTCGGCGCCGGCGCGGTGGTGCTGCGCATCGACAGCCGGGAGGCCGAGCTCGCGCTGCGGGAGACCGAGGCGCGGCTCGGCGGCCTCGGGGCGCGGGAGGCGGAATTGCGGGCGCGCCTCGCCATGGTGGACCGCCAGACGGAAAGCCAGCAGGCAGCGCAGAATGCCCGGCTGGAGGCCGCCCGCACCGCGCTGCCCGCCGCCGTCGCGGAGCGCGTCTTCGCCGAGGGCGAGTTCCAGCGCGCGGGGCAGCTTCTCGGCACCGGGTCCGGCACGCGGCAGCGGCACGAACAGACCCGCGCGATGCTGGAGACCGCGACGCAGCGCGTGCTGTCCGTCGCCGCCGAGATCCGCAGCGCCGAGGCGCAGCTCGCCACCGCCGGCGCGGCGCGGGAGGAACTGACCGTGCTGCAGCGGCAACTCGATGCGCTGGAACCGCAGCGGCGCGAGCTCACCGCGCAGCGCGACCGCATCGCGATGGAGATCGCCGACCGCACCATCCACATGCCCTTCGACGGCGCGGTGGGGCGCGTCTTCGTCGATCGCGGCGAATATGTCACCGCCGGGCAGCGGCTGATGCTGATCCACGACCCGGGCGGCGTACGCGTCGAGGCCAACGTGCGGGAGACGGAGATCCGCTTCTTCCGCCCCGGAGCCCCGGTACGCCTGCATGTCGATGCCTATCCCGGCCGGACCTTCGATGGCACGGTCGAGCGCGTCGGCACCGCCGCGACCAGCGAATTCGCCTTGCTGCCGAGCCCCAACCCGTCGGGCAACTTCACCAAGATCACGCAGCGCCTGCCGGTGCGCATCGCCCTGCCGTCCGGCGTGTCCAACGGGCTGCTGCGGCCGGGCATGATGGTCGAGGTGGAGGCCACCGCGCGTGAGTGAGGCGGCCGCCGCGCCAGGCTGGCCAGGGCGGCTGGCGGGGCCGGGCATCGAGGAACTCCGGGCCCGCTGGGGGGCGTCCTATCGCTTCCTCGTCACCCTCGCGGTGATGATCGGGACCATCGCGACGATCCTGTCCGCGACCATCGTGAATGTCGCGCTGCCGCAGGTGATGGGTGCCTTCGGCATCGGGCAGGACCATGCGCAGCTCATCGCCACGGCCTTCCTCGCGGCGGTGACGTCCACCATGCTGCTGAACGGATGGCTGGTGGACAGCTTCGGCTGCCGGTTGACCTATGCCGCGGCGATCGTGCTGTTCGTGGCCGGCTCCATCGTCTCGGGCTCGGCGCCGAATGAGGGCGTGCTGATCGCGGGCCGCGTGCTGCAGGGCGCGGCGGCGGGCATGATCCAGCCGCTCGGCATGCAGATCATCTTCCAGGTCTTTCCCGCCGAACGTCGCGGGGCGGCGATGGGGCTCTATGCCGTCGGCGTGGTGCTGGCGCCCGCGCTCGGCCCCGCGGTGGGTGGGGTGATCGTGGATGAGGCGGGCTGGCGGGCCGTGTTCTTCCTCGGCGTGCCCTTCGCATTGCTGGGGCTCGCGTTGGGGCTCGTCTTCCTGCCAGGGCCTTCGCAGGCCGGGCCGCGGCGACGTTTCGACGGGCCGGGGTTCGTGCTGCTGGTCACTGCGCTGCTTGCGCTGCTCACGGGCCTGTCGAGCGGGCAGCGCGAGGGCTGGGGGTCGAACCGCGTGATGGTGGAACTCGGCATCGCTGCCATCGCCGCGGCCGGCTTTGTGCTGTGGGAATTGCGCAGCGATGCGCCGATGCTGAATCCGCGGCTATTCACCGTGCGCGCTTTCGCCTGTTCGGCGGCGGTCGGGCTGGTCTATGGCGCGGCGTTGTTCGGATCGACCTATCTCGTGCCGCTGTTCGCGCAGACGGTGCAGGGTTACACGGCGACGCGGGCAGGGTTGCTGCTGATGCCGGCGGGCCTGGCCATGGTGCTGGTCTTCCCGATCGGCGGGCGGCTCGCGGACCGCTTTCCACCCTGGATGCCGATCGGGGCGGGGCTGCTGCTGTTCGGCACGTCGTCGCTGCTGATGCACGGCATCGGGACGGATACACCCTATTGGACGCTGGCGATCTGGATGCTGATCGGGCGCATCGGCTTCGGTTTCGCGATGCCCAGCATGAATGCCGGTGCGCTGCGCGCCCTGCCGCCGAAATGGGTAGGGCAGGGGTCGGGCGCGGTGAATTTCGCGCGGCAATTCGGGGGCGCGATGGGGGTGAACCTGCTCGCGATCATCCTGGAACGCCGCACGCAGTTCCACGCCCAGGCGCTGACGGATACGCAGACCGGGGAGCCGACGACGCGCGCCCTGCTGGACGAGGTGTCGCGGTTGCTGGCTCAGGACGGCATCGCGGAGCCGTATCGCCAGGCGGCGGCGGAGAACTTCCTCGGCCAGATGATCCTGTCGCAGGCGAGCATGCTGGCCTTTCGCGACAGCTTCCTCGCCGTGGCGCTGATCTGCGCGGCGGCGCTGGTGCCGGTGGTGATCATGCGGCGGCGGTAGAGGGGGCGCGCGTTCCGGAGAAGGGCTTTGCCCCTCTGCGGATCTCACCCCGGCAAAGACCGAAAG